>CAYZUM010000063.1:0-12704 GCA_964481455.1 uncultured Methylomonas sp. | reverse complement strand
ACGTAACTGTTGCCGCAACGCAGAAGGCGAACAAAAAGACACGTCAGAATGCACAAGTTATTTGATTCCCATTCCTAAGCAAAGATTCCCGATAAAAGACTGCGGGAATGACGATTTTTTTAACATACTGCTGTTTCAGGTATTATTTACTTATCACTGAGAATTATGGGGCATCAGGAAAGTTATTAAATTTCCTGATGTTCGCCCTCTCAACCATAAGTCAAGAGAGCACTTAGGTAACTCGCAATAAATAAACTACCCATATTGCGCAGGATTTTTGTTCGTCTTCAAGGCGTAGAAATAGGCGCATAGCAGGCTACGTAACTATTTCTACAACGCAGAAGACGGACAAAAAAACAAGCAAGGTGGGTGGGTTATTTGTTGCGAGTTACCTTAAACAGTTCTAAGGTTTTTTCATCTTTGAAACATTGTTAATATCCCATCTCGAAACAACACTATCTTTAGAATATGATACTCCTGAGTCAGCTAACTATGACCTACCCAATCCTTTGTTAATGTAAATGAGCAAGACAACTCCCCTACCGACGCCTGGAGAGCCCCCTGCTCCTTTGATTAGTGCACTTAGACGTTGTCTAAAACCTTTAGTGCGTTTACTGATCTCGTTTGGCATAACCTACCCGTTTATTAGCGAATTACTTAAAGCTATTTACGTTGAAGTTGCTGATCAGGAATTCCCCGTTCCGGGGAAACAACAAACAGATAGCCGCATCAGCTTGCTAACAGGTGTACATCGAAAAGACACAAAAAGACTTAGAAATTTAGGCTCTGACCAGAGCATCGTACCACGCAATATATCAGTGGGCGCAGAGTTAGTGGCTAGGTGGTTAGGAGATGAAAAGTACCATAGTGAGCCGGGTACTCCACGCCCATTAGCTCGCTTAGTCAGTAGTAACAGGGGAGTGAGTTTTGAAGAACTTGTGCAAAATGTCAGTAAAAAGGATATACGTTCAAGAGCTGTATTAGATGAACTCATACGGCTAAAAATAGTCCATCTTAATAACAATGATCAAGTTGAACTGAACACAGATGCTTTTGTACCCATTGAGGGTTTTGAAGAAAAAGCCTTTTATTTCGGGCAAAACCTAAGAGACCATATCGCAGCAGGCAGTCACAATCTGCTGGGACAACAGCCAGCTTTTTTTGATCGCAGTGTTTATTATTGTGATTTAACAGAAGAATCTATAGAAACCATCACTACCCTGGCAAAACAACTCGCAATGGATACCTTGATAGAGGTCAATCAAAAGGCCAGTGAACTGCAGTCAAATGATAAAAACTCTCATGTAGCAAAACACCGAATTAATTTAGGTATTTACTTGTTTAATGCGCCACAAAGTAATGCCCCAAAAGGAGATAAAAAATGCTGAACCTTCGTAGCACAAGCTTATGTTTTCTGCTGACATTGAGTGTAATGCAACATACAATGGCGGAATCAAGCGATACGGCCAGTGAAGAGTCTATTTCAGGCATCGGAGGAACAGGGCATCAGGATCCTGAAACAACGATTGACGAACTCAATATTCCGGAAACTATGGAAATCCCTGACGTGCCTCATACGCCGGATATTCCAGATGTACCTGATATACCTGAAGTAGGTGACTTTTCTCCACCCGGTATTTTTGACACGATGATTGTTATACCAGAGCCTCCCGAATAATTTATCCTATAGGCTATAACGTAGGCTGGGTTAGATTTTTTTGCGTAGCCATAAAAACGTAACCCAGCATCTTAGGGCATTCTCAAAATGCTGGGTTACGTTATCTGCGCTACCCTACGTTTAAATCAAAAAAAGTGTAAACGACTATTAGACGTCAATGAAGGATACCAAAGTTCATGGGCTGGAAAGCATATCCAGACAGGCAGTTTTTTTTCTGAAAATCTATCGTGACGCCTAGCCGACTAAAGTCCGCTCTATAGCAATCAATCCACTATTTTGTCAATCATTAACGTTAATTCCACACCTTTATGTACTGCTACATTTTTTGCGGTCGCATATAAATCCCCTTTTGCAGCTCTGGGGCTGCCCGATAAAGCGACTCGTGCTGTAATTTCTACAAATTCAACGGAAGAAATTTTTGCTGTTGGCATCGCTGATTTGGTATCATCCAATACTATGGTGATAGGCAAATCTCTTACTTGCAAACGTTCTGCAGCCAGAGGCATCGGCATTTTTGCTTTTGCAAAGACAAATATTCGCTCTTCTGGGTTTAATTCTGCTTTAAAAGCGGGGCTAATATCCAGGTTTATAGTGATACCAGCAACATTTGCATTTTCAATTTGCGACTGCGGTGCAGGTGCAACTGGCGCAACCTCACCCATTTGTCGACGTGCTTCAATAATAGCGGGTTCTATAAAACGCTCACGTTGAGCTTTTACAGCATTCACTTTGGCCTTTTCCCATGAGGCTATCGCTTGCATATACTGTTTATCATTATAGTTTTGTAGGCCTTGCAAGATGAGCGCAGTCGGTTCTGCCGGGTCAATGCGTAACGCTTCATCCAGTGCTTGCTGCACTTCTGCCGTCATTGTTTCACCCGATATTTGAAAAAGGGTCTGAGCATAAGCCGCTTTTGCTGTTGCATAACCCGGGTTTGCGGGGCCAATAATATCTGCCATTTTCTGATACACAGCAGCGGCCTGTTGATACTCACCCATCGCGATATAGCTGTTCGCCAATAAAAACCAGTTGTCTATATTTTGCGGATTTTCAGCCAGTTTTGCCTTTAAGGCTGTGACTGCCACGGAAAAATCTGGCGCGTCCTTATTTGTCGCATGTTGTGTCGGAGTTGCTGGCTGATCACCCAGAGCTAAATATTGTTCAAGCTTTTCACTCGCGCCTAAAGATTGATACATTAACAAACTGGAAATAGCAAATAAACAGGCTATTCCCCCGATCACTAACCACTGCATCGCATTGGCATTAGTAACTTGCTTGTTAGCGGGGGCATCTTCGTTCTGTACATCACCCAGTAAGGATTTTTCCAATTCCGTTTTTAAATGTAAAAAAGAAGACTCATCAAGATTTCCCTGCAGCTGTTCATTTTCCAGTTCAACCAGACGCTCTTGAAAGATATCAATATTTTTCTGCTTTTGTGATACCACAGGATAGCTAGTATTACCGCCTTTGAAAGCGGCCAGTGGCCATAACAATATCATCATTGCTAGCAACAACAATGCTGCAAAAATAACCCATAATGTCATCATGATTTTTGACTCTTTTTTGGTTTAAGCAATGCATCCAGCTGCTTTGCTTCCGTTGCTGTCAATGCAGTTTCATTTTGATCAGCATTTTCCTTAAGTGTGTTACGTCCGCGAATGATTAAAGAAACAACGATTAAACCTAAAATAATAAAAATAGCGGGGCCGTACCAGAGTAGATATGTTTGTGGTTTTACACGCGGTTCATACAATACAAAATCCCCATAACGATCCACCATATAATCAATAATTTCTGTATTACTTTTTCCGGCAATCAGCATCTGTTGAATTTTATGGCGTAGATCTTTTGCAATTTCTGCATTTGAATCGGCAATATTCTGATTTTGACATTTTGGACAGCGTAATTCATAAGCTAGTTCCTGAAAGCGTTTTTCTTGACCAGGATCTTCAAATTTATAAACATCAATAGCAGCTGCTGCAATAAAACTACTTAGAAACAGTACAAAACAGGCTGCAGATTTAATTTTTTGCACTATCCCATCCTTTTATAATCATCTGAATTTCCTGCCATGCTTCAGGTGTTACAACACCCACGTGGCGATGACGAACAATGCCTTGCGCATCCAGCAGATAAGTTTCAGGGGCTCCATAGACCCCTAAATCCAACCCTAACATACCATCCTCATCATAAATATTAAACTGGTATGGGTTACCTAATTGCTGTAACCAACGTATCGCTTCTGGTCGTACGTCTTTATAATTCAAACCTATAATCTCAATATGACCCGTATCAGCTATCGTCAGCAGTTGTTCATGCTCCCGTCGACAGGAAGGACACCATGTTGCCCAGACATTGACTAGCACAGGCTGACCTATAAAATCCTTTTTAGTCAGTATCCGTTCTGGTTGTTGCAATGCAGACATCGTAAATTCCGGAAAAGGCTTATCAATCAGGGCCGAAGGTAATTTCCTAGGATCTATACTTAAGCCTTTCCATAAAAAAACCCCGAGAATGATAAATAATACTAAGGGAATAAATAATAATAACCTAGGCATTTTCTAACTCCTGCTGGTTATCGTGTTTGCGATAGCGCTTATCTGCAACGGTTAATAATCCCCCGAAGCCCATCATCAACCCCCCTAACCATAACCAGCGTACATAAGGTTTGTAATGTACACGTACTGCCCAGGCTTCACCATTGTTTAAGGGTTCTCCCAAAGCAACATATAAGTCTCTAAACAAGCCTGCATCAATGTCCGCTTCAGTCATCACATTTTGTTTAACATTATAACGACGCTTTTCAGGATGTAAGGTAACAACGGCGTGTCCGTCTTCGGTCACCACAATGGTTGCCCGGTCAGCCATATAGTTGGGCCCAGTAACCACATGAGTCCCCTGGAAGGTAAATTCGTAGCCTGCTAACTCCACACTATCCCCTTTTGCCATACGGATATCGCGCTCTTCACTATAGGTAGACACCAATGTAATTCCAATGGCAGTGACTGCAATACCAATATGCGCGAACATCATGCCGTAATAACTGAGAGATAGTTGCTGTAATTTAGTGCTAATGGATTTTGCATTGCGGAATTTGCTTATAAATTCTTTACAGACCGTACTTATAATCCACAGACTAATGCTGATGCCCAGAAAAACTCTGAAATCAAAGCCTGAACCGTATATAAACGGAAAAGCCAAGCCTATTAGCAAGCTTACAACAGCCGGTATCCACAAGGTTTTTTGCAAGACCTCAGCGGGTGTTTCACGCCATCTAAGAGCAATAGACACACCCATTCCTAATGCCATTGCACTCATTATGGGTACAAAAACAGCATTAAAATACGGCGGTCCTACCGAGATTTTTCCCTGCCCTAAGGCGTCAATCAATAAGGGATATAAAGTACCTAGTAAGACTGTAATTGCCATCACTGTGAGAAAGACATTATTCACGAGTAGTATGACTTCTCTTGAAAGCCAGGAAAAACTGGATTCACTTTTTACATTAGGTGCTTTAAAGGCATATAAAGTAAGCGAGCCTCCTATTGTTAGTGCTAATAACACCAGAATAAAGAAGCCTCGTTCAGGATCACTGGCAAAGGCATGCACAGAGGTCAAAACGCCTGAACGCACTAGGAACGTTCCTAATAAACTTAAAGAAAATGCAAAAATAGCCAGTAATAATGTCCAGCTTTTAAAAACACCGCGCTTTTCTGTCACCGCCAGGGAATGCACTAAAGCAGTCCCGACTAACCACGGCATCAGTGACGCATTTTCCACTGGGTCCCAGAACCACCAGCCACCCCAGCCTAATTCATAATATGCCCACCAACTACCCAGCGTGATTCCGGTCCCTAAAAATGCCCAGGCAACATTTGTCCAAGGGCGTGACCAGCGCGCCCATGCAGTATCCATACGGCCTGATAATAGCGCTGCAATGGCAAAGGAAAAAGCGACCGAAAATCCGACATAACCCATATAGAGCATAGGCGGATGCACGATAAGGCCAAAATCCTGTAGTAAAGGGTTTAAATCTGCCCCATCCGCCGGAAATCGTGGTAAATAACGATCAAAGGGACTAGACGTAATCAACAGAAACGAAATAAAGCCAGTCGCGACGATCCCCATGACCGATAAAACACGCGCCAGCATATCCAGCGGTAATGCCTTACTAAAACGACTGACGGCAAAAGTCCAGCCGCATAATATCAAAGCCCACAACAATAAAGATCCTTCATGCCCTCCCCAAATGGCACTTAATTTAAAGTGTATTGGCATTTGGCTGTTGGAGTGTTGTGCAACATACACCACAGAAAAATCATCATGAGAAAAGGCATAACCTAAGCAAATAAAGCTAATAATGACAAATATAAATTGCCCCATTGCCAAAGGCTTTGCATAAGACATCCACATTTCATTTTGTGTGGTAGCACCATACATCGGAATCGTTGCCAGAACAACTGACATTAATAAAGCAATAATCAGGGAAAATTCACCTATTTCAGGTATCATTTCGTAGCCTCCTGTTTTTTCTTCATAGATTCTGCTATTTCAGGCGGCATATAATTTTCATCATGTTTCGCGAGGACTTCATCGGCCTGAAAAATACCTTTCGCATCCATTTTTCCCTGAGCAATAATACCCTGCCCTTCGCGAAATAAATCAGGTAATATTCCCGTAAATTCAACGATAACCTGGTGTTCAAAATCGGTTAATACAAACTGCACTTTTAATGAATCAGACGATCTTTTAACACTGCCATCGACCACCATACCACCAGCACGAATTCGCGCACCTACAGGAGCTTCGCCTTTGGCAATCTGGCTGGTTGAATAAAATAAATTGATATTCTCAGTTAAAGAAAACATCACTAAACCGACTATTAAAGCGGTCCCGAAGACTAAGCCTAAAATTATCGTTAATCTTTTTTTTCTTTTTGGCGTCATACTGTTCCCTGTTCACGCCTTAAACGACGTTTTGCATTAAGAAAAAACTGCCTTTTTAAAAAATAAACTGACACGATATTATATAAAAATATCACCACAGCAATACCATAGCTCAACCATACATAGAGTCCATGTGTTCCCATCTGTATGAACTCAGAAAATGATGTAAAATTTCCCACAATAAAATTCCTTTACCCTGCTATAAATGACTAAAACAAAACTTTTTATCAATAGATTAAACACGAAATAATTGAGCAAATGTAGGATGGGAAAAGGTCTTCTTCGTACCCATCTTTTATGGCTCAATTCCTAGGAGGCTGTCCAAGAATAGAAAACCTACTGCGGAAAAGCCCTTTTGGTCAGCTTTCCCGATCACAACGTTAAAGAGCACACACTTCGCCTCAAATGATCGAAAAATCTGACTCACAATGGCTTTCCCTCGCGACGGCTTAGCCTCCTAGCCTGTGTCTTATCGTTTGATGGGCACGCTATCGCTTTGCCCATCCTACAAATTTGCAAATGCTTTAGATATGTTACGAACAGACTACTTTCAATAATTTTCTATGACTTTCTTTACCCAGTCACTACGCTTTTCACGCTCTAAAACTTCAATGCGTGCACGACTCATTAAGACCACTGCAAAAAAACAATAAAAACCTAATACCATAATCAATAAAGGTATCCACATTTCCGGTGGCATCGCTGGTTTCTCAGTGATAGTAAAGGTTGCAGGTTGATGTAGCGTATTCCACCATTCAACTGAATATTTAATGATAGGAATATTGACTAAACCAACTAAAGATAAAATAGCCGTTGCTTTATCTGAACTGGCTTTATTTTCAAAGGCTGAATTTAATGCGATCACGCCTATATATAAAAATAATAATACCAGCATTGCCGTTAAACGTGCATCCCACACCCACCAAGCACCCCAGGTCGGCTTACCCCAGATAGCACCCGTTGCCAGAGACATGACAGCTATCGACGCACCGATAGGTGCACAAGCTCCAGCGACTACATGAGCAATTTTCATTTTCCAGACCAGACCAACTCCTCCGGCAACTGCCATCATCATATAACAGGACTGCGCCAGAATGGATGAGGGGACATGAATATAAATAATCCGAAAACTATTACCTTGTTGATAATCAGCCGGGGCAAATACCAGCCCCCAAATGCTCCCCGTCACTAACAATAGTACAGCCGCAATCTTAAACCAGGGGAGTAGCATTCCTGTAATATCATAAAACCATCGGGGAGAAGCGAGCTGATAAAACCATCTCGGCATTTTTATTTTCATCTATGAAATCCTCATAAATGCATCCTTAACTACGAACACTAATTTTTAAAGCTGCCGAAATGGCAAAGGGAGCGAGCATTAAGCTCAATACTAAAATAGCGGCTAATAGTGCTAAATAACCTTGTATAGGCAACCCCATGGCACCTGCCTGTACCGTACCAGCACCAAAAATTAATACGGGAATATATAATGGTAACACCAATAAAGAAATTAAAACCCCTCCTTTTCTTAGGGCGACTGTCAGTGCTGCTCCTATTGCGCCCATTAAGCTTAAGGTTGGTGTCCCTAATAATAAACTGATAATCAGGGCAAAATAACCCTGATCTGGTAGAAAAAACATCATTGCAACCAGCGGTGAAATAACCGCTAAGCAAAACCCACTGACTAACCAGTGAGTCAAAACTTTTGCCAATACCAGTATTAATAATGATTCAGAACTCACCAGCATTTGCTCTAAAGAGCCATCCTCATAGTCAGTCCTAAAAATGCCATCGACTGATAATAAACACGCCAATAAAGCGGCTACCCAAATGACGCCAGGTGCAACTTCTGATAAGAATTTGGGATCAGGGCTAACGCCTAATGGAAATAAAACTGCGACCATCAGAAAAAATGCTAGGGGATTAATAATGTCGTTACGATGACGAAAGACAAGTAATAATTCACGTTTTACTGCTGAATACAGAAAACTCATGTTAGCGCAACCTCATCCAGATTAATCGGTCTTACCGTTTTTCCTGGAACCATTAGGTCATGATGAGTTGTCAAGATGACTGCCCCCCCTTCATGCACATGACTTGCAATTAACCTTTCTTTTTCCTGAACACCTTTTTTATCCAGAGCTGTGAAAGGTTCATCTAAAATCCACAGAGGTGCACTACTTAAATAGAGTCGTGCTAAACCCACACGCCTTTGTTGTCCTGCTGAAAGACTATGGCATGGCACATCTTCAAAGCCAAACAGTCCCACTTGCTGAAGTGCATCCATAATAGAACATTTATTTAATCCTTTATTCAGCTGCATCATCCAGCGCAAATTTTCTTCGGGTGTTAGAACACTTTTGACACCGGCCAAATGCCCCACATATAACATAGACTGATAAAACTCGTCACGCACTTCATCTATAGCTTGCCCTTGCCAGTATATCTCTCCTGTATAAGCGTCAGATAAACCACATAGTATACGTAACAAGCTGGTTTTACCACTCCCATTCTGACCCACAATCTGTACCACTTCAGCAGGGTTAATCTGAAATGAGAAATTTTCAAACAGTATTCTCTCATCACGCTCACAGAATAAATTTTTTACTTCTAATGTCATAAAATATTACAAAATCCCATAGCACAGGCAGACATTGCGACACAGCAACATTAACACTTATCTATATAATAAATACCTACTATACTCCTTAGAAATGGGAATAAAATAACGTGTGCATTTGACGTAGGATTTTTGTTTGTATTCGAGGCGTGGAAACAGGCGCATAGCTAGCTATGTAACTGTTTCCGCAACAAAGAATACGGACAAAAAGACAAGCCAAATGCACGAGTTATATTGTCACATTCCTTAATGCCGCTCCTGCTGAATAGAGAAAACAGAAAGGTAAAAGATAATTGCCTGAAAAGAATCCTTTCTCAGTCTACTTGTCGTCTTATTTACTATCAAGCGGAATCATTAACCTGCAACAGGTTACTATATAAAATGCAAACGAGTATTATAGTATATTCATAGCTTTTATGTTCTGCCATATTTATCCTGAAAACGTACGATATCGTCTTCGCCAAGATAACTACCCGACTGAACTTCGACAATTTCCAGAGGAATGACCCCTGGATTTTCCAGGCAATGCACGACACCCAGAGGGATATAAGTTGACTCATTCTCGGAAAACAGCGTTGTTTCTTCGCCCTTTGTAACCAGTGCTGTTCCTTTAACGATAACCCAATGCTCGGCTCGGTGATGATGTTTCTGCAATGATAATTTCGCACCTGGCTTAACAACAATACGTTTGGTTTTATGACGCTCGCCACTATCAACCGAATCATAATGTCCCCAGGGACGATAAACCTTTCGGTGTAAATCGGCCTCCACACGATGTTCTTTTTTCAAACTTGCAACGACCTTCTTGACATCCTGAACCCTGTTTTTTGGCGCAACCATGACGGCATCATCAGTCTCAACGACAACTAAATCCTTAACACCAATAACAGCAACAAGCTTATTTTCCGAATGAATAAACGAATTTTCAGTATCTAATGCCAATACATCTCCATTTAAGGCGTTACCAAAAGGGTCTTTATCCGTTACTTCCCATAATGCGGACCAAGATCCCACATCGCTCCAATCTGCATCTAAAGGGATAACCACCGCTTTATCAGTTTTTTCCATAACAGCATAATCAATCGAATCCGATGGGCACTGGGAAAATATGTCTTTATCTATGCGCACAAAATCGACATCCGTTTTAGCTTGTGCAAATGCTTGGCGACAAATAGTTAACATGTCAGACGAGAATTTTTCTAGTTCTTCCAGATAACAGCTTGCTTTAAAAGCAAACATACCACTATTCCAATAGTAATCACCACTATCAACATACTTTTGTGCAATATCAGCACTGGGTTTTTCTACGAATGCAGCAACCTTGTAGGCATCAGCAACATTTTCGACCGATCTTTTAATATATCCATACCCCGTTTCGGCTGCTGTTGGTACAATTCCAAAGGTCACCAATAATCCTTCTTCTGCTAATTGAGTTGCTTTTTGCACGGCTTGCTGAAAGGCCGGAACATTTCCTATTACGTGATCAGCAGGCAAAACTAATATAATATCATCAGGATTCTTAGTAGCTAATGCTGCTAAGGCAACAGCAGGTGCAGTATTTTTCCCAATGGGTTCAAGTATAATTGAATCAGGTTGTACTCCAATTTCCCGCAATTGTTCGGCCATCATAAACCGATGATCTTCATTACAGACTGCAATCGGAGCTTGTAATGTATCTAAGCCATTTAACCGCAATACTGTTTCCTGGACCATTGTTTTTTCAGAAACTAGCGGTAAAAATTGCTTAGGATAAGAACCGCGCGATAAAGGCCATAAACGAGTTCCAGAGCCACCGGAGAGAATTACAGGGATCATGATCTTCCTTTGTTTATTATTTAAGTACGGATAGTTTACAAAACATTGAGTAAAAACTAAACAACCACCCGCTAAAAGACGGGTGGGTTAGAGAGCTTGGCGACTGAAAGTCGTGATACAGGGCAAATAGCCCTGTTATTGTGGCTCACTATATTCTGTTTTAAAGTTATCGTTTGGATTTGCGTCAAAGTGATGTTCAAGATAATCTGTTACCATCTCTTCAGTCATTTGTCACACCGTGACACAAAAATATCCTCTTGCCCAAAAGTGCTTTCCCCAGTAACGTTTTTTTTAACTCAGAGTATTCTTCAAAAAGCTTTCTTGCACTACGCCTTATCCTTCGCATTATTTCGCTAGGGGCCATATTAGGCGGTGCAGAAACTAATATATGCACATGATCCTTACTAAGGCAACTCGCAATAAATCCCCCCATATTGCGCAGGATTTGTGTTTGTCTCCCATTAGTAGAAAAAGGCGCATAGCAGGCTACGTCACTATTTCTGCAACGCAGAAGACGGACAACAAGACAAGCACAAAATGGGTGGGTTATTTATTGCGAGTTGCCTAAGATCTTTTTTTTCAAAAGCTTCACAAGCTTGCCTTACCAGCTCTCTTACACGCAAGCTAACATCACCATTTAATGCTGGGTATCTAAGTACTCAAGCAAAATTGATTTAACCTTTTTGAAAAAGTATAAAATCTTGAATTTTCAGTGTAATTTTTGGAAATTTGAATATATTTTTACAAAAAAATAGAAAATATTAACTCAAGTCATGAATTTCTACCCTCATAATTTTAGTTAAAATAATAATGCCTAAGTACTTATATTTCGTTACCCAAACAAAATGATATTCTATATCGTAAACTGTATGACTGCCATAACGATAATTCATCTGTTGATTATATCATTTGGAGATAAATCTGTTCGCCTGAAAGGCGAAGGTTTTAACCTTAGGTAACTCGCAACAAATAACCCACCCATCTTGCTAGTCTTTTTGCTCGTCTTCAGCGTTGTAGAAATAGGCGCATAGCTGGCTACATATGTAATGCAAAAAAAAAGCTGGATGAAATTATTCACGATACATCAGAGTTATGTATTACGGGTGACAAACTCACCATCCCTTTAGTGTCAATTTATTAGGGGTATAAAATGAGCAAAGGCTTACAAAGGTTTTTTGGTAGTTTTGCTATTGAAGAGCTGTTGTGCCGTTACTACAGTGTTTCTTGTAACCTAAGCCGGGCAAAAGTGATGATTCATGATACCGGCATCCTCCTGGATGCGGTTATGGCGAGTAATATTCCACCTGGGTATTCCCTCCCAAGGTTGTGAATGGTGATGTGTTAGTGGACGGCGGCTTACTCAATAACGTTCCTGTCCATATAATGACTCGGTACAATGAAGGGGGCACACTTATTGCTGTTGATGTTAACTCTAAAAATGATTTATTTACCAACTCAGATTATCAATATGGTTTATCAGGCAGGCAGGTTTTAAAGCATAAAATCAACCCCTTTAAAAACAATATGCAAATCCCTAGTATTATTGACGTTTTAATGCGCTCAACAGCTATTGGTGGACTGTCACAACAAAAACAGGCGCGCCATGCTACTTCGTGAAATTCAGGGACTCCTGTCACCTTCATTC
>CAYZUM010000062.1:0-12732 GCA_964481455.1 uncultured Methylomonas sp. | reverse complement strand
ACGAATAGCCGTCCAGCCATTTGAGGTAGCTATGACGAAGCGGCTTTGTGCGTAGTCGTTGCGGACGCAGGGCGTTCAGGGCAGGGTGTAACCCATCCTCCGCGCTTGCCGTGATATTAAAATAAGGTAAACTCCTCCTTATTAGTCTTTCAAATCTAAACAATCGGGGAATTGAAATACCCCGATTAATGCGATGAGATTATCTCCGTTTGGATTACGTTGCTCCATTTCGTCCCTAATCCATGAAAAGATAGTCTCACGGGCGGGGCTGTAGCGTGTCTTTTTTATCTCGGTCCATACATGCTCTGACGTGCGTGTTAACTGGCCTTGGCCTGAGTTGATCAGAAATCTCCGTTGCGAGCGTATCTTTGGATCGGAAGAGAGATTCCAACACTTTTTCTGGTGCTCTTGGGTAAGGATATACGGTATAAGATGCACCGACTATGGCCATTTTTTTGTTACCAAAATGTCCTTTTGGTGTCGTTTGTCCTATGTTAACCGGCTTGACTTCTTGTGTAGAAGCCATTATTCCCTCTGTGCCTGATTTGCGAATGACAACGCCTTTACAGTCCGCTGATACGACAATTATTTCCCCCGATTCTGCAGGCTGAATACTCGTTTGTTGATCAAAATAGGGATTTGCGGCGTTCGAAGTCGATAAGACAGTCCTCTCCAGACCACTGACTGGAAATGATAAGGAGAAAATCTTCTTGATGACCTTACTTGCCTCTGCGTAAGGAACCTCGACTGCTAATGATTGTCCCCAGTCTTGTAGCAAATAGGAATAGGGTGCAACCCACTCTCCGCGCCCTAACTTATTGATTTACTGTTGCAGAACCAAAATTAAGCAGAATAAACACCTAAATACCTGATTATCTGATGACAAAAACACACTAAGTCTTTGATTTTTAGTAATAGCGGAGGCTGGGTTGCACTCTTCTCAATACGTGCCAAAAGTGGTGGTAAAGGTCAATATCAAGGAGGTTGTGGTGTTATCAGACGGCTTCAATTTTTACAGCTGATGACGGTGAATATATTGGTAGTGGGTCAAACCTGTGATTATTGTTTAGTTACAAGTTATGCAATAGTCCGAGATATAAGGGGTTAACGTAATAGGGAGAATATTAAAACCACAGGTTTGACCCACTACCAAAAAGACTAGCAAGATGGGTGGGTTATTTGTTGCGAGTTACCTAAGAGCCATAGCCAAATAGAAGTTGGGGCAGAGGATATAAGTACTCAGGCATTATTATTTTAACTAAAATTACAAGGGTAGAAATTTACCATTTTCAATAAAAATTCCTATTTTTTTGTAAAAATATATTCAAATTCTCAAAAATCATACTAAAAACTGGAGATTTATATTTTTTCAAAAAAGTTAAATCAATTTTGCATGAGTACTTATTACAAATTGAAACACCTGGCGGAGGTGGGTATGGAAATGAAAGTTAATGACATAAGGGAGCTGGACTTTGTGACTCAGCCCAACCTACACATAATACTTTCATAGTTTCAGAGCTTGGTAACAAGCGTGGTATACCCTTTTTACGACGAGTTACTTAACGGTTAAATTTGATTATTTTAAAATCAAAAGCCACTCATTATTTGATAGATACAGTATAATACCCTATTAAGTATGTTTTTATGATTTGGGGTACGGAGAATTTTAATGTTTAAAAAAATAGTCTTGTTAGTAAGCTTGTTATTAACAAGCCAGGTGGTCTTAGCAGAAATCAAGATAGGTGTGGTGAATATCCCCTTATTAATGGCGAATGCACCGCAAGCTGCCGAGGCAAAAAAACGCTTGGAAAAGGAGTTTTCTCCTAAGGATAAGCAGTTAGTAGCACAGCAGAAATCTATCAAAAAATTAGAAGAAAAACTCGCTAGGGATGGCCTGACGATGACCGAAACGGAAAAACGTCAATTAGAACGAGATATCATTTCAAAGCGTAGAGAAGCACAACGCTCTCAGCAAGAATTCAAAGAGGATTTTAGCCTTCGTCGAAATGAAGAGTTAGGCAAAATGCAGAATAGAATTATTGAGGCTGTTAAAGCCTTAGCAAAAGAAGGTAACTATGATTTACTGTTAACAGAGGGTGTCATTCATGCCAGTAAAGCTGTGGATGTAACAGATAAAGTGCAAGCAAAACTTGCCAGTATGCCATAAAAATGAAGCGTTACTCCATTTAAGTTTCTTAACTTGTTTTTGAGGGTAATGGTCAAAACTTTACGTAAATGCAATTTTTTTTAACTGCGAGATAATAAAGAGTAAATTAATTTTATGTACAAATGGAATATGATTTCCCATGTACTTCTATTTGAGCCTTTGCAATATCAATGTAAAAAACATGTCATTTGCATTAAAAAATCTCTGCATTAATGTAAAGATTGAGTAATAAATTAGTTAAGCTAAAAGGTTGTTAAATTGGAAACTGTACTTGATATTAAACAAATTCAAGCATTTTTACCTCATCGGTACCCATTTTTATTGATTGATAAAGTTGTTGAGTGCGAACCAGGGGTTAGGTTATTAGGGGTTAAGAATGTCACTTATAATGAACCTATATTTCAGGGGCATTTCCCTCATATGGCAATTTTTCCAGGTGTTCTGATTCTTGAAGGTTTAGCTCAGGCAACTGGATTACTTGCATCTGAAACATCACCGGATGAGTTAGGTCATGGGATGACTTATTTTTTGACGGGGATAGATAAAGCTAAATTCAAGCGTCCTGTGGTACCTGGGGATCAGCTGATGCTAGAAGCAGTGCTTGAAAGAAGTAAACGTAATATCTGGTCATTTAATTGTACTGCAACAGTAGACGGTGAATTTGTTGCCAGTGCAAATATTCGCTGTGCTGCTGTTGGAGACAAGTTTGATTGACCCAAAAGCAATTGTCGATATTAATGCAGAGATAGCTGATGATGTTGAGGTGGGCCCTTTTTCGATTATTGGAGCTGAAGTCACAATAGGCTCAGGTACTGTTATTGGCCCGCACGTTGTTATGAAAGGGCCGGTTAAAATAGGTAAAGATAATCATATTTATCAGTTTGCTTCGGTTGGGGAGGACCCTCAGGATAAGAAATACGCTGATGAAAAAACCAGTCTGGTCATTGGTGATAGAAATGTGATTCGTGAATTTGTCACCCTGCACAGGGGAACCTTACAAGACCACGGGGTAACCAAAATAGGTGATGATAATCTCTTCATGGCCTATACACATGTTGCCCATGATTGCTTAATAGGAAATAACATTATTATGGCAAATGGCGCATCTCTTGCCGGGCACGTTCATATTGGCGATAATGCAATTTTAGGTGGATTTACCCTAGTACACCAGTTTACTCAAATTGGTACATTAAGTTTTGCTGCGATGGGAAGTGCTATTACACAGGATATCCCCCCTTATGTTATGGTTGGCGGCCGTCCTACTCGTCCTCATGGCATAAATTCAGTCGGTATGGAACGCTCTGGCTGTAATTCTGAAGCTGTGCGTTTAATTCGTAAAGCCTATAAGATTTTGTATAAAAATAATCTTAGAATGGAAGACGCGATAGAAGAAATGGAAGATTTAGCAGGGGAGTGTAATGAAATATCTAATATGGTCAGTTTTTTACGCAATGTATCTCGGGGTATCTTACGTTAACGAATACTATTTTGAGTAATCAAGACTCTATTATTGCAGGTGTTGATGAAGTTGGGCGCGGTTGTATAGTGGGTTCCGTCATTGCCTCGGCTGTTATTTTAGATCCAGCCCGGCCCATTTCTGGTTTAACTGATTCAAAAAAATTAACAGCTAAACGGCGTGAATACTTAGCTGCCACAATAAAACAAAACGCACTCGCCTGGTCTATTGCTCGCGCAGAACCGAGCGAAATAGATGCAATAAATATTTTACAAGCTTCATTGCTGGCAATGAAGCGGGCAGTACAATCTTTAGCGCTACAACCTAACTGGCTAAAAGTAGATGGTAATCAATACCCTGATGTTGGTTGCCCGGGGGAAACTATTATTCAGGGAGATCTTTTAGTCGCTGAAATTTCAGCTGCTTCTATTTTGGCAAAAGTCTATAGGGATAATGAAATGTTAGTGCTAGATTCGCTGTATCCTGGCTATGAATTTGCAAAGCATAAAGGTTACCCGACAAAATTACATAAAGAAAAGCTGATTCTTTTAGGAGTCACAGAGCAACACCGACGGTCTTTTGCACCTGTTAAACAGGTGTTGGCTAATTAAAAGGTTATGCTCACTCTTCCTATCATCGTAGGTTGTGGCTGAGGTATACTAACCCCAGTATTTAACCTCTCAATATATGATTGATACTAAGGAATAAGTCATGTGACTGTACTTAGGAATGTGAATTTTATAACTTGCACATTTGACTTGTCTTTTTGTCCGTATTCTTTGTTGCGTAGCCAGCTATGCGCCTGTTTCCACGCCTCGAATACAAACAAAACCCCTGCGCCAAATGCACCAGTTATTTCATTCCCATTCCTTACCCTGTTGGGGTTGGCGCCTCACCCGCAACCTATGCAGCGCATAAGCCTCTCCAGAAACTAACAACTTAATCTATGCAGCCTGAATTTATTCATTTACGCTTACACTCTGAATATTCACTCGTTGATGGTGTGGTTAAAATCAAACCACTCATCAATCAACTGGCTGAGCTGGGTATGCCTGCCATTGCTATTACCGATCAATCTAATCTTTTTGCTCTGGTTAAGTTTTATCGTGCAGCTCTATCTAAAGGGGTTAAGCCCATAGCAGGAGCAGATGTTTTTATTTTCAATCCTGACGATGCCGCACAACCCTTCCAGCTTACTTTATTAGTTAAAAATAATACCGGCTATATCGCTCTGACAGAGCTTATTTCAAAAGCTTATCAAGAAGGTCAGCATCTTGGCGTTGCTATGATACGACGTGAATGGCTAGAACAAAACCATGATGGTTTAATCGCACTATCGGGTGCAATGGACGGTGATATCGGTATGGCTTTATTAGCCGAAGATAAAGCCTCCGCTTGGAAGCTTGCTAAAGACTGGGATACCTTATTTCCACAGAACTTTTATATTGAACTGCAGCGGATAGGTAAAAGAAACGAAGAAAGTTATATAGCCAATGCTGTGCAATTAGCAACTGAATTAAACCTTCCCGTCGTAGCGACAAATAATGTGCGTTTTTTAAACACGGAAAGTTTTGATGCGCATGAGATAAGAGTCTGTATTAATCAGGGACGCGTGATTGATGATAGTCGTCGCCCTAAGGATTATACACCCCAGCAATATTTGCGCAGTACAGAAGAAATGCAGGCACTGTTTGTTGATATCCCCGAAGCACTCGCAAATACAGTAGAAATTTCTAAACGTTGTAATATTAGCTTAACTCTGGGGAAAAATTTTCTACCAGATTTTCCTGTTCCTGCCGGTATGTCACTGGATGAATTTTTTATTGATGAATCCAGAAAAGGCCTGGAAATTCGCCTAAAGAAATATCCAGCCGTGGGTGATGGAAGCCCGGAAGAAAACCGTATAGCCTATGATGAGCGGTTAAAAATGGAATTAGATATTATCGTCCAGATGGGGTTTCCCGGCTACTTTATGATTGTTGCGGATTTTATTCAGTGGGCTAAAGATCATGCAATTCCAGTTGGACCAGGGCGTGGATCGGGGGCAGGTTCATTAGTTGCGTATGTCCTTAGCATTACCGATTTAGATCCCATTGAATTTGATTTGTTATTTGAGCGATTTTTGAACCCTGAACGGGTCTCCATGCCTGATTTTGATGTTGACTTCTGCATGGATCGACGTGATGAAGTGATTGATTATGTCGCGCGAAATTATGGTCGTGATAAGGTTTCGCAAATCATCACCTACGGTTCGATGGCGGCGAAAGCGGTTATACGTGATGTCGGTCGAGTATTGGGGCATCCTTACAGTTTTGTCGATAGGTTATCAAAGCTCGTACCGTTTGAAATTGGCATAACATTGACCAAGGCTTTAAAGGAGGTGCCTGAATTTCAGGACTTATATGATAACGATGCTGAAGTAAAAAGCCTGATGGACATGGCGCTTTCCTTAGAAGGCACTGCTAGAAATGCAGGTAAGCATGCCGGTGGTGTGGTTATTGCACCGACCAAATTAACCGACTTTTCTCCCCTGTATTGTGAACAGGGAGGCGGTAATCTTGTCACCCAGTTTGATAAAGATGATGTCGAAGCGGTTGGTTTAGTTAAATTTGACTTTTTAGGATTGCGTACTTTAACCATTATTGACTGGGCATTACAGACCATCAATAAAAAGCAGGCAGAGTTAAACCTGCCATTAGTGGACATTACGCAAATCCCACGTGATGATAAGGATTCATATGAGCTGTTAAAAAACGCCGAGACAACAGCTGTGTTTCAGCTTGAATCTCGTGGTATGAAAGAGCTCATTAAAAAACTCAAGCCTGACTGTTTTGATGATATTATCGCATTAGTAGCTTTATTTAGACCTGGCCCGCTCGAGTCTGGAATGGTTGATGATTATATTAATGTCAAACATGGCGCAAAAGCAGAGTATGCCCATCCTGTTTTAGAACCCATTTTAGAACCTACAAATGGTGTTATTTTGTATCAGGAACAAGTGATGCAAATTGCCAGAGAAATGGGAGGGTATACCTTAGGCGGTGCGGATTTATTACGTCGTGCCATGGGTAAGAAAAAAGTGGAAGAAATGGCGCAACAACGTACGGTCTTTACTAAAGGTGCTGTCGACGGAGGTATCGACGAATCTATTGCCACTTACGTTTTTGACTTAATGGAAAAATTCGCAGGATATGGGTTTAATAAATCTCACTCTGCTGCCTATGCTTTGGTCGCCTATCAAACCGCATGGCTAAAAGCGCATTACCCGCCTGCTTTTATGGCTGCCGTTTTATCATCAGACCTTGATAACACTGATAAGATTGTCGTACTGATTGCCGAGTGTGATGATATGAAATTAAAGGTTTGTCCACCCAATATTAATATATCAAGTTATCAATTTACAGTGAATGATGATAGTGAAATTGTCTACGGTATAGGAGCGATCAAAGGGGTAGGTGAGGCAGCAATAGAAGACCTGTTAAAGGAAAGAAAAGCCAACGGGATTTTTACTGGATTATATGATTTATGTAAGCGAGTCGACTTACGGAAAGTCAATCGTCGGGTTTTTGAAGCTTTGATCCGGGGAGGTGCATTTGATGTTTTTAATGATAATCGTGCCAGTCATATGGCTGAATTACCTACCGCTATAAAGGTAGCCGAACGGCATGTGAAAATGACCGAGACTGGACAAAATGACCTATTTGGCCTAGCCGTGAATGCGGACAGCCGTGATGATGAAATAAAAGATTATGCTGATAAAGTGCCTGCCTGGTCAGAAAAGGATCGCTTAGCGTTTGAAAAATTAGCTTTAGGTCTGTTTTTAACGGGGCACCCAATAGACCAGTATCGACAAGAATTGCAAAATATAGTGAGTGGTAATTTAGCCAGCTCATTAGCGACCATAGAAAAAAGCAGAGGAAAAATAGAGATTCGTCTCGCAGGTATTTTAGTCGGAGTAAGAACCCGGCAGGATAAAAATGGGCGCATGATGGGGTTTGCAACTTTAGACGATAAAAGTGCACGTATGGATATCACTCTTTATGCTGAAAATTTTGAAACGTTTAAAGGCCTCTTAACAGCAGATCAAGTGCTTTTAGTTGAAGCGACGGCGCAATTAAATAGCTACTCAGGTATGCTAAGTATAGTTGCAGAAAAAATATATACTATGGAAGAGGCAAGGGAAAGTTTTTCACGCTGTTTGATGCTAGACTGGGACAGTGTCAAAACAGACGAAAAAACTCAGGATTTTATCGCAAAATTACAGCAAACCCTACAACCTTTTTCAGGGGGGCAGTGCATGTTAGTGGTTAATTATTTAACTTCAACTAACAAGGCGAGTATACAGTTGGGTGATTCATGGCGCGTTCACCCCACTGATGAATTGATTGATCGGTTACAACGGGTGCTCACACAAGAAAATGCCATACAGGTAAAATATCGGTAAGTTTGTAGAGTGGACTTCAGTCCGCCTATTGTCAATTTCAGTTTTATTCCATGGATAGGTGCGAATCTTGAAATTCAACACGGATGGCTTACGATATATTATTACTTCACCTGCAAGCAATGAATTTGTACACAAGCCTTTAGGCAACTCGCAATAAATAACCCACCCATCCTGCTGGTCTTTTTGTCCGTCTTCATATTGATAGAAATAGTGACGTAGTACAGCACCTATTATTAGTCGTGTTTTCAGTGGTTGACGAGCGCCAGTTATCAACTATTAGAGAATAGGTGCTGTATAAACCTGCTATGGAATGGGAATTGAATAAGTAATTATGGCGCAGTATTTTTGCTTGCCTTCAAGGCGCGGTAACAGGCGCATAGCTGGCTACGTAACTGTTTCCACAACGCAGAAGGCGAGCAAAAAGACAAGTCAGAATGCACAAGTTATTTAATTCTCATTCCTATGCGCCTATTTCTACGCCTTGGCCAGCAGCTCTGGCGTGCTGGCCTTGAAGACGAACAAAAACCCTGTGCAATATGGGGAGTTTATTTATTGCGTGTTACCTTAGCTTACCAGACTAAAGTCCGCTCTACGATCGGCCTGTTAATAAATCCTGAACGACTGCTGTATCTGTTCAAATTCGTATAAATAAGGTTTGGCAAGTTCATGATTTGCTGCAATCGTGACGAGATCATGGGAGAAAACCGAGGTGTTATACCAGTTGAAACTGCCATCGATAACGATATAATCATCAATAATACAGTATTTTGAATGAATAGGAGAGTAGGGCACATCATGGTCGTCCTGCCCGTAAACAAGGCCGACAATCACACCTGACGATCTTAATCGCTCAATAACAGGTAACAGCGGCCGATTTAGCTCCTCTTCCATTGAGCGTTCAATACCAATTTTTCCTTGTCTAGCAAGGTGGCCATTAAACAGGATATGGACATAAACGCCTCTGTTTTTAGCATTAATTAACGCACAAATTACGCTATCATTAAAATTACCTACTAACTCGCCTATCAAAAATAAACTAATTTTTATGGAATGATGAGCGCGATTTATTTCGGCCAGAATAGCATGGTGTGGGAGGTAATTTTCCCCACTTTGCATGTAATGTCTACCAAAAGTGTATAGTAAATTGAATTTGCTGAAAGGGTCTATGCCATAAGGCTGAATGACTCCACCACGCTGGCTCTGAAAAATATTATCCAGTAATCGGCACACTCCTTTAGAATGAAACGTCATGCCAGATTCCCAGTTAGCCCACCAGCGGTCAAAAGTAATATTAAACGAACCTAGAATACAATCTTCATCATTAAAAATAACGAATTTGGTATGCATATCCGGTTCTACTTCAATCAAATGATGGTCTGGGCTACAGACTACACCAATTAACTCCACCCCAGCACGTTTTAAGCGCGCATAATTATCGCTATTGGTCATGGTCATTTTTCGCCAATCGACAATACACTGGACTAACACGCCCTGTTCACTTGCATGTATCAAATGGCTGGCAAAATCAGCATCATCAATACAATCGACACTGACTTTAACAGTACAAAGACGGTCAGGGTTTTCATACTTGCTGTGGATGACTTTATCTATCAGGTCGTGGATGTAACGTTTGGGGTGATACGGGTGATTAGGCTGACCTTTAGTAAACTTAGGGACCAGGTGTAAGGATTCAAAATGGTGGTTAATCCAATCCACATCATTCTGTAACTCATGCGCTTGCAATTCATAAGTATGATAGTGGTTCTGGGTAGAATGCAGGCCGTTTATCTCTCTGTATTGAGGGGTGTCAGAATCACCATGCAACTGCCCCCAATCCATAAAAATATAGTCTTTCTCTGATGGGATTGAGTGCTCATCTTTATGAATAAGAAAAGAAAACTTGATACAATTAATCACTCCAAACGAATTGGAAAAAGGATGAATATAAAAATCCCGGGTACGGCGCTTATGTTGATTCCATTTAATATCGTAGGCATCTGTATCAACGACATAAGTTTCACAAATATGATGCTGTCGATAAACTTTCAGTATGACTTTTAGATTAACCTGATCGCCATGAAACATATCAAAATCAATTTTCCCCCAGCGTAGAAAAAATTTATGATTGAAGTCATTGACTCTTGCAAATGACCCCCCAAGTTCACCATGCACTGGTTTGGCAAAATGTTCTGCTATTTGATGCATACTATTACCTTTTATTGTTATTGTATTTAAGGAGATTCAAAAGTCATTAAATATCCACAATGATCAGAAACCCGACCATAATCCTGGTCTGTGAAAATAACGTTAGCCGATGTGGTTTTTAATTTACTATTTTTGTTCATAAAGATATAGTCAATTCGGTAATCATCAGCTAGAAGATCTTGCCAATGGCCATCGTTAACCCGAAATACTTTATCAAACACACCTTGTTTATTAATGGCTAAATATTGATCCTCGTATTCACCAGAATCAACCACTAGCTGATAACCATTTGAACCTGCAGTAATATTAAAATCACCGCAGAGAAGGGTTGCTTTAATATCATTGGTTTTTGAGCTATTCGCCCACTCGCGTAACCTTTGAAATTGCTCCTGAAACCCCCCTTCCAGCCAGCTTAAATGTGCAGAAAAAATGTTAATGGAACCAATATAAGGCACATAGAGCCGTGCTGCAACCACTTTTCTAGAATTGATATCGTACACGTCATCACTATCAGAGACATATCTGGATTCATGGTGAGATAATGGATATCGGCTCAAAATGGCAACCCCTTCTCGGTACTTGTCAAATCCTAAATGAGACCAGTCATTGTGTATGTAAAAGGGTATTTTAAGGCGATCATTAATGATTTTTGCTGAATTTGACTCCCAGTCTCCATGTCCATCGTTCCAGTTCTCTGCCACTTCCTGTAAACAAACAATATCAATATCAAGATCATCAATTGTTTGAGCAATAGTCGCAAATTTTTCTAGCTGATTTTCTTCCTGATAGCAATGCAAATTTAAAATTAAGACTTTGAGCTGGGCTCGCTGAAAAGAGTAATTATTCCCTTCATTATTGTCCCATAGGGTGTGTTGAGTATTTTCACAGCTGATAACATATTCTAGTTTATCTAACTCACGGTGGTTAATTTTTCCAGTCCACAATTGAGTTCCATATTGGTTTGGGTTTCGTGCATTACTTTGTAGTGTCTTATCCCAATGGTTATGTTTAAACTTGCAGGATGATTTTTTTGTTGTGCTCCAGTGATCAGTTGTCCAGTGTAGGGTCACTTTATTAGCATGAACAGATTGATTAACCCCAATATGGACAGTAATGCCATGTGACTCATCCATTAATTGATTTTCAAACGCTATATTTTGTATAGACTGATCACTGAGTAATTTTATGCCTGAGTCAGCTTCACTGGTATAGTTTTGGTTATCATTATTCACTAGATATTCATCATCTAATACCCGATAACGCACATTAAAATGAATATTTCCAGGCAGCGACTGATCTTTTGTTAAGTTTAGTGTGACATTAGCAGACCAGTATTCTTGATGGTTTCCCAACATGCTGTGAAATTCTGCTGTTAATACATGCCATTTCCCATCATCCTCGCCAGCCCAAACAATATCAACCTGTTTATCGTAGCCAATGTTCTCTAGCGACATAAAAAATGATAATTTTTGATGGACTTGTTTTGTTTTGCGAAAGATGACATTTTCTACATAAAGTAGTTTGATTTTATTCATACTCTTTAGTACTCCTTGCTAGTCTATATTGCTGCTTTAGTTTTAGTATCATTCATTTGCCCGTTTCCACTTCCGTCTAAAACAATTTTTCAGCCTAAAAAGCGTAAGGAACGAGAATTCAATAATGTCCGAGTCTGACGTGTCTTTTGACTCCACAGCCGCGCTAGAAAAACAATTACGTAACCTGCTATTCGCCTGTTTTCCTAACACGTCTGTAACGACAAAATACTGCGCCATACTTTCGGGTATTATTAAATCATCGCTTAAGAGGCATGGGGAGCTATAAAAAATTGTTTTCTGCAGACCCTTTATAGTTCCTCAATGACTTTATTGTTTCGATGTGTTTGAAATTTAATAACTACTTTCGAATTTATATGAAAGATACCTATAGACTTTCAGGTATTTAATTTCCAAACTTTATTTCATAAATGACTGAAAAATATGATATTTAATTTTTTAAAGTGGAAATTATTTATCTGAGAATCTATAACTCAATACCATCGCCAAAAACAAAACTCACCATGAAGGCGATGAAGGAAAACAAAGTATTACCTATTATAAGAATATCACCTGCAATAACCATATAACACATTGATTAAAACAACTTAATGGCCTTCATGACCTTCGTGGTGAAAAATTAATTTCAATTTGGCGAAGGTATTGCTAAATTAGACTTATCAATATACAAGAATTAGGCTTTGAGGGGGAAATATTTTTATGATAAATGGTTAATGATTGATATTAGATTCTCCTGAATTCAGGTCTTTTATAAAGGACAACAAATGCAGAATAAAAATCTAAGCTAGGAGGCTGTCCAAGAAGGGTGTAACCCATCCTCCGCGCTTGCCGTGATATTAAAATAAGGTAAACACGTATCTACTTTAAATTTCAGGGAGAAGAGAATATCAGGTAGGCAATGCTTGCG
>CAYZUM010000061.1:0-12826 GCA_964481455.1 uncultured Methylomonas sp. | reverse complement strand
GAAGGTGACAGGAGTCCCTGAATTTCACGAAGTAGCATGGCGCGCCTGTTTTTTTGTAAAAATATATTCAAATTCTCAAAAATCATACTAAAAACTGGAGATTTTATCTTTTTTCAAAAAAGTTAAATCAATTTTGCATGAGTACTTAGTACCCTCTCAGGCATATGATAGCTTTTCCTATACTGTTTTAAATTTACCTGATACTCGATGTTCCAGTTTCCAGCTATATCTGGGCTTGAAGGCACCTAGATTTTGTTGCAATAAAAGTTAGTGCATTGATTTTAAAGGTAAACTTAATTTTATCGAAATCAAAAATAGATAATAAAATCAACATACTACAAAAACTGGAACATCGAGTGATAGTCCAAGAACTGAAGAGCCTTGGCTAAAAGTGATGCGAACTCAGGATGAATGGGAAGCATTTTTTTATTCAACAACTGCTCAAGAGATGACTCGATAATAAGCCTATCTTAGACGTAGGCCGGAATAGCGTAGCGTTTTCCGGCAGTGTTTTGTCTATCGCCAAGAACTGGAGTGGGTACATTGGTGGAAAACGCTGCGCTATTCCACCCTACGTTGGTTAACCATTAGCTTTGTACAGACTTAATAAATTGTAAGGATTTTTATAATGAAAAAAAATATTTTGGTACTGATAGGCTGTTTAGGCATTTCAGCACATGTAAATTCGATGGTATTAGTTCCCATTTTCCCTGTTAGTGATGAGACAGAGGGCAGGGCCAGTTACACTTATACTATAAGCAATGCTAAATCACTCGTTAGTAATACCTTTATGACTAGCGAAGCGATTAACTTGCAAATCAACATCAACGTAAAAAGTGAGGATGTAGGGCAGTCTGGTCATTTATATCTAGTTGCAGTTCATGACGAAGGCTGGTATCAGAAAACAGCAGCGGGTAAGTGGCAACAGTGGAATAAAGACTTGGATACTTTAACGCCCTACTTGAGTCAAACTTTAAACAAACAGGAAAGCATTATTGCTCTAGCGAATGAAACTTTGCCCAAAGGTGAATTTCTGGTTTTTGGAGGATACCAGGCAGGTCAAAGCGGCGTTATTTTGTTTAACAGCCAGCCTGCTTCTTTACTGGTATTTAATCAGGGGAGTGCGGCATTACATCAGGTTAAAAATAGCTCACTTCTAGCCAGTTATTTTGCCCATGGGACGGTGTCAAATAATGCTAGATTTCTGGGCGGAGATTTTTCACCCCCTCTGGTATCTGATGTGGCCTCAACGGCGAGTTCTTCAGCTTCAGTTTCGCAAACTAATGTGCAAGAAAATGACGTTGATGAAGCAGATCGCATTAAAACTGACGGAGAACAATTGTATGTCCTTGAAAACTGTGAGATAGATTCTGCTAATCAATGTATTAGTGCTTATGACATTCAAGCATTGCCAGCGACAAATCACTTACTGCAGAAACTAGACGTAGAGGCCAATAATTCATACCGTGAAGGGCTTTATCTTACTCAAATAGATGATAAAAAACACCTTATCTATCAGGGGGATTCATCAAACTACGGTATTTATGATATTTGGTATTCATCTTATTATTGGCAAAATAATCAGACTGATATAAAAATTATTGATGTTAGCCAGCCTCAGAATATGCAAGTTAGCACACATATTACGCTGGATACAGCGATTCTTTCCAGTCGTCTTATTGAGGGTGTGCTTTATTTAATCACTCGAAAAAATGCATATTATGCTTACCCAGAAATATTGCAAGTTGCCGTAGAGGAAGCATTAAGCGACTCAATTGTAAGTCCCACAATCCCCAAAAATCAGAATCTCGCTGATTTATTGCCGACTATTTCATTTCATGATGGCGCAGGAGAAACACCCGTTCTCGAAGCAACGGATTGTTATATTCCAAATCAAGTGAGTGACAAGCCTGTTGATAATACTATTATTACCATTACCGCGATTCCACTAAGTAACCCTAAAGCACATTATTCGAGTTGTATTGTGGGGGCAGTGGATACTTTTTACATGTCCTCTCAGGCACTGTATTTAGCGACGAGTCGATATCCTTATTTGATAGAAGGCAATGCGGTTAACTTTTTAGCTGATCACTCAGAAATGAGCACAGAGATACATAAGTTTTCATTGGCAGAGGGTGCTCTAGAGTATCGCGGTTCAGGTACAGCACCGGGACATCTTGGTTGGGTGGCTAATAAGCAGCCATTTCGTATGGGCGAATACCAGGGTGTCTTAAAAGTGGCTACTTCAAAAGGAAATACCTGGGATAGTAGTTCAACGACGCGTGTTAGCGTTATGCGTGAAGCAAGCGAAGGTAAACATCTAGAGGAAATTGCTTTTATTGATAACCTGGGAAAACCCGGGGAGCAGTTATTTGCGGCACGGTTTATTAAGAATCGTGGCTATTTAGTGACCTTTAGACAAACGGATCCATTGTATGTTCTGGATTTTACTGTGCCTGAGCAGCCAAAGACACTTGGTGAATTAGAGATTGATGGTTTTTCTGATTACTTACATCCCATTGGTGATGACTATTTACTGGGTATCGGCAAAGATGCCGTGCCGAATGAAAACCCTGAATCTGGAGCTTTCTATCAGGGAGTTAAGCTATCCCTGTTCGATGTCTCTAGTGCTGAAAACTTGCGTGAAATTGAGAGTATAATAATAGGTAAACGGGGTACTGAGTCTGCAGTGCTATATGATCATCATGCTTTAGCATGGTTGCCAGCTGCATCAGGAGAGGTGGCAACACTTGCTATCCCGATTCAGTTAAATCAGGAATTGAGTTACCCACATCAGGATTATAGTCATCCGAGTGCAAATTATGGATGGACAGAGACCGGGTTGTATAGTTTTAGCATCAATACGGGAACTAGCCCCGGTCTTGAATTGTCAGGGAAATTAATTACTGATATTCCGCCCGACGAATGTAAACAGCCAGGTAACTACTGTTCGTTCAGAGGGCAGAATATACAAAATGATAGAGCTGTTATTCAGGAAAATACTCTGCATTATATTCATAACAATGCAGTCATTTCTTCTACTATTGCTGATTTAGAATAAGACACTCTGGCATTTTTTCCCCTAAAAGAAATTTAGGCTACGAACTTAGGGCGGGATATAGGGCAGGAGTGACACGCTTAAGCGTGTCCGAAACAGCAATATCTAAAGCTATTGCACTCCTGCGCATAGCGTATTGAATCTCCATTGTCTCTTTTTGCGTTTGTAGCCGAAATTTACACTTTAGAATACCCATAATCATGAGAGATACGTTGTAGGATATAATGTCTTAGGTAAGGCGCAATAAATAAACCACCCATATTGCGCAGAATTTTTGTTCGTCTTCAAGGCGTAGAAATAGGCGCATAGCAGGCTACGTAACTATTTCTACAACGCAGAAGACGGACAAAAAAACAAGCAAGGTGGGTGGGTTATTTATTGTGAGTTGCCTAAGGTCGAGCCATTAGACTTTAGTCTACACGCAAGCGGTTCATGTAGGTTAAAGTCTACTCCCCATTTTCTCGGTTATTTAAGGCTTATAGTACTCGTTATATAATGTGCTGAAAAATGTTGGGGTTCGTTCTCACCCCAACCTACACAGAGCTGGTGAATGTTCGTAGATTCAAAAAATGGGTGATAGTCAATACACATGTTATTCAATTCTCATTCCTTAAAAGGCCTGCAACGACTCTTTAGCATTTTATGTTTATTTGCCCCGATACAACCACTCGCTGGCCAACGCGAAATTCGTCTTTCGGTGGGGTCTGCCTATTTTACTGGGCATTTTCAGCAGGAAGATAAAACAAACATTTTGTATCTTCCCGTGAGTTTGAAATATCGTCAATTTCCCTGGATAACCAGAGTCACCGTTCCGTATTTAATGATGAACGGTAACACAGTGATTGATTTAGTAGGCGATAGCGAATCCGATACCAGTAGTCGCCGAGCAGAAGGCTTAGGTGATATTATTCTGACACAAACTTATCAATATGCCCCCAGTATTGTGCAAGATAGTGTACTGAATTTATCTGTTAAAGTGAAATTTCCAACGGCTAGTGCCAAAAAAGGCTTGGGAACAGGTAAGTATGATTTCAGCTTTCAAGGTCGGTTTATTAAGAGAATAGGACGACATAGCCCCTTTTTGACTCTTGGTTATCAATTTGTCGGCAAAGTCGATGATGTGCAGTTGAACAATCGATTTTATACGACAGTTGGTGAAAGTTATCAAGTACATGCACAATTCAGTGCCGGTATGATGTATCAATATAAGCAGGCCTCTTCAAATAGGCGCGTATCTGATCAGAAAATTGTTGGTTTTTGCAGTTGGAAACTGACCCCGGATGGCCGCTGGCTGATTGATGCTTATAGCTTAGTTGGTTTAACCGTTTCTAGTCCTGAGTATGGAGGAGGGCTTAGTATTTCCTACACGTATAAGTAACTCTGTATAGAGAGGTATTCAATGGGTTTCTAAAATTTTCCTATGCGAATAGAAAATTCATGTGATCTGATTGATATGGAAAGCAAGCTTTCCACTGAAGATTTATGAAGAAACCAGTGTCTTTAGCGCATTTCGTTGTAAGATATTAATGAGGCAGATATCTATAACAAACAATCTGCAAAAGCAATATGTCGGGGGCGCTTATGCTTAAGGAAATTGTATTGGTCGAAGACGATGATGTGATTAGGGAAAACTATGCCGAATTGCTTGGCGATGAAGGATTTAGTGTAAAGGCATATAGAAACAGAGAAGATGCCATGGTTTATTTTGCTCAGGAACTACCTGATATTGCTATTCTTGATATTAGCTTGGAGGAAGAGCGTGAGGGTGGGTTTCAGTTGTGCATGTATCTTAGGCAAAAATCACCAGCCTTACCTATCTTGTTTTTAACATCACATGGTAGTGAGGTAGATAAAATATCCGGCTTTAGACTGGGTGCTGATGATTATCTGACTAAGGATATCAGTATTGAATACTTGATTGTACGGATTGATGCATTATTACGACGCTACGAAATAATAAAAAATCAAAATCTGGGGTCAGCTAACAACATTGATGTAGAGAGAAGACAGAGAAATTTGCAGATTGATCAGGATCGCTTATTAGTTTTCTGGAATAATCAAGTGGTTGATCTCACCCTGACACAATTCTGGATTGTTCAAGAGCTGCTAGCCGAACCACGTCAAGTTAAATCCTACCAACAGCTGATGCTAGCGGCCAAGATTTATGTGGAACCTAACACGATTACTGCCCATATAAAAACTATCCGTAGTCGATTTAAAACGGTTGATGAAAGTTTTCACTGTATTAAAACCGAAAGGGGGACAGGGTACCGCTGGCTTGATGTATAAAATATGAACACATAGGAATGGGGATTTTATAACGTGCACATTTTTGTGTCTTTTTGTCCGTCTTCGTTGTTGCGAAAATAGTTACGTAGCCTGCTATGCGCTTATTTACGCGCCTCGAAGACGACCAAAAATCCCGCGTTAAATGCACGCGTTATTTTATTCCCATTCCATAAGAGCGGGTGCAATACAAAATAGTAACACTGAATGAAGCTTAGGTAACACGCAATAAATAAACTACCCATATTGCGCAGGATTTTTGTTTGTTTTCAATGCGTAGAAATAGGCGCATATAGTTTCTCAGATAAATAAATTCCATCTGTATGACGGATACCATCCCTTGAAGGGATGGTATCCGGGAAATTATTTTTCTGAAAGTCTATCGCTGGCTACGTAGCTGTTTCAGAAACACAGCTATCGGTTAAAATCGGCCTCTAGAAATCCGCAACCGTGGCCGTGAGAAGTCTATGTTCAGTAACACAGAAGGATTCGGGAGGTTTGATTAGGAAAGCTCTTTTTAATCCTTATGGTTTTCATAGGGGGAGGTGAGCGGTTACCGTTATTCTGTTTTTTTATTAAATGTCGATAAGCGGTAATGTCACTTCAAAAACGGCACCCTTTTCAGTAACAAGATCATATGCGACAACTTGTCCTCCATGAGACTCAGCGATCAGCTTGACAATATAAAGACCCAGCCCAAAGTTATCAGATTTTTTTTGGTCAGATGTTTTAAATGAAACGAATAAATCAAATATCGCTTGCTTGTCACTGGGCAAGTGATCTCCACGATTGGTAACAATCAGTAAGGCTTGTTCATGTTGTTGTTTTACGGTAACTTCAATGGGGTAATGCCGGTTGGAATGATCAACTGCATTGGTGATCAGCTTATCTAACAGTTGTATTAATCGATCACCCTTGCCAAGAATCATTAGGCCAGATTGGCAATCTTCCCGTATTGAAAAATCTGGATAAATGGAAGGGTATAGCTCCATATGACTGCACACAGTCGCCCCTAAATCAAGTGGTGTTAGTTCCTCTTTATAAAGACTAGCCTCTAAGTTACTGGCATCACCAGCACTCTGTAATAAGGCGTTCATATTGACCATACTCTTTCGGGCTCTCGCAATATACACGTCGATTTTTTTCTTTTCTGTCATTCGGCGCTCAATCAGATCTAGTGAGGTTTTAATACCCACTGAAGAATTTTTTAGTTCATGTTTTAGGAAACGCGCCATAGATTCGAGCCATAAAATTCTTTTCTCATTCGCATCAGTAAGTTGCAATGTTCGTGTGGTGACAATTTTTTCAAGATGAACACTGTTTTCTGCGAGTTTATTATCACGAGACTGAATCTGTTCTAACATATGATTGAAACCATTGATGAGTGCCTTCAATTCGTTTTCTTCACTATTTTCTACGCGCAGTGAATAGTCTTTGTTTTCAGAGACAGAATCCATTGTTATTTGCAAGTTCAGAATGGGATCCGAAATAATTTTTTGTAACCGAGAACAAAACAGAAAAGAGATTGCAAAACAAAAAACAGAAATCATCGTTAGCAAAAACATATAATTCAGTAAGTCTTTATACAATGCACTTAGGTCAGAAATGATATGAATTGTGCCAATTCGTTCATTATCAAGAAAGATATCACGACTGACGTGAACTTGATTGGAGAAAAAAGTACTCCATACGGAAGTCTCCGAACTTGTGATAGTCAGCGAATTAGATTTTAGCGTCTCGACATAAATAGACGGGTCTCCAAAGGTCGCAAAAGAATCGCCATTGACATGTTCAATCACGGCAAAAATGACGTTTGATTTCAACGCGAGACCATTAAGAATCTCCTCACCAGTGGTCGGGTCATCAAATGATAGTGCCCCTGTACTTCTTGAGCCTAGCACATTAGCCAATGTGATAAGTTGTTGTTGAATGGCATGCTGGCTATTGATAGCCTGATTTATGATCACTAACAAAGCCATCAGAAAAATCGCAGTGCTGCTCGTGGTCATCATAATCAGCATCAATTTACGCTTAATCGACAAGCTTTTAAAGACATTCATATTTTTATGGCTGCCTTTTATTGATGATCTCAGCCAGCTCCATAATTTTAGAGCTGATGGTGAGGTTCGCATGAAGTAGTGCCAGTTGATTTATCTGAAAACGGAGTTTTCCAAGTTCATTGACCAGAGTGATCATGCCTCCTTTATCTGAAAATCCGGGGATGTCGCTAACGGTTAAAATGGGAATAAATTTTAAACTGGAGAGTATTGTCGCAAGCCGGTATTTTTCCGAGCGGCTAATAAAAACAATATGGCATGTAGAGAGAACTTCTTCTGGTACTAGCCCAGTATCGAAAACTTCGATTGCTAGAGGAACTCCCTGTACTGATTTACCCTCAATCACGCTTAATGTGTTTTGGGGAAATGGATTTTGACCGAGGATGCAATACTGGAAGTGATTTGTCGATACATTAAATTTGTTGTCCGGCCAGGTCGCAAACTTGCCAAATTTGTAGGTATAAAGTGCTTTTAGAGTTGCCGGATCAATGTTACCGGAAAAACTCGTCTTTATAACGAAACAAGTTAACATACTAAGGATGGTTAGTTTGAGTAATAACCGAATGAACGTTAGCATCTTGTTTTGCATGAACTGATCATTCAGAGATTATGCACAGAAATACTGCCTGATGATACACTTAGGAGATAATAACAAATTACGAGAGGGTTCTGCATAGCCTTAGGTTTTTTAAAGTATCTGTTTTTTGAATTTGTTTAATCATAACTCAGGTATGTCCCAAAGAGTAAAAGTTAACTCCTGAATGAGCTTTGAAATACACAAGAAATAATAATAGAATTTTGGAAGTAAGGTATGAGAAGTATGGCACAAATCCCTCAATGATATAATGGATAATATCAATTTTCATTTTTAATCATAATTCTCGTAATATTAGTTCGTTCTATAATAAGAGAAGTATATTGAGTTAATTTGGAGGAAAAACGTGTTTCTAATACTTAAAAGTGTAATGCCCGCGGATTTTAACCGAAACTTTTTCAAGTGCCTCACTATAAACAGTGCAAAGAACTAGAAAAAAACCGAGTTAATTTCGTTAAAAAACTGTGCTGTTAGGTATTAGCAGGTTAAGTTTTGTCATTTTCAGTTTCTAATAGAAATGTTAGAAAACCGTAATAATACAATTTGGAAAAATTATGATAAATATTCAACATAAACAATCAGGTATCATGTGGGGACGAATGATTGTTGTATTCCTGCTGATTTCATTTTTGATGAATGAAGCATGGGGAGAAGCAACGGCAGGTAAAGTAAACATACAAACTGCAACAGAAGAAGCTGCTCTGGAGATATTGCCCGATACCATCATTGATTCGAAGAACATCAGCGGTGTCAGTATCATAGGTGATTTTCTAATTCTAGGATCGGACGAAGGAGCTGCAATACAGGTATTGAAAAAGGAAGTCCCCTATACTTATCTTTCCAATAATGACCAACTCATTGTTTTGGATGAAAGTGGGGATGAGGTTGATATTGAAGGAATTGCAGCAGGAGAGGAATATGTATATATCATTGGTTCTCATTCCCGTAAACGTTTAAAAGTTAAAAAAAATCAATCGGCGAAAAAAAATCATCGGCGTCTCGCAACGACAAAAATAGAGCCCAGCCGTGAACAATTATTTCGCATAAAACTGGATGCAAAGGGTCGATTAAAGAAAGGCTCCTTAAAACAACTTACTTTACGGGATATATTTGGTAGCCATCCAGTCTTGTCATTGTTTCAACCAATTCCTAGCAAAGAGAACGGTATTGATATTGAGGGTATTGCTGTTAACGAAAAACAAGGTGAAATTTACATTGGGTTTCGTGGTCCTGTTCTACGTGGAAATTTTACGCCTATCATGGTCTTGACTTTAAAAGACGGGAAATTTGAACAAAAAAAGGTAAAACATAAATTACGTTACGTAAATCTTGACGGGCGAGGTGTTCGTGGAATTGCGCAATTTAACGAAGATTTCTTAGTGCTAGGGGGCCCTGTTGGAGATGAACCGTTGTCTTATTTACTCTATGTCTGGGACGGAAAAGATATGGTTCCCGGAGAAGACAAACCTGAAGCTGCAACTCATATAAAACAACTTTGTGAAATACCACTTCCAAACCGTAAAGCAAAGGCTGAAGGAATTGAATTTCTGAAGCAAGAAAATGGCAAAGTTTATGTTCTTGTTGTTTATGATGGTGAAAAGAATGGTGGAGGAAAGATTTTAAGTTGTTCCTTGTGATTTTTATTGGTTTGCATTGGAAATGATATTAGAGCTTTAGAATGCTTTTACTGCCTTTCGTTTGGGGTTACATGGGTGAACAACTCAGCTGTAAGAGGGATCAGTAAGCAGAGCTTACGTTTCATACATTCCCAAACAGAGCTTGGGAACGAGAGAGCTCTAATGTTAATTTTTCATCAAACCTCATATACTAAGCAAGTGTAGGTGCGAATTCATTCGCATGGTATGAATGAATACGAACCTACAGGCCAAGTTAATACACGTTGTTCAAATTATGGGCGATGAACTTAAGGCAGGATATAGGGCAGGAATGACACGCTTTAGCGTGTCCGAAACAGCAATATCTAAAGCTATTGCACGCCTGCATAGCGTATTGAATCTTCATTGTCCCGTCTTAAGTTTGAAGCCGAATTATGTTGTGTTCTTAATTCACAAAAGATATCGAGATAAGTAAAATCAAAGTTCTTCTTATTTGAAATACCATTTGATTTTACCGTAAAAGCTTCTTTCTACCTGTCGTGGATAGCCAAAAATCTCTTCGATATATTCAATATGAGTACTATTATTAATATTCTGTCCAACAACCGACAGCTCAAGGTTGTGCAGGGGCTTCCAGGCGAGACGAAGATCCAGGCCAACATAACTGTCAATATTGTATTGTGGACTGAACAAAGTACTTATTGATGAAATTGAGTCAACATACCGCACCCAGGTATCGAATGCAATTGTGGGTGTGATATCATAGGAACCGCGAAATGAGACTTGATTTTCTGGGTCATTACGCGGCTTTTCATCATCCGAGAAATTAAAATTGTGATAATCAATCTGTAAGAAACTATAAGAAAGCTGCAGCCTTAAGGCATCTAAAGGATGCCAGTCGGCCGCCACCTCAAATCCCCAGGTTTGAGCACTGGCACCATTTGCAAAGGTAGTCGAAACAGCTGAAGGGGTGGTACCAAAAGGCAACTGAAGACCTGTCACCAGATTGTCATAATCATTATAAAAAACAGCGAGGTCAAATGACAAACGATTCCCCACCCAGCCTCTGTATCCTAATTCATAGCTTAAAACATGTTCTTGCTCTAATGCTGGGTTGCCTGTAAAGTCGAAATTGATAGGGATTGGACTGATGCTTTCTGGCACTTGTTGTGGGTTCAGGCTCAGAGCTGTTTCACCGCGAGATGGCGAACGGGTTGCTCTGGAAAATGCCGTCCAGAGACGGTGTTCGGGGTGAAACTTCCATAATAAACGCACTGTAGGTTGATAGTCCCAGCCTGATAGCGTGTAATACTGTACCTTGGTTCCTAAAGTTAAAATGACGCGATCATCAAAAAAAGCGGCCTTATCCTGAATAAACGCACTGACCAGATGCAAGTTTTGATGATTTGGATCGGCAGTGATGTAAGTGCTATCAAAAAGTGAACTGGAAACATAACGGTAACCGAAGCCCCAGTTGAAATCATTATCTTCTGTTAAAGCAATATCATGTTGAAAGTCAAAATCCAGGGTGTTGCGTGTTTCATCACCAAACTGTTCATCTTGCTGATTAAAATATTCATAATAGAACTGGGAGTGAGTGGTAGAAGCCACAGAAATATCATGATCCCAGTGAAGTAGAAGGCTGGCACCTGAATTTTGTTCAACATTTTGATGGCTTGGTGGTGCTAACTGATTTTCCGCTGGAAAAAGGAAATTGTCATTAAATTCGTTAAAAAAACCATCGCCTTCAAACATCAGACGATCCCCCTTTTGAGAGCTCCAGTCAACGCGAAAACCACCTCTACCTTGTTTCCAGTCATCATTCGCATCATTACCCTGAAAATCTATGGACTGATCGCGCTGGGAAAATTTACCAAATACCCGATATTGAGTATTGGTGCCGATATGATCACCGTAGCGTAGTTCAACAATAGCACGTTCTTCGTTACCGGCAAGCACGGAAACCAAGCCCTGTTGGGTATCCTCAGAATGTTTGCTAATAATATTGATCACGCCATTAACCGCATTATTCCCCCAGACACTGGCACCCGGACCACGGATCACTTCAATCCGCTCAATATCATCCAGCACCATATCCAGGTTTTCCCAGCGTACACCCGCGAAACTCGGTGAATACACTGTACGCCCATCTAACAGAACCAGGAGTTTGTTAGCAAAGCGTCCATTAAATCCACGCGCAGTAATGGCCCATTCACTAGGGCTGATTTTAGCGACCTGAACACCAGGCGCCAAACGCAAAACATCGGGAATATTGGTGGCACCAGAGCGTTGTATATCATCCTGAGTGATGACATAAACCGCTGCCGCAGTATCCGAAAAGGCTTGTTCTGTTCTGGTGGCTGTTGAAACAGTGCTTGCCATCAGTTGCTCAATGCTCAGATTGGTGGGGTCAATTTCCTCTGCATAGACAAGTGGATAAAATGTAAGAATATGATATCCAATACAGCAGTATAAAAGCTCTTGTACGCGACTCATTGTTATTATTTTAGTAGATCGGTGTTGAGAGTGTTAGTAAGGTAGGGCTTATATAATCGATTTCATATGTGCTTAGAAAGATATTTGTATGTATTGTGCCCGATAGATTATGCGTTAGTAGAATTTACTCCAAAGATCAGAAAAAATCTATCATAAAATTTCATTTGTTGAAGTTCTAGTTTTGGTATTCATTAATATTCATAATCAATTCATCAAGCTTCATGATTGTTGCAAGCATTATCAGTAAATTATCGGTAGAGTAACCCTACCCAAAAAATACATACTACGAGGAGTAAATTTAGAGGTTAGATATATTAAATATTGAACTTTACTTTGAGGAGATGGAGCGGGGAAAAACGAGTACTGTCACTAAGATAGAAGTTAATCAGGGTCAGGTTCCAGCTGGTACAAAGAATGTTTCTATGATATTGGAAGATTTAGATTTTTTGAATGCCCCACATGGAACGCATTTTTATAATTATGAAAATTCAGATATTGTTCTGGAGAATGAATTTAAAATTTTCCCACTAACACCTCCATCAGACCAGTCTCACCACTATAGGTTAACGGTTCGAGCGTTTGATAGTGAACATAGGTTTATTGGAGTTGGTACTGTGATAAGTAAATTTCCATAATGGGTGAAAACAAAAATACCATCAATTACATCGCTGAAAATCAGGGAAACGGAGCTTAGCGAAGTGATGATTTTTAGTCCCTG
>CAYZUM010000060.1:0-12836 GCA_964481455.1 uncultured Methylomonas sp. | reverse complement strand
CAAACAAAAATACTGCGCCATAATTGCACAACTTATTTAATTCCCATTCCTTAATGCAGGACATACGGCAGGAGTAACACGCTTTAGCTATTTCCGAAACGTAATTACTCAGGCTATGATTTATTGAGCTGTAGCGATTTTGGCACTTCATTTTGAATGATAAAGGCAGAAAAATAGGCATTTTTTATCTGTTCAGCTACTTTTATGCCACAAATATCCCTACAGCCTAGGAAAAAATAACCTGAGTAGTGACTCCGAAACAGCAATATCTAAAGCTATTGCACGCCTGCATAAGGTGTTAAATCTCCACCGTCCCCTCTTAAATGAGTAGCCAGTTTTTGTACTGATGGGAAAACATAAAATAATTATTCGATAATTCAAACATTGCTTTACGAGATGAGGTATCCCTCTCGTTCCCAACCTTTATCGTATGATGTGCACGGGTATATGTTGTTATACAGGGAGTTAGAAACAGTGACTAATGGGATAAATATCTCGTTGATTAATGGGGTTTATGTTTAATGTGTTTGCCATGATGAACCTTATGGACGAGGTGAACACCCCGCCCAGTAGTAGTATTCATTCAGTGTTAATATTTTGTTTTGCCTCCTACTGTACTAATAATTTATAATATTGGTGATTATTGCTCATAAAACCTTATTGAAAACTATAAAATCCTAAATGTTAGAAAGGGAAAGAGTACACCATCCCGCATGAGTACTCCGTATTATGTGAATGTTTTTTGCTCAACTGGTTGAGCATTTACTGACGGCGGGACCTTTGCGCAGTTGCTTAGTGACTAATTCTGCAATTGAGTGGGGTTTAAGCGACGAAGAAACTAGGCAACAAGTGCAACTTTTGCTTAAAGCACTTGAGCAAGGTTTTTATAAAGCCTTACAGAGAGCGTATGAAAATGATGAGTTATCACAAGACCTTGATTTAAAAATGGCTGCCTGTTTTTTAACCAGCAGTATGCAAGGCTTACTAGTCATGGGTAAAGTGTGTTCTGACAGATCAGCTCTTGAAAGTATTAATTTAATGACTTTATCACTATTGAAATAGTAAAGGATAGGAAAATGGGCTACCAACTTAAGACGGGACACCAGTAAAATAAGCTCTCTGGAGAGACTCTACGCTATACTGGCTTTCTACGCATTATTTCAGTAAAAAAGCTATGGAAACTGTCCCGTCTTAAGTTGGTAGCCGGAAAATGTATGAAATAACTGAGTATCTTTCGTTATTTCCTATTTATTCCCAATACATTTTCCTTGCAATGTAATTGTGGAAGATCTGTGATCTCGCCCTTCATACTATTTTATAACAGTATTTTTTCACCTTATTTTTGAACAATCGTTCAAGTGGAGTTAAGCAAATGATTTATGCAGCACCCAATAAAGCGGATAGTAAAATAGATTTTAAAGCACGTTATGGTAATTTTATCGGAGGTGGCTGGGTTCCTCCTGTTAAAGGTCAATATTTTGACAATATTAGTCCAGTCAATGGGCAGGTTTTTTGTGAAATCCCTCGCTCAACGACAGAAGATATAGAGTTAGCACTTGATGCTGCGCACCAGGCGAAAGAGGTCTGGGGAAAAACATCGGTTACCGCACGGTCAAATATTTTATTGAAAATTGCTGATCGCATAGAAGCGAATCTGGAAAAACTAGCGGTGGCAGAAACCTGGGATAATGGTAAGGGGGTTAGAGAGACACTCGCGGCCGATGTGCCTTTATGTGCAGATCACTTTCGTTATTTTGCGGGATGTATGCGGGCTCAGGAAGGGTCGATTGGTGAGGTTGACGAAAATACCGTCGCCTATCATTTTCATGAACCGCTCGGTGTTGTAGGACAAATTATCCCGTGGAACTTTCCTTTACTGATGGCTTGCTGGAAATTAGCACCTGCTTTAGTTGCTGGAAATTGCGTTGTTATGAAACCTGCTGAGCAAACACCTGTTTCTATTTTGATATTGATGGAAATCATTGGTGATTTAGTACCTGCAGGTGTATTAAATGTAGTAAACGGCTATGGTGCTGAGGCGGGGCAGGCGTTAGCGAGCAGCAAGCGTATTGCAAAAATTGCCTTTACCGGTTCTACACCCGTGGGATCACATATTCTTAAATGTGCCGCAGAAAACATTATTCCTTCGACTGTTGAGTTAGGGGGGAAGTCGCCGAATATTTTCTTTGCCGATGTGTTAGATCAGGAAGATGAATTTGTCAGCAAATGTATTGAAGGTGCAGTACTCGCTTTTTTTAACCAAGGAGAAGTGTGTACTTGCCCATCAAGGCTATTAGTTCAAGAATCAATCTATGATGCCTTTATTGAAAAAGTTATTGCACGTGCAAAACTCATTAAACGGGGTAATCCGCTTGATACTGAAACTATGGTTGGCGCTCAGGCTTCAAAAGAACAATACGACAAGATATTGAGTTATGTTGAAATTGGTAAGCAAGAAGGTGCTAAACTATTATTAGGAGGAGGTGTTGAAGTCTTAGAAGGAGAATTTGGTGAGGGGTATTATATCCAGCCAACTGTGATGCAAGGGCATAATAAAATGCGCATCTTTCAGGAAGAAATTTTCGGTCCCTTTATTTCTGTGACGACTTTTAAAGATGAAGCAGAAGCCTTGGCATTAGCGAATGATACCGAATTTGGCTTAGGCGCGGGCTTATGGACTCGTGATATGAATCGTGCATACCGTATGGGGCGAGGTATTCAGGCAGGACGAGTGTGGACAAACTGTTATCACCATTATCCAGCACATGCCGCTTTTGGGGGTTATAAAAAATCCGGTATCGGGCGTGAAAATCATAAGATGATGCTAGATCATTACCAACAAACTAAGAATATGCTGGTTAGTTATGATATAAACCCACTAGGGTTCTTTTAATGTAACCGTACAGCTCCCCTTTTAAAAAATACAAGGGCTGAAAGGAGTTTGCCTAATAAAATCCCCCCTAACCCCCTCGTAAAGGAGGGGGCGAGCGGTTACCTTTTAATTTTGAATAGCTAATACTCGATGTTCCAGTTTTTGTAGTACGTTGATTTTATTATCTAATTTTGATTTCGATGAAATTGATGTTTTATTTAAAATCAATGCTTTAATTTTTAATTCAATAAAATACGGGTGCCTTCAAGCCCAGTTATAGCTGAAAACTGGAACATCGAGTAATAAAGAGTGCCAAAGAAACCATTCCTTAAGAATGGTTGTGGTATCTTACACTTTATGTTTATTAACAACAGATGATGAGATTTATGGAGGGGAGTAGGCTTTAGCCTACATGTGTAGCAGGTGAACTGTACGTGCAGGCTTAAAGCCTATTTTCCTCTGAGGTGTCAAGTCAAAAGGCTAACTCGGTTTTAGATATCAAACCCATTCAGACGTAAAATAGCGTTGGCTTTTTCAGTGCCCAGCAATCGCACTCCTGTAAAGTGGAAGATGCCATATGTTACCTGATTTAATGCCTTTTTTATTTTAACACTCGTGGTTACATGATGAGTTACTAACACACTATTAAATACTTATGTCTGAACATCACACCTACGCACACGGAACCTATCCTGTTAAAGCTGATATCGCTAAGCATACACATATTAATAATGACCAGTATCTGGCACTATATAAGCAATCCATTGATCAGCCGGAAGTGTTCTGGGCTGAACAGGCAGAGAACTTTTTAGACTGGCAAAAGCCATGGGAACAGGTGCTGCAATATGACTACCCAAAAGGTGACATCAAATGGTTTGAGGGTGGGACGTTAAATGTCAGTGTAAATTGTGTGGATCGACATATAGAAGCCCGTGGGGATCAAGTCGCATTGATTTGGGAAGGTGATGATCCGGCCAATGATAAAAAAATGACCTACAAGGAATTGCATCAGGAAGTGTGTCAGTTTGCCAATGTCTTAAAAGCACAAGGCATAAAAAAAGGCGATAGGGTGTGTATTTATTTACCCATGCTGATTGAAGCGGCGGCAGTGATACTCGCCTGCACTCGGATAGGAGCTGTACATTCCATTGTTTTCGGCGGTTTTTCCGCGCTAGCTTTAAGGGACAGAATTAATGATTCTGACTGTAAAATTGTTATCTGTGCAGATGAAGGCTTTCGCGGCGGTAAAGTCATTCCTATTAAAAAGGTTGTTGATACTGCCCTTGAGGAATGTACTTGTGTGCAAAGTGTTGTTGTCATTAAAAATAGTGGCAATGAAGTTGCCTGGAAGGGGGCGCGTGATATCTGGTATCACCAGGCTATGGCAAAAGTCTCTACTGAGTGTGAACCGGAATGGATGGATGCGGAAGACCCTCTGTTTATTTTATATACATCGGGGTCTACTGGAAAACCAAAAGGGTTAGTACATACGACCGGTGGTTATTTGTTGTATGCGGCCATGACGCATAAATATATCTTTGATTACCAAGAAGGTGAAATTTATTGGTGTACAGCCGATATAGGCTGGATTACGGGTCACACTTATATGATTTATGGCCCTTTATGTAATGGCGCGACGACTTTATTATTTGAAGGCGTGCCCACCTATCCAGATGCGGGACGTTTTTGGCAAGTTGTCGATAAGCATCAGGTTAACATTTTTTATACGGCTCCTACTGCAATTCGCGCCCTAATGGCAATGGGTGATCAGTATTTAGAAAATTCACAACGCAGTAGTCTACGTATTCTAGGGTCAGTGGGGGAGCCTATTAATCCTGAAGCATGGGAATGGTATTATAAACTAGTCGGAAAGGAAAATTGCCCGATTGTGGATACTTGGTGGCAAACTGAAACAGGCGGTATTTTAATTACGCCATTACCTGGCGCGACAGATTTAAAACCCAGTTCGGCGACACGTCCTTTTTTTGGCGTAAAACCTGCTATTTTGAATAACGATGGGAAGCTCATCGACGACGGAGGAGAGGGCGTCTTAGTGATAGAGCGACCCTGGCCAGGGCAGGCTAGGACAATCTATGGCGACCACCAACGCTTTATTGATACTTACTTTAAACATTATCCGGGCTACTACTTTTCTGGTGATGGGGCAAGGTGTGATGCGCAAGGATATTACTGGATAACAGGGCGTGTTGATGATGTCATTAATGTTTCAGGACATCGTATGGGCACGGCGGAAGTAGAAAGTGCTTTAAATGAAAATACTCATGTGGCTGAATCTGCTGTTGTCGGTTATCCGCATGATATTAAAGGGCAGGGGATATATGCCTACGTAACTTTGAATGCAGGCATTGAAGGCGGTGATGAATTGAAAAAAGAGCTGGTCAATTTGGTTCGTTCTAAAATAGGACCTATTGCAAATCCTGATGTTATCCAATGGGCTCCTGGTTTACCAAAAACCCGTTCCGGTAAAATCATGCGTAGAATATTGCGTAAAGTGGCGGCGAATGAGATTGATAGTCTGGGAGATACTTCAACTCTTGCTGATCCAGATGTCGTGCAAAGTATTATTGATAATCGCTTTAATCGATAAGAACTCATACGTTTATATCCCTGTAGGGCGCGTGCTCCCACAAAAGGTTAGATTAGAATGAGACAATAAATTAGACTATTATTTTAAAACGGGAACTTTAGGAGAGTAGGCTTTAGCCTAATGGCACGACCTTAAGGATTTAATTATTTAAAAACAATATGTTATGATTTAATTCCAGTCATAAAAAGAATAGCAGAAATTTATAATAAAGTATAAATAAAGGCGTATCCTAAATCAGCCATTTTTATTAAATCAAAAAAATGCATAAATATTTCTGTAACCAATTGAATCGTTGAATTAATTTCTTAAAGCCGTGCCATTAGGCTAACGCCTACTCCCCTTCGAACGTCACGTCTTATGTCGGTAGCCATAAATAACTTAACAATATATGCACTATCACGGTATTACAAAAAAAATTGTCGAACGCCCACTTTTAGGTAGAGATGCCGGGGTAAACGAGGCCAACCCAATTCTTAAGCGTCTTTATCTGGCGCGCGGTATTAAATCAGATACTGATTTGCAGCGCGGCCTGGCACAATTGCCTTCTCCCTGGTTATTAACGGGTATGGAAGAGATGGTACTGTATTTAATCAACGCCATTGAACAGCAAAAGAAAATTGTGATTGTGGCTGATTTCGATGCTGATGGTGCGACAAGCTGTACTGTCGCCATAAAAGGCTTACAACTGTTAGGTGCAGAAAATGTTGATTTTATTGTTCCCAACCGGTTTGAATATGGCTACGGATTAACGCCGGAAATTGTTGAACTGGTAATCGAAAAACAGGCTGAAGTGTTGATCACAGTCGATAATGGTATTTCCAGCCTTGCCGGGGTCGATGTAGCAAAACAGGCGGGTATGCAAGTGCTGGTGACCGATCACCATCTACCAGGTGAGCAATTACCAAATGCAGATGCAATAGTAAATCCAAATCTGCCCGATGATGAATTTCCTAGCCGTGCTCTTGCGGGCGTAGGGGTTATGTTTTATATATTGATGGCAATGCGTAGTCGCATGCGTGAGCAAGGATGGTTTTTGACGCGTGAAATAGCCGAGCCCAATTTAGCACAGTTACTGGATTTAGTTGCTTTAGGTACCGTGGCAGATGTAGTGGCTCTGGATCAGGTGAATCGTATTTTAGTGCACCAGGGTTTACTACGTATGAGATCAGGGAATGGCCATGTAGGAATAAAAGCATTGGTTGAAGTGTCGGGCAGAAATTTACAAAGTTTAGGATCATCAGATCTGGGGTTTGCAATTGGTCCCAGATTGAATGCCGCAGGGCGAATGGACGATATGAGTGTCGGTATACAATGCTTGTTAGCGGATGATGCGACTGTTGCAAAACAGCTTGCAATGCAAATGGATGAGTTAAATAGAGATAGGCGCGAAGTTGAAGGACAAATGAAGCAGGATGCAATGAGTCTATTAAAGGAGATGAAAGCTTTTGATGAACAGCATTTAGCCGCAGGTGTTTGTATTTACAATGAAGACTGGCATCAAGGTGTGATTGGTATTTTAGCATCACGCATCAAGGATCGGCTTAATCGCCCGGTGATTGCTTTTGCCAATGCCGATGAGGGCGAAATTAAAGGTTCAGCGCGTTCTATTCCTGGCGTACATATTCGGGATGTACTCAGTGATATTGCAGTTGCACATCCAAAAGTGTTACAGAAATTTGGTGGCCATGCGATGGCTGCCGGCTTAAGCATACAATTACATGATTATCCCGTGTTTATGTTAGCGTTTGATAAAGCCGTGGCAGGCCGCCTGATTGATGTAGATTTAGATCAAAAGGTCTATACCGATGGTGAGCTCAGCGAAACGGAGATAACAATAGGCTTTTGTGAACTCTTAAAAAATGCTGGCCCTTGGGGGCAGGAGTTTCCAGAGCCTTTATTTCATGGCGTGTTTGATGTGGTGCAGTCACGGATTGTGGGCCAACAACATCTGAAATTAGTATTACGTCTGCCAGAGAGTGAGTTATTAATCGATGCAATTGCTTTTTTTGTAGAGCGTCCGGAATACTGGCTAGGAATCCGGAAGGCAAAAATTGCCTATAAACTAGATATTAATGAATATAATGGGCAGCGAAATATTCAGTTTATTATCGATTATATTGAAAAACTGGCTTAATCATTATTATTGACAATTGACCTCCTGAGGTAGCTTAAACGTGTTAACAAGTATCAAGGTAAAATGCCTAAGTATAGTCCCATTTTAATGACTAAAGTGCTGCAATGTCTGCTATTTGTTGCGTTGATTAGTATTATACTCCCTCCTGTGTATGCCGTAGAAGTTGTCGTTAATGTTGGTGATAATCATGAATTATTACAAGAGCACATTGATTTACGTTCTATTTTTACGATGCGCACCCGTTATTGGGCAAGCGGTGAAAAAATCCGGGTTTTTGTGTTGCCTGACAATAATAGTTTGCATAAAGCATTTGTTAAAGAAAAACTTCACATGTTTCCCCATCAGCTACGAAGGACCTGGAATAGAATGACCTATACTGGGACAGGGCAGCCTCCTATCACTGTAGGTTCTCTTGCTGAAATGGAAGAAAAAATAAAGAACACTCAATATTCTATAGGGTATATCGACAGGAGGATTGATGATCCAGCGATTAATGTATTCAATGCTCAGTAAGTTAGCATACTCATTATGTCTTTTTTCTGTGATAGCGAATGCACAGGATATTAAGACTTCAGTTGACTCTCAACAGTCATTACCACTAGATGGCTTTGATTGGTCGCATATTAAAAAGGCCTGGGATGAAGATGTTCAGTTTCATGGGTTTTTAAGTCAAGGCTTGTTTCATACGTCGGGAAATAATGTTTTTGGGAAAAGTAAAAACAGTGTTTCTGCGGGGTTAACAGAAGTAGGTTTGAATATTTCCTATCAGGTATTCAATCCATTAAGCTTTGCTGCGCAAGGACTATATCGACGTGCAGGAAAAAATACTGGGGTGAGGGGAGAAGTGACATTGGATTATGCCTTTTTTGATTATACCTTTTTAAATTTCGATAAGGGGCGTATCGGCATACGGGGTGGGCGGGTTAAAAATCCCTGGGGGCTTTATAATGAAACTCGTGATGTTGCCTTTACTCATCCGACGATATCATTACCTCGGGTCTATTTTGTGCGTTCCAGAAATTTACTTTTATCAATGGACGGGGGACAATTCTATGCGGATTATAACGCCTCTATAGGTGATTTTAGCTTTAAATTTAATTACGGTGTGGCGAATGCAGATAATAGAGAGTTACTTTTAGCTGTTACGTTGGACCCTAATACCTCAGGATCTTTGAAAGGCGAGCAAAGTCTTGTGACGCAATTGAATTATGAAATATTGGGGGGGCAGTATGTTTTTGCTATTAGTTATGCGCAAGTAAATCTGGGTTATAGAGCGGGTCATCAACGTGATCTATATTCAGGAATGAACATTAATATTGAATCTTTCATATTTTCTACACAATTTAATGGTGAAAAAATTTCATTAGTAGGGGAGTATGCCAGACAGTGGACTAATATTAACGGAACCCTGCAAAATGGAACTGATGGTCCACAGGTAAGTGAGTATTGGTATTTGCAAGCTGGCTATCGTTTTTTAGATAATTTACAAGCAACTATACGCTATGATTATTGGGTGAGTGATACTAGCGATAGGTCAGGACAAACGTTTAATCAGCAAACTGGGCTGCCAGCACATATCGGGTTTACTCAGGATGTCGTTGTTGGTTTGCGTTGGGATATTTCGCCATCCTGGATGGCTCGAGCAGAATATTCTCGAGTGCATGGCTCTGGCTCAATTAGCCAAGTAGATAATCCTGATTTATTAGGACGAGTGTCGAACTGGAATATTTATGCCTTACAAGTAGCCTTCAGGTTTTAAAATTCGGCCACTCATTTAAGACGGGTTAGCTTATAACTTGTAGGGTGGGCAATCTTTTCTGCCCACCGTGGTTCAGCCTTGATGGTGGGCAAAAAAACTGCCCACCCTACTTGCTTTACAAGAGAACTGTCCCGTTTTAAGGTAACTCGCAATAAATAAACTACCCATATTGCGCAGGATTTTTGTTCGTCTTCCATTAGTAGAAATAGGCGCATAGCAGGCTACGTAACTATTTCTACAACGCAGAAGAGGGACAAAAAAACAAGCAAGGTGGGTGGGTGGGTGTTGCGAGTTACCTAAGTTGGTAGCCTAAAATTCTTAGCACTTTGCGCTTGGGTGTTGCTATTATGTGATTGATTGAGGAAAGTAATTTTTGGCGGAATAAATGGGTATCATTGACCATCCAGTGTAATCGTTCAGTCCCCCGCCTTGACAAGGAGGGGTTTATTAGAAAAGCTTTGCTCAATCCATGTTTTCCAGAGGTGGTAGAGAGCAGTTACTATATGAATGATACCAATAAAAAAACCTATTCTTTGCAAACCGATTTGATTTTTTCGCTTATGCGTTCAATCAATGATGACAGTTATTATGTTAGTCAGTGTTACTATTTTAACTAACGACTTTCATTGTAAGGTTGGCTATCTATGTACGCCGTATCAGTACATAATAATTTGGAAAAAAAATGACACAATCACGTTTTATTGTACTGATTTCTATTACGATGTTAATCGGAAGTTTCTTTTATTTTGATTTGGGTCAGTATCTATCTCTAGAGTTATTAAAAGCTCAGCAAGCAACCATAGAAAACTATCGAGCAGCGAATCCAGTATTTGCAGTTCTCTGGTATGTTTCTATCTATATTGGCGTGACTGCTTTATCACTTCCCGGCGCGACTATATTAACCCTGGCTGGGGCTGCTGTTTTTGGTTTGTTGTGGGGAACAATTATCGTTTCTTTCGCTTCGACAATCGGCGCGACACTGGCATTTTTAGCCGCTAGGTTTTTATTTCGTGACAGTGTAGAAGCAAAATTCGGTGACCGCCTTAAAGCAATTAATAAGGGTATTGAGGGTGATGGTGCATTCTATTTGTTAAGTTTGCGTTTAGTCCCCTTATTCCCATTTTTTATGATTAATATGCTGATGGGCTTAAGCAGTATGAAAACCTGGACGTTTTACTGGGTTAGTCAGGTAGGGATGCTGGCAGGAACGGTAGTGTATGTGAATGCAGGGACGCAATTAGCTGGGATTGAATCTTTATCCGATATTTTATCACCTACATTATTAGCATCATTTATATTATTAGGGGTGTTTCCTATGGTTGCAAAAAAGTTCGTGGATTCTTTCAGGGCGAATAAAGTGTATGCAAAATGGCAAAAGCCCAAAAAATTTGATAATAATATTGTTGTCATCGGTGGAGGTTCTGCTGGGTTGGTCACATCCTATATTGCTGCCGCCGTGAATGCTAAGGTGACTTTAATTGAAAAACATAAAATGGGCGGAGATTGTCTTAATACAGGATGTGTGCCCTCTAAAGCATTGATAAAGTCTAGTCGACTTTTATCAATAATGCGGCGTTCAAAGGAATTTGGTATTCAGGAAGTCACGGTAGAGTTTGAGTTTTCAGGCATTATGGAGCGCGTTCAAGGAGTGATTAAAGCGGTAGAACCTCATGATTCAGTTGAGCGTTATACAGATCTGGGTGTTGATGTCATTGAAGGTGAAGCAAATATAATTTCCCCATGGGAAGTCGAAGTTAAAACAGATTCTGGGATGCAAAAAATTACGACGCGATCTATTGTGATTGCAACAGGCGCGCGACCTTTTGTACCCCCCATTCCCGGATTAGATGACATTGACTATTTAACTTCGGATACTGTCTGGAATTTGCGTGTTAAACCTAAACGTCTGTTGGTACTGGGAGGTGGTCCCATTGGATGTGAATTGGCTCAGGCTTTTCATCGACTTGGTATTCAGGTCACTCAAGTTGAAATGGCAGCGCATTTGTTAATAAGAGAAGATCTTGAAGTATCAGAAGCTGTTGCAGAAAAATTTATTCGCGAAGGTATTGATGTCAAACTTGAGCATAAGGCGATAGAATTTATCCTTGAAAAGGATGAAAAGATTCTGTTAGCTGAGCATGATGGTCAAATAGTTCGCATTCCTTTTGATCAGGTTTTATTAGCGATTGGTCGTACTGCAAATACAAGTGGTTATGGTTTGCAAGAATTGGGTGTACAGTTATCACCGCGACATACTGTGCAAATCAATGATTTTCAAGAAACCAACTTTCCTAATATTTATGCCTGTGGTGATGTTGCCGGGCCTTACCAGTTTACACATACTGCTGCGCATCAGGCATGGTATGTTTCTGTAAATGCTTTATTTGGTTCGTTTAAAAAATTTCGTACTGACTATTCCGTCATTCCATGGGCGACATTTACTGATCCTGAAGTGGCGAGGGTCGGTTTAAATGAGCAAGAAGCAACAGAGCAAGGTATTGAATATGAAGTGAGTCGCTATGGTATTGATGATTTAGATAGAGCGATTGCAGATGGTGAAGCATATGGTTTTGTTAAAATTTTAACCCCGCTAGGTAAAGATGAAATATTAGGTGTCACTATTGTCGGAGAGCATGCCGGTGATTTAATTGCTGAATTTGTTTTAGCGATGAAGCATAAATTGGGGTTGAATAAAGTGTTGGGTACCATTCATATTTACCCTACGATGGCTGAAGCAAATAAATATGCCGCAGGTGTCTGGAAAAAGAACCATAAACCAGAGAAATTATTGCAGTGGGTAAAAAAGTTTCACCAATGGAAACGAGGCTAAGTTTATAGAATTAAATAGTGGGGAGTAGGCTTTAGATAACTCGCAACAAATAACCGGCTCTTTCGCTGAAAATCAGGGAAACGGAGCTTAGCGAAGTGATGATTTTCAGCGCAAGACAACTACCCTTAAATCTAAGAATAATAGCGAAAATAATGGTTATTTTTTAGAAAAAACTCTAGACTCAAATGTTATGTATCATATTGTTTTTAAATTATTTTATTGATCACACTAAAAGGGAAAGAGCCAAATAACCCGTAATTATTCACACCCCCTAAAAAGTTTCCCATATATGTGTGCCTTATGTTAGGCTAGACACGCTTAAAACTTTAGCCCTTGAAGTATGAAACTCAGCGATGACGATTTACGACAACGTGATGAAAAAGTGATTCACTCGCTTTCGCCTGATGCTGTCCAAAATCTGGCGGTCAATTTGCTGGATGACCTTAAAGATTCTCGTGAGCGGCTAAACCAGAATTCTCAAAATAGCTCCAGACCTCCCAGTAGCCAAGCCCCCTGGGATAAAACACCTGCTCATGCCGATAACGATGATGTAGGCAATGATGACGAAAGCAGTGGACCTTTAACTGAAGATGAGGCTTTAACAGCTGCGGCGCTCGTGAGGTAGAGAGCCTC
>CAYZUM010000059.1:0-13227 GCA_964481455.1 uncultured Methylomonas sp. | reverse complement strand
AATCTAGGTGCCTTCAAGCCCAGATATAGCTGGAAACTGGAACATCGAGTTTTAGGGTACGATGAAAGATGTCTGAAATTATTTATTTTGTTAAGAATATTAAATAATTTTATGACTTTGTAAAAACAGGGTCGTTAATGTTATTGCATAATGACGAGAAGTTACCCAATAGCTCGTTAGGTTTAATGAATTTTACTTGAGTTGTTACACGATAAGAACATTCAATATATTTTCTAATTCATTATGAAAGTCTCAGCCCAAAAGAGTTGAGTCAGTTTTAATATTTGGCACGATAGTTTCTCAGGTATTTAAATTTCGATCAATTTTACGGATAACATCCCTTTGAGGGATGGCCTCCGTAAAATTATATTTCTGAAAATCTATATTTGCTGATTTTATCAGTATCAATCACCCCATAAGAGGTAGTCAAATGACAGACAATAGAAAACAACAAGCACGGCAGGTGCGTATATCTGCTGCGGAACTTGCCCATAACCGTGAACACCCACGTCATATTGCAAATGGCGATGAGCAGAAGTTTCGGACGAATGATGGCAAAAAACCATCCTATTTAGCAAGCTTTACTAAAGGAATGCCACATAGCGATACAACAGGACTGGTATCCGACCCCAATGATTTTCAGCAGTTTGTTCAAGGGATTGATAGTGGAGACCCTCGTGACTTTGCTGATACTCGATTGGGGCGTGGTGAAGGAACTTTAGAGCATCCGCCAGGAACGCTTAAGGCGCCAAAATGGCGATCAGGTAAAGCGAAAGGAGTACAAGTTCGAGCCTGGGAAAGTCAGGGGGCAGGGAATACTTATGATCTGGAAGGGCCAGATTCTCATGCTGTTACAATGCCGCCTGCACCCGCAATCGGAAGTGATGAATTAATTGCTGAAATGGGAGAGGTGTATGCACAGGCCTTATTAAGGGATGTCCCCTTTACTGAGATAGTAAAGGGCGCTGGTAGTGTTCCTTGCAAAACATCTAAGAAAAAGTCATTAACAGTGCAAGAAGTGATTGAAAAACTCAATGATTTAGCCTGGTTTAAGCTTGATTGTTGTTCGTTAACCAGCCAGGAAGCAAGCCGTAAACGTGGTCAACAAACTGATCAAACGGTGTTTCGTGGTATCACACCGGGGGATGATATCGGTCCTTATATCTCGCAATTTCTACTTGTGGGTAATAGGGGTGTTAATGCGAATGATAAGATTAACCAATACAGTGATGGGTTTATTTCTTATGGATCTATTCGCGTAGACCAGCGTGTCCGTTCTGCCAAGTCGTGTGATGACCATATGACAAAGTGGGATGAATGGCTAGATGTGCAGGAAGGGGCTGATCTTGGGGGTAAGGAGTCCTATGAAAGTGAGCCTGATAAGACCTATCGATTTATTACCACGCCTAGAGATATGGCAACTTATGTACACTATGATGCATTATATGAATCTTATCTCAATGCCTGTTTGATTCTTTTAGGTGAAAAAACACCTCTGGACCCTGGAATTCCTTTTCAGAGAGGCGATTATGTGGATCATCAACAAGGGTTTGCGCATTTTGGTGGGCCGCATATTCTGTCATTAGTCACTGAGGTCGCGACACGTGCATTAAAAGCCGTGAGGTACCAGAAGTTTAATGTTCATCGTCGACTTAGACCTGAGGTATTAGCGGCAAGATTAACAAAACATGCCGATTTGTGTGTCAGTGAAATTGATACAATGGTGTGTGCATTACAGCCTATTCTGGATATGATTTCTGCTACAAACCCAAAAGATAAAACGATAGGAAATTACAATTATCTATTGCCCATGGCGTTTTGCGAAGGGTCGCCTATGCACCCTGCCTATGGTGCAGGGCACGCAACGGTGGCTGGGGCGTGCATTACAATTCTGAAGGCTTTTTTTGATCATAAGCATCCATTGACAATGGCGGGTTCTGATGCACTGGCTTTTGTGCCGACACCAGATGGCAAGAAGTTGATTATTTCCGAGGTTGTGGGAGGTAAGTTAACAGTAGAAGGTGAGCTGAATAAACTGGCTTCGAATATTTCCATCGGTCGTGATTGGGCAGGTGTACATTTTTTCACAGATTATATCGAGTCATTACGTATGGGTGAGCAAATCGCCATTGGTATTCTTGAAGAGCAAAAATTAACGTTCGGTGAAAACTTTTCGATGACTGTGCCGTTGTTTGATGGTGGGTCGATTAGAATCTAACTATTGGTGACCGTTCAGTCCCCAAGGAGGGGTTAGGGGAGGTTTTATTAGAAAAACTTTACTCACTCCATATTTTCTAAAGGGGGAGGTGAACGGTTACAACTATTGTTGTGGCTGACTACAGAAATAATTTCAGTCACCAGCCGTCATGCTATTTTCCTTTAGGGGATAGTCTTTGCAATTCTTGTTGAATAGGGGGAAATAGCAAAGGTTTTGGTTTAATTCGCGGCTGAAGATCGCTCCTACTGAAATCCTTTTATTTTGTTTTTTGTACTGCTAGGTTTAATGTTTCGGGGGCTAAACAGTGCTTGTCATTACAGGCCTGTAGCTGTGTTTGAATTGTCAGTATGGGCGTATTTTTATAGGATTCGGGTAGCATGCCCTTTATTTGTAACTGATTTTCATATAAGGATAATTTCTGTTGCCCAAAACTTAATTTTTTTAGGCTGGCTGGTGGGTAGATAATATGACTGAGTTGACCATCAGGGAAGCTGGTGGTAGTTGGAATTAAATAGTCTTGTAATGGTGTGTGCGAATTTATATGCCAACCAGATTTTATATCAATATTTATTTGTAAAAGATTGTTTGTAGATCGTTTAGCTCTGAGTGTCACAGCCCCTTTTGCTGCATATTGTGTGGTTCCAATTTCTGCTTCATTTAATATTGCGGATGCAGTGAGTAAGCCTGTGTAACTGGTGGGTTGTTGTTTGATTTGTGCAGAAAAGGCGGTAAGAGCCTCATTGGCTTTATTGGGGTAATTCAGGTTAGCCGTACGTCTGGATAATTGCGCTAACACCTTAACGGCAACAGCATTAGCCGAGGGCAGGGCATTGTCTTGAATATCTTTTGGTCGTACCATTAAGGCTTCCGTTTCTGCTAGGCTATTCATAAAAAAACCGCCAAGAGAATGGTCCCAGAATTGAGTGATCATATGGTCACTCAATTGTTGTGCTTTAGTTAACCAGTGTTGCTCACCCGTTTGGTCATAGAGTTTAATCAGGGCACTGGCCAAATAGGCATAATCTTGCTGATTTCCGGTTACTGAAGAACTACCTTGCCAATGAATTCGCCAAAGTTCGCCGGAAACTTGACGATTCGTTTTCCATAACCAGTTGGCCGTTTTTTCTGCTGCAATAAGGTAATGAGGTTGTTGTAACACCTCGGCTGCAAGTGCCAGACTTTCTATCATCATTGCATTCCAGGCAGTGACAATTTTGTCATCTCTTAACGGGGCGACGCGTTTTTCACGTTGTTGTTTTAATGCTTGCCTTATTTGATTGACTTGCTTCAGTAATACAGCTTGGGGGATGTCATTTTTGTTTGCATATTCTTCAAGGCTGATGGGTAAGTGTAATATATTATGCCCTTCAAAGTTCCCCTGAGGTGTCACATCATATAAGTCGATAGCGAGTTGTGCCAGTTGGGGTGATAATGTGTTTTTGATTTGTTCGGGTGTCCAAACGAAAAACTCTCCTTCTTCACCGTTGCTATCCGCATCGGTAGCGGAATAAAAACCGCCTGATTCTGCCTGCATATCGTTGAGTACATAATCCAGAGTTTGTTGTGCTATGCGGGCATATTCGGCTTTGCTTGTTAGCTGATAGGCTAATAGATACGCTTGTGCTAGTTGTGCCTGGTTATAGAGCATTTTTTCAAAATGGGGTACTTGCCATTGTCTGTCAGTTGCATAACGGTGAAAGCCACCTCCAACCTGATCGTAAATGCCGCCTTGTGCCATTGCCTTTAAACTGGCTTCTACCGTTGTTAAGATTTTTTGCTTGTCAAAGCGTTGATAAGCATCCAGCAAAAATATAAGTAGCGGTTCATTAGGAAATTTTATGTTTTCACCAAAGCCACCATACCGTTTATCTTGTACCGAGACGAGCTGCTTTGACGTTTGTTTTATTAATGCTAAATCAAGTGTTTGGCTTTTTTGTTTGCTGTGTTGATTTTTGGCAACAGCAACGGCGACTTCATCGGCTCTTTTTAACACTAAGGCTTGTTGATGTTGCCAGACTTCTTTAACGCGTAGTAATAATTGCTTAAAAGGTTCGGGTGGGAAATAACTGTCGCCTAAAAAGGTTTTACCCTCTGGCGTTAAAAAACTCGACATTGGCCAGCCGCCACGACCTGTTAGTAACGAAACAGCATCCATATAAACGGCATCAATATCGGGGCGACGCTCTCTATCTACTTTGATTGCGATGAAATATTGGTTTAAGACGGCGGCTATCTCAGGATTATCAAAACTTTCTTCTTCCATCACATGACACCAGTGACAGGTGGAATAACCGATTGATAAAAAGATAGGTTTATTCTCTCGTTTTGCTTTGGCAAAAGCTTCTTTCCCCCAGGAATACCAATGTACGGGGTTATGCGCATGTTGTATTAAATACGGAGAATCCTGAAGAATGAGTTGATTGATATAGGCAGGCTGACCATTTTCGAGTAGATTAGCAGTACGGGCTTGATATTTGATACCTTTGGCGAGAAATTCTGCGTATAGTTGCTCGGCTATTTCTGGTGGGTAATATTCAGTTTTAGCGGCGAAGCTGTTACTGCAAACTAAGCAGGCGATGAAAAATACTAGCTTGGACTTCATAGGAGGGAGCCTTTATATAATACTACAGTTGTTGATAAGCCTAGTGCGTAGGGTGAAATAGCGATAGCGTTTTCCACCATGATTCTGAAAGGCCGTAACATGTTAATGCTATGCGGCCTACGTGCTAAAGACCGCTCCTACAACAAATGTTAGCTCCATTTTAACTCAGCATCCTACATTTTATGGCTCTTTTAACGACAACGCAGTTGGATTATCGCATGAATGATAATGGACAAAGAGCCTTTTCCTGTTTTCAAAGGTTGCCAGGTGCAATACAAAAGAGTATCACTTAATGCTTAATGAGCGAGATATTCATCCCACTGCTAATGTGTAAAACTCTGATCAATGTAGGTTGCGGGTGAGGCACGAACCCCAACAAGGGGTAGCAAAATGTTGGGGTTCGTACCTCACCCACAACCTACGCAGAGCTTGTGAATATTTGTCACTCTAATCATCCATATATTATTACATTCTCTCATTTCTATCATCTTTTGAAACGGGGAAATGCCCTGTCACACAAGGGATATATCTATGAAAACCTATCGTCAATACAATAACTTTTTTGTATTGCATCCACGGTTGTCTTAAGGATCATTGATTATCCTTTGACATTTGTAGTCTAAAGTCGCACTCTACTGTTTCAATAAGTCCCTGAATAAATATGATTGCTATTTTTTGTCAGGTTTATACATTTCCTATGATTAGATGCATTGTATAACCACTGTTATATATACGTTATAATAACCAGCTTATATGTATAAAATAGCGTTATTATCTGGGCTGTATGTATTACGCGATATGTCCTTTATTATTGAGTTATGTCGGACGAATCCGTTAAATTTATACGCGTTATCGTTTATTTTACTTTTTATATAGATGGTTTATTTGGGTAAAACATTAAACTGTCAAACCGATAAGATATTTGGAGAATTCATTTATGCGTTTTGTTATTTCTTACCCTCAAACAAACTGGGATTATGCTAGATTCCGGTTAAATCGTATTATTAAGGGAAAAGATAAATCAAATGATGTTTTTACGGGCTCTCCAGGTGGCAAAATCCAGTTGCTGGAGCAGCTTGAACCCTTTGGTAAATTTCGCTTAATGGATGAAATTTATCCCACTAAACCCTTTGGAATGGAGTATGTTGCTGACGAAGGCTTGTACTTTTTAACGGGCCTACCTTGTTGTGTTGATGGGGTTGCAGGCGATGAACATGTGCTAAGGTTAAATGATCAAGGTGAAATAGATCTGGAGATCAAGCACTCGTTGTTTTCACAGTTGCGTTCGTTGCGACGTACTAAAAATGGTTTGTTGATTACTTCAAGTGGGATTGATGCCATTCTGGAAGTAGACTTACAGGGTAACATTATCTGGTCCTGGTATGGAACCGAGCAGGGTTATTCGACTAAGTACGGTGGTGGTGAACGCACCATTGACAAAGAGATTGACCACCGTACATTGTGTTATCCAGGGCGTTTACAAACAACACACTTAAATTCAGCAATTGTTGACCCTTATGATGAGAATAAAATCTTAACGATTCTTTTTTATCAGGGTAAAGTGGTCCGTATTGATAGAAAAACTCTGGCATTAGAGCTTGTTATTAATGACTTGAGTGGTGCTCATCATATTCGGCCGCATTCAAAAGGTTATATGCTATCAAATTCACGCAAAGGTGAAGCACGCATATATGATCGAGATTTTAAATTGCTTGAGGTTATTTCGGGCACCAGTCCACTATTCCCTGTAAAGTGGGTACAGGATACCGTTGAATTGCCTTCTGGTTCACATTTGATCGCAGACTGCAATTCGTTTAACTTGCGTGAACGAGGTCACAGTGGGCAGGAGAGAAAGTTTAATACACAGATGCCGAATCGTATTTTTCAGATTGAACCGGTGCCTGATGATTTTGTTTTTAACGAGTTGGCTCATTCTCATTTTACAAAAGAATAGCTTTTAACATAAGCTGTAGGAGCTGCCTTTAGCCGCACATTAAAATATGCCTTTTGCTTTTTCTATGTCGCAGCTAAAGGCTACTTCTACAAAGATAAATTAGATTTTGACTCCATTCCTGTTGATTAAAATACTATGCTCAAATCTCTAAGCTACTCAATTTTGATCATCTGCCTGTTTCTTTTTTTGGTCTGGGGCAGCATTGCAATTTATTTTATTTTGCTCCCGAATGTCCAGCTTGCAACAATAGCTTCCGGACTTTTTGCGATCGTTATTTCTGTCGTCTTTTTTGGGGTTCCCAGGCGTAGTTTGTCAATTTTAATTATTATTCTGCTATATGCAGTGGTGCTCATAGGCTGGAATAATATGCAGCCTTCAAATGATCGTATCTGGATGCCTAGCGTTGCTAAATCACCCCATGCGGTTATTAAAGGTAATAGTGTTGAGATTTTTGATATACGCCACTTTGCTTATCAGACAGAAAATGATGTTATTGAAAATTATTATGATAAAATCTATCAGCTGGATGATCTGGACAGTTTAAGTTTTATTTTGTCATACTGGGATGGTGGAACAGCAGTAGCACATACAATTCTCAGTTTTGGGTTTAAAAATGGGGGTTATCTTGCTGTGTCTGCTGAAACGAGACAAGAAAAAGGTGAGCCTCAAGAGCTTATCCAGGGATTTTTTAACCAATACGAGATGATTTATATTCTGGCTGATGAGCGTGATATTATTCGTCTTAGAACTAATTTTCGTAAAGAAGAGGTTTTTTTATACCCGACGACACTGAGTAACAAGGAAATACGGCAGATTTTTGATGTGATTATTGCCCGAGTCAATAAGTTGTATACTCAGCCAGAATTTTATAATACGCTTACGCAGAATTGTTATACAACTCTACGCGCTGACTTTAGTGTTATTTCTCCCCCTAAAAATAGATTTGACTGGAGAATACTTGCTAATGGTTATGCTGATCAAATGCTTTATGAGAATGGTGTCATAAACACAGATTTAAGTTTTGCTGAAGCGAAAGGGTTCTTTCATATTAATCAATATGTCGCAGAGGATAATAGCGCTGATAATTTTTCTAAAAAAATCAGGCCTAATTTATCAAAAAGGATTTAATATGTTATTTTTTAGGCATGTTATTAACACTAATGGAGATGGAAACAAATAATCATCGAGGATTGCTGGTCTTTTTGTCCGTCTTATGCGTTGTAGTAGCAGTCGCGTAGCCTGCTATTCGCCTGATGCTACGCCCCCCGTATCAAGTATGGTGCTGGCTTTGAATAGGAACAAAATCCTGCCCAATATTGGACGGTTATTTATTTCCTGCTCCCTTATCAGGCATAATAATTTAGTTTTTCTATCCGATACTCTCCGTTATTTATGCACCAAAAGTACTTTAAAAATGCGAATCAGGTTTTACCAGATCGTCGCAAGCGCAGACGCTGGAAAGTATATGATCTGCTTCAAAGAGGCTCTATTTTTCAGTGGACTTTAGCTATCTTTTTTGTCGTCACACTACCCTTGATTGTAACCATTCAGTATAGTGTGTTAAATATAGATGAGTATGCTGATCAAGGGGCAGGTTTGTTTTTGACTATTGGTGCATCTAATAATAGTCAGGTATTAGGTGATCAATTACTTGATATAGATAGAAGTATTAGAGAGTATCAAGTATTGGAAGATCCTGACATTTTTGCTGTATATCAGGAGCATCATCAAAAATTTACCAATGTTGTGATGGACACCAACTTTTACGAATTACCTGACAAATTACAACAATTATTTATTAAAATTACACGGGGTGAAGTGGAGCTGTATAATCAAATTCTAATAATAAAAAATCAGGAAAATAAAAAACTAAGCATTGATGATATTAAGGGGTACTCCCAATTACGTTCAGATGCCAGGAAGCTGGTAGCTCAGCTAGGTAAGCAAGTGACCAGAGAGATAACATCATTGTCTGAACTAGCAACCCTGGTCAGAAAAAAAGTGATACAGGCTGCTTTGGTGTCAGTGATACTGGCATTTTTTCTAGGTCTATTACTCTTATACTTAATCAATATGCCAATCAGGCGGATTGAGCGCTCAATCCGTAAATTGGGTAATGCTCAAGAGAGCAAACGTATCTATATTGAAGGGCCAAGAGATTTAAGAAAAGTAGGAGAGCACCTTGAATGGCTTAGGCAGAAATTAAATCAACTAGAAAATAATAAACAGTTTTTTATTAAAACAATCTCCCATGAGTTGAAAACCCCGTTAGCAACCATGGTCGAGGGAACTGATTTGCTTCAAGATGAGGTCGTTGGGGAATTAAACAGTGAACAACATAAAATTCTTGAGCTATTGCAAATTGCTAATTTAAGTTTAAGTGATTTAATTGAGAATTTACTCGAATACCAGAAAGTAAAGTCTACCTTAGCTAAAATGTATTATTCCCAGTTTAACCTAAATCTATTAGTCGACAATATTTGCTCTGATTATCAGTTGTTGCTTAATAAGAAGAATATCAGTGTCGATTTGGACGGTATAAGCATTGATTTAAAGGCAGATCGGGATAAACTAAGGATAATAATTAGTAACGTGTTTTCTAATGCGCTCAAATTTTCCCCGGATGGAGGGCAGATTAATATCAACATCAGGGTTGTTGATGAACGCCTGCATATGCTAATTGCTGATCAGGGGCCGGGTATTGCGAAAGATCAATTACCCCATATTTTTACAGAGTTCTCTCGCCAAGAAGAACCTGGAGACTGGAAAATAAAAGGTTCGGGATTGGGCCTTAATTTAGTTAAAGAATATGTTGGAACTCATCATGGTAAAATTAAGGTGTTGGAATCAACTATAGAATACTGCGGGGCGCACTTTTTAATTATATTGCCTCTGGAACCTAAATAATAAAGTGACAAGAAAGAAAGTATGAAATGGTTTTTATTGTGTTGTTGTGCATTAGCTTCCAGTTTAGCTGGCTGTCAGTCTTTTCCTTCTTCTATGAAGAGTGAGGCGCCATTAGAAGTTGCTCCCGAACCAGAAGTGTATGAGCAAGAGCATACCATTATGTATGGCGTAAATTTTGCTAGTCAATATAATAAAAGCCCCGATCAAACCTGTCTGAAATATAAACAGTTATTTGAGAAAGGCTACTGGCGTGCTGGCTGGGTGTTGGCATTGCATGTTAAGGAAACCAATACACAATCATGTCTGAGTAGAGCTGACGCTATGATGATGCTAGAAACACTGGAATCTGAAAAAAAAATCAATTCAGAATTCATCTGGATCACTCATAATCACTTGCGCTTATTGCAGCAATTACAACAGGCAACTAAAAATATGGGCAAGTTAAAGCGTTCTGTGCGTTATTATAAGAAAAAAGTTACCAAGTTAGAAGCACTAAATGAAGAACAGCTTGAAAAACTTGAGGCGCTTAAAGCAATAGCAACGAGTATTAATAATCATTAAAGTATGAAATCACATAATTCTATTCAATTTTCTAAACAAAGCATTTTATTAGTTGATGATGATCCCAGTTTACTGGAATTGCTCTCAATGCGGCTTAAAGCACTGGGGCTTTCAGTCAAAACAGCAACGAGTGGCGCTGAAGCGCTCAGTAGTATTCCTCAATGCCAGCCACAACTTATCATCACTGATTTACGTATGGAAAAAATGGATGGCATGCAGTTATGTAAGCAGGTTCAGCATAATTATCCAACATTACCCGTTATCATTATTACTGCGCATGGCACGATAAAAGAAGCGGTTGATGCAACAACTGAAGGGGTCTTTGGATTCATTACTAAACCCATTGATATTCAAGAGTTACAAGAAAAAATTCACAAAGCTTTTGCACTAAGTCCTGGGCATTTGAGTGGGTCTGAGAGTGAAGGCTGGCGTAGGGGTATCATCACGCGTAGTCAATTAATGGAAAATCTTTTGAGTCAGGTAAAGCAGCTTGCCCAAGGTGATGCCAGTTTATTTATTCATGGTGAAAGTGGTACTGGTAAAGAGTTGATTGCTCAGGCAATACATAAGGCTAGTCCTAGGTGTGACGCCCCTTTTATTGCAGTAAACTGTAGTGCTATACCTGAAGAATTATTGGAATCTGAATTATTTGGTCATCGGAAGGGAGCTTTTTCGGGAGCATTCGAAAATCGAATAGGTTTATTTCAGTCTGCTGATAAGGGAACGCTGTTTCTGGATGAAATTGGAGATATGTCAGCTGCATTTCAAGTGAAGCTTTTACGTGCTTTACAAGAGCGACAAATTCGGCCGGTTGGTTCAAATGCCAGTATTGCAGTGGATGTTCGTATTGTTTCGGCAAGTCATCATGATTTGGAAAAAAATGCTGAAGAAGGGCGCTTTAGAATGGATTTATACTATCGCTTAAATGTTGCCACTTTATCTGTCCCTAAGTTGTCAGATCGCCTTGAAGATATCTCTCTGCTAGCGAATCATTTTATAAGTCATCCGGAAAGTACTTATGCCTATACTGCTAAAGGGTTTTCTAATCAGGCCATGGAATTATTACTGAGTTATGATTGGCCTGGGAATGTTCGGCAGTTAAGGAATGTTGTTGAGCATGTCTCTGCTTTAGCAACTACGCCAATCGTACCTGCGAATCTGGTTGAGAAAGTATTGCGTGAAAAAAGCACTACTTTACAAGGCTTAAAAGAAGCAAAGGATCAATTTGAAAAGGAGTATTTGATTAAGCTCTTAAGCTCGGTTAATGGTAATGTCAGTCAGGCTGCAAGATTAGCTAAACGCAATCGTACTGAATTTTACAAATTACTGGAACGGCATCAGTTGAAGGCAACAAATTTCAAGCAACAACAGCCAGAATAATATGTCGCTAAGGGGAGACAAATAGCTCATTTTCTAAAGTATTTTCTGACTTTATTGGGTGCCCATCATATCGGCATTAAAGGGGCAATACAAAATAGTAACTCGGAATGAATGTGTTGTTGGCTACTGGGATGGGGTATTCACCCCGTCTCGCAAAGCTCATATCCATAAAGAGATATTTTCACTACAGTAACTATTTTATTGCACCCGTATTAAAGTTGTTTACACTCTGTAGAGAATACCATGCCATTGCAGTAATGATGGTAGTATTGAAATGAAAGTGTGAACTGGCTAAAGAGGGTGCAGCATTGACCTGACTGAAACGGGTGCAATACAAAGTAGTAACACTTAATGAGCGAGATATTCATCCCACTGCTGACGTGTAAAACTCTGATCAATGTAGGTTGTGGGTGGGGCACGAACCCCACAAGGGGTAGAAAAATGGCGGGGTTCGTGCCTCACCCACAACGAAGAGCTTGTGAATATTTGTCACTCTAATCAATTCACATATTATGACATTCTCTCATTTCTATCATCTTTTGAAATGGGGGAATACCTTGTCTCACAAGGGGTATATCTATGAAAATCTATCGTTAAATATGTATCGTCAATACACTAACTTTTTTGTATTGCACCCGACTGAATCTTATGCTAATCAATTCAAGCAGAGGAGCCTTGAGCGCCTATATCAAAATACTTAGGTAACGCGCAATAAATAAAAACCCCATAATTGAGCAGGGTTTTTGTTTGTCTTCAAGGCCAGCACGCCAGATCTGCTGGCCAAGGCGTAGAAATAGGCGCATAGCTGGCTACGAAACTGTTTCTACAATGCAGAAGTAGCAAGATGGATGTGTGTTGCGAATTACCTAAGATAGGCGCTTGAGTAATAGCTAATTCAGAATCTCTTGATTTTCGGGTTTACAGTTTCAAGTTATTAATACTTGATTTTGCACCAGCAACAGCTCCTTTAGTGCCGCCATCAACAATTGAACCGCTTGTTGCGCCTTCTACAGCGCCATCAACACTTCCTTTAGCAGTGTCAGTAGCAACTTGTTTGCCCATATCTATCACAGAAGCATTGCTTGCTTTTGTTGCTGTATCCGAGGCCTGTTGTGCAGTATTGCTTGCCTCATTGGCGCTATTTGCTGCGTTATTGACATCATTTAAATTTAATGCCATTACAGGCTGGGTGATAATAATTATTAGGCCTGCGAAGGCTATATTTTTTAACATTATTTTATCCTTAGTTAAAGAGTGAATAAAGTAACTGACAGAAAATCTGTACAGTTGATTAATAAGCAATACTGCTTAATATCTTTCCACATCAATTAAGTGTTAAGCATAATTTATGCCACATATAACATTTTCTGATGGGAATTATTCGAATAGATGTCTAGCTTTTATTATCAGTTACTTATGAGGTTAATGAGAGGAATTTTAAGAACTGAATGAGAGTGCGTTTTTAATATGTTTTAACGTCGCGTCGTTAAAGCACGACAGGTAGTGGGTGTAGCCTGTTATTTTAGTCAAAAACATTCGCTGAAAATCAAGGAAACGGAGCTTAGCGAAGTGATAATTTTTAGTCCCTGATAGGCGACAGGGCAC
>CAYZUM010000058.1:0-13262 GCA_964481455.1 uncultured Methylomonas sp. | reverse complement strand
CGCATAGCAGGCTACGTAACTCTTTACGCAACAAAGAAGACGGACAAAAAGACACGTTAAATGTGCACGTTATAAAATTCCCATTTCTATGCTCAGGTGTCTGTATTTTAAACAGCAGCAGCAGCAACATCATTATTAATCAGCCCTGACTGACACTGTTCATGCTTCCACTGCCTGTGTTCTATCATTATATCTAATACTTCTTGTGGATCATCAGTCACTTTAATATAGTCGAGATCTGCTTCAGAAATCGTTTCATATTCAATCAATGTAGTTTTAATCCAGTCTATCAGGCCACTCCAATATTCACTACCAAATAATATCAATGGCATGGGATAAATTTTATGTGTTTGCATTAATGTTAATGACTCAAAAAACTCATCCAAAGTGCCAAATCCTCCCGGCATACCTACATAGCCTATTGAATAGCGAACAAACATTACTTTGCGCACAAAAAAATAGCGAAAATTCAGAGAAATAGTCTGGTATGGGTTAGGGGATTGCTCTTGAGGCAACTCTATATTTAGGCCTACTGTGGGCTTATTTTTTAAGTGTGCCCCTTTATTAGCAGCTTCCATCACACCTGGCCCACCACCGGTAATGACAGTAAAATCGTTTTCTGCTAGTAACTTGGCAATTTCAATCGTTTTTAGGTAAAAGGGATGACTTGGCTTAAATCGTGCAGAACCAAAAATAGAAATACCATCACAGACCCCCGAAAGACGATCAAAACCTTCAGTAAATTCACTGATGATACGGAAAATACGCCAGGATTGATCACCTTTCATATCATCAATTATGCTGGCAGAATCATGATGTATATTGGCACAATAATTCATTTTCTTTTCCTATTGATTATCATTTTGGTGTAGGAGCGGTCTCTAGCCACGAAATTACACAGGCATTTTTCTATTTCGCGGCTAAAGACCGCTCCTACATTATTTTTGCGCAAATAATACCTTCCCTGCTTGTATAGTATGGGTTACTTTGCCTTTCATAATTTCATGCCAAAAGGGTGTATTACACCCACGACTCTGCCAGGTTTCTTCATTGATCTGCCAATGCTTCTCAGGATCAAAAATACAGATATCTGCAGCCTGGCCAACTGTTAGAGATCCTGCATTGATACCCAGAATCCTTGCAGGTTCAGAACTTAGTTTAGCAATACCTTCAATTAATTGAATATCACCTTTTTTAACTAAGCGTAGCAATAAGGGCAACACCGTTTCCAGTGTCGCAATACCTGGCTCTGTTTCAGGAAATGCACCTAGCTTTGCATCGATATCATGGGGCTGGTGATCACTACAAATACTATCAATCGTGCCACTTTTCAAAGCAGCCACTAAAGCATCCCGGTCCTGTTTATCACGTAGAGGCGGTAAAACATGATAATAGCTGTCATAAGGAATCATATCCTCATCCGTTAAGTGTAAATGGTGCATAGCAACATCAGCGGTCACTGGCAACCCTGATTTTTTTGCTTTTGCAATTAAGTCTACCGAGCGAGCGCAACTTAATCCCCGAAAATGTACTCTGCATCCTGTTAGTTCAATCAACTCAATACATTGCAATAAAGCAATCGTTTCAGCTGCCACAGGTATACCGGGCAGCCCGTACCGACTTGCCATTGCGCCTTCATGCGCACACCCTTGATTCGTCAATGCCAGTTCTTGTGGAACATATAATAGCAATAAATCATTCGTTGCAGCATACTCCATCGCTCGACGTAACACCAGTAAATCCTGAATGACCCCCTGAGCATGGCTTACAGCAATACAACCTGCATTTTTAAGGCTATGCATAGAGCTGAGCTCTTTACCTGCTAATTTCTGAGTGAGTGCGGCAACGGGGTATATATTCTGATAACCACATTGCTCTGCCTTATCATTGATTAATTCAACAACAGCGGGTGTATCAATCACGGGGTGAGTATCAGGCGGTATACAAAGACTTGTAAAACCAGCTATTGCAGCAGCCCACGTTTCTGACTGTATCGTTGCTTTATGCGTCTGACCAGGTTCACGCAGATGCGTTGCTAAATCAATAAAACCCGGGCAAACAATTTGTCCTTGTGCGTCAATAGTCTTATCAGCCTTAAAGCCTTCGGGTTTGTTAAAAACCCCTGCAATTCTACTCTCTATAATATAAAGAGAACCTGGCTTATTATGCTTATTCACGGGATCAATAATACAACCTTTGATAATCTCAATCTGCATCACCTAGTCCCTCCCTTGCTCTTAATCACCATAGACATAACAGCCATACGTACTGCTATACCATTGTTGACTTGCTGTAAAATAACAGACTGGGGGCCATCAGCAACACTGGAGGAAATTTCAACACCTCGATTTATCGGCCCTGGATGCATGACAATCGCATCTTTATTCGCCATCTTTAGTTTTTCGTCGGACAAACCATAACATTTAAAATACTCATCCTCACTCGGTAATAATGCACTACTCATGCGCTCTTTCTGCAAACGCAACATAATAATAACATCAACATTTTTTAACCCAGCAGCTATATCATAAAAAACCGATACGCCAAGACTCTCAACTTGCGCGGGTAATAAAGTTTTCGGTGCAATAACTCGCACTTCGTGTGCTCCTAGGATATTCAGTGCATGAATCTGCGATCGAGCCACTCGTGAGTGCAAAATATCACCAACAATGGCGACTCTTAATCCTGCAAATTGTTTTTTGACGCGACGAATGGTAAACATATCCAGCATTGCCTGAGTCGGATGCTCATGCTGACCATCCCCGGCATTAATAACACTCACATGCTCGGCTGCATGCTGGGCGATAAAGTGGGCTGCACCACTTAAAGAGTGACGCACCACAAACATGTCTACTTGCATAGCTTCCAGATTACGAATTGTATCCAGCAAACTTTCGCCTTTAGACGTTGCAGAGGTTGCAATATTCATACTCAGAATATCGGCTGAGAGACGTGTCGCGGCTAATTCAAATGTTGCCCGTGTACGAGTACTGTTCTCAAAAAACAAATTAACAATTGTTTTACCACGCAATAAAGGAACTTTTTTCACATTTTGCGCTGAAATATCAGCAAATGACTCAGCGATATCCAGCACTTCCGTTAGCAATCTACAACTTAAGCCTTCTATACTTAAGAAGTGCTGCAACTTTCCTTGCGCATTGAGCTGTAAGTTTTCAATTGAAATCATTCATTTTTCCTAAGCAACTGCCTGAATGTCTATGCCCAATGGATCTGGCCCCGTTAGCTTAATCCTCTGTCCATCAGCCAGACTAATTTGAGTACCGGCACAATCAGGACGAACCGGAAGTTGTCTACCATTGCGCTCTATTAAGACACCTAAAACCACCTGTTTAGGCCTTCCATAGTCAAAAATCTCATTCAAAGCGGCTCGAATAGTACGTCCAGTATAAAAGACATCATCAATCAGTATAATATCTCGCCCCTCAACAGAAAGTGGCAATTTGCTTGGTTTCACTTTGGGATTTATGCCACTTTGAGAAAAATCATCACGATAAAAAGAAATATCCAGTAATGCCAATGGCTCTTGAACGTTCAGCCATTGATGCATTTTCTCTGCAACCCATACCCCTCCTGTGTGAATACCGATAAGAACAGGGTCTTGTATTTGCCTTTGTTCTATTAGCTCCAGCAAAGAAGACTCTAATTGATTTAATAAAACGGGGATTTCCAGCGGTTCAATAGACATTATTATTGTTGTTGATTTAGCCAGGATTGAAGAATTAATTGCGCTGCAAGTTGATCTTGTACAGCCCATAGTTTGCCAGCACTCAGCTGTACATCATCATACAGCATTTGTTTAGCCTCGAAGGTCGTTAACGCTTCATCCATTTGAAATACCGGAAGATTAAAGCGTCCCTTTAACTGCCGACAGAACTTTAACATTCTCGGGGTTATAAGGTTGTCACTCCCATCCGCCTGTCGTGAAACACCGACGACCAGACCGATAGGTTGCCATTCCTCTAGTATTGAACTAATTTTATTCCAGTCGGGTATCTGATTAAATGAGCGTAAGGTCTCTAGGGGGCTTGCTATTTTAGTCTCAAGCTGCCCCACTGCCAACCCTATTTTTTTATTACCAAAATCGAAACCTAGATAAGTTTGAGTTTGTAGCCCCGCTAATATTGGATCCTGTTTATGCATGCCCTGCCTGAGTACTTAATAAATTAATGTCCAGTCCCATTTTATGTGCTGCAACGCTCCAGCGCTGGCTTATAGGGGTATCAAAAACAACACTTTCATCATAGTTTGTACTGAGCCATGTGTTCTCTTTCATTTCTGTTTCCAGCTGTTCTTCTCCCCATCCGGCATAACCCAATGCAATTAGAAATTTTTCCGGCCCTTTATCTTGTGCAATGGCTTTTAGAATATCACGCGATGTTGTTAAAGACAGCGTATCAGAAACAGAAATAGTAGATTCCCAAATTTTCTCAGAGGTATGGTGTAAAACAAAACCACGCTCTTGCTGAACGGGTCCACCGGCAAATATAGGGATTTCTGCTATTTTTTCATCCTCAACAACAATGTCCATTTGCTCCAGAATATTGCCTAATACCATTGGTGTAGGGTGATTAATGACTAATCCTAATGCACCTTCACTGTTATGCTGGCATACAAAGGTAACACCATGAAAAAAATTGGGATCTTGTAAATTTGGCATTGCAATAAGCAATTGATTTTTAAAGGAGCTAATTTCTTGCATATTAATTTTTGGTTATTTTAAAAGTATGTCTCAAATACCGCTTATCATTAACATTCACTGCCTTCTCCAGCACAAGAATCACAACTCTCATGATAATTTCCAGCAGAACCGGCAGCACCTGGCACCACACTCCCACTAAAACCAGAAGAAAAGCTTACAAATGTTAATACATTAATTATTTTTGCTCTCCACCCTTTACGTATTATTTGCTCATTTACATATTCTTTATCAGAAAGATGAAAGTTTAACATGATGATCGCGCCTAAAAAGAGGATAAAACAAATCAATTAAGGTAACGCGCAATAAATAAACCACCCATATTGCGCAGGATTTTTGTCTTCAAGGCCAGCATGCCAGGTCTGCTGACCAAGGCGTAGAAATAGGCGCATAGCAGGCTACGTCACTCTTTCTACAACGCAGAAGACGGATAAAAAGGCAAGCAAGTTGTTCACGTTATTTCGTGCACGCTCCTAAGTCACTCTATGCGCAAGTGCTGGTAAATCATCTCTTAACCCCATTGCATAACGATTAAAATAATTTTTGAGCCACGCGCTCTGATTTATCCAGCTCATTCCTGTCCCACGTAACTGGCGACAACCTTCATTCTGAGCAGTATACATCTTATTAATCACATCCATACTACTCATCATTGCCAGGTTATCACCTTTGCGCCAACGTTCATACTGGCGCAATACTTTATGACTGCCAATAGGCCTTCCTACTTGAGTAGCCTTAATAATAAGCTCGGCTATCGCTGCTGCATCTAACAAACCTGCATTTGCCCCCTGCCCTGCTAAAGGGTGCATTGCATGTGCTGCATCACCCATTAAAACAAAGTGCTCAGACGTATATTGTCTTGCATATTGAAAGCGCAGTGGAAAAGCACCACGAGGACCAATAGATAGCATTTTACCTAAAACCCCGTCAGAAGCTTGCTCTAAACATTGTAAAAAATCTTCATCAGATAAAGCGATATACTGTTGCGATGTTTGATGACTTAGGGTCCAGACTATTGAGCATTGTCCATTTTCTAAGGGTAAAAAGGCCAATGGCCCTTCGGGTAAAAATCGTTGCCATGCTGTGAATTGGTGACTTTTCTCAGTCGCAACGGTTGCAACCAGGCCATCTTGTTTATATTCCCACCCTTTTGTCTGAATACCTGCCATCTGACGTAAAGCTGAATCCCGACCATCTGCAGCAATAACCAGGTCTGTTTCCAGCTTTTGTCCGTCATCTAATATGACATAGGCACCTGAAGCGTTATTTTGAAAATCAGCCACTTTTGCAGGACAAATAATACTTGCCGACTCAAGTTGCTCCAGCTTATCCCACAATGCTGCGACGGTCACACGGTTTTCTACAATATGCCCTAATTCAGAAAACTCGGTTTCAGCAGCGTCAAAATGTAATACACCTGCACTGTCTGCATCCCAGACATGCATATGATCGTACGCCCCCACACCTCGTTGTGCCATATCACCCCAGACTCCGACACCCTGCAAAATATTTTGCGAAGCCCTGGTTAGGGCGGAGACACGGATATCGACAGTTTCAACTGGCCATTCCCTCTCTGGGTTACGTGCATCTAATATAGCGACTTCAATATCAGCCTGAGCCAAAGCACAAGCCGCTGTGGCACCTACAATGCCACCACCGACTACTATCACTGCATATTGATGACTCATATCCGCTGCCCCTTCCCCATATACGGCATCCGTGTATTTAACCCCATTGCATAACGCGCTAACTGTTTCTTCGCGCCTGGTATAAAATCTAACAAAGCCAACCCGGTATTTCTCGCAACGGCTAGAGATAACCATTGATTAGAAAACAGTTTTACCACACTGTCAGTAAAATTAATCACTGTATCGTGATCTTTTTGCCGTTGCTGTGCATATTGTTCCAGTAAGGGCTGCGCACCTATATCTGTACCCTGTTCGGCCGCTTTTAATAGCATTTCAGCGAGCTGAACCGCATCTCTTAAACCTAAATTAAGCCCCTGCCCAGCAACAGGATGCAGTTGATGAACAGCATTTCCAATAATGACTGCCCGTCCTGAATACATATTTTTCGCTCGAACCAGACTTAATGGAAAGGATCTTCTGGCAGCCGTTAAGGAAAACTGCCCTAATTTATACCCAAAGCAAGCTTGTAAATTTTCAATAAAGGCTGAGTCACTCTCTAAAATAAGCTGCTCTGCATCACCTTTGCTACGCGTCCAGACAACCGCATACTCATCCTTGAATGGCAATAATGCCAGAGGGCCTGATGAGGTAAAACGCTCATAAGCAGTGTTGTCGTGTGCTTCAGTTGTTTTAATAGTGGTTACGATTGCTACCTGCTGATATTCCGTGACGAGTTGTTCAATCTCAAGCAATTTTCTAACTGAAGACTGTCCACCATCTGCACCAACCACTAATTTTGCCGATAAATTAAGGGAGTCCTGCTCCTGCTTTAAGCTAATATGAACCAATGAATCATCCGAAGCAATCCCCATGACACGGGCTGGACAGATTTGTTCAATACCTGCTTTCTCAACCAGATCAGCCACAGCACATTCCAGATCACGCGCAGTCATAACATAGCCTAATGCAGCAACCCCTTCTTTTGCAGCAGAGAGCCGTGTTTTACCAAAATGCCCTTGATCAGAAATATGTATGTTATCAATTGCTGTCGCTGCTGATTTCGCTTGTTGCCACACCCCCATAGCCTCTAGCATTTTTACCGTGCCACTCGCCAGTGCCAAGGCTCTATCTCCCGCTGGCGAATTGTGCAATTGCTCACGAGTATTTGCTTCAATAATGGCTATTTTTAAATCACTCTGTTGTAGTGCCAATGCCAGACAATTTCCAGCCAGGCCACCACCAACAATAAGGACATCATAATCTTGCTTCATTTTTCAGCTCTCTGTTTAACTTTCGTTATCAGCAAAAAATTTCATAGGAAATGCTGAGGTAACTCGCAACACCCCCCCATCTTGCGTGTCTTTTTGTCCGCCTTCTTATTGATAGAAATAGTGACGTAGCCTGCTATGCGCCTATTTCTATGCCTTGAAAACGAACAAAAATCCTGCGCAATATGGGTGGATTATTTGTTGCGCGTTACCTGAGATACGAAACACATCAACCACTGTTGCATGACATCGCACAAAACACATTTTTGTTGCAAGCGCTCAGTCTCCCTCTTTAACAAGCAGGGGTTAGGGGAGCTTTTATTTAAAAAGATCTTTTTAACCCTTTGGTTTTATAGGGAGGTGATCGGTTGTTTTTTGTCTATTCAGGGAAAAAGCACTATGATTGCATAACCGCCTCAATATCAGCAATCGTTTTGGGGATTGCTTGCGTTAATATTGAATACCCTTGCTCGGTTACCAAAACATCATCTTCGATCCGAATTCCAATCCCCCGCCATTTGTCATCTACCGTTTCACAATCTTCTGGAATATAAAGTCCAGGTTCAATTGTTAAGACCATTCCAGATTCTAATGCTCTCCACTCATCATTAATTTTATAGTCCCCTACATCATGCACGTCCATCCCTAACCAATGCCCGATGCGATGCATATAAAAAACTTTATAGGCTTCATCTTCTATTAATTTATCAACCTCTCCCTTTAATAAACCTAACTCAATTAAGCCTTCTGTTAATACTTTTACTGAGGCATCATGTGCATTACTCCAGGGTGCATTGGGCCGCACTTCTGCAATCGCCGCTAACTGTGCATCTAATACCAGCTGATAAAGTAATTTTTGCTCGGTAGAAAATTTCCCATTGACAGGAAAGGTCCGTGTAATATCCGCCGCATAGTGATCACATTCTGCCCCGGCATCTATCAGTAATAAATCTCCATCATTTAGGAGTGCTTTATTTTCCGTATAATGTAAGATACAGGCATTATCACCCCCGGCAACGATAGAAGGGTATGCGACAGCGCGTAAGCCATTATCAATAAATTCATGAATTATCTCACCTTCAAGCTGGTATTCGTATCGTCCCGCTCTGCAGGTCCGCATGGCACGAATATGTGCCTTCGCAGAGACATCTGCAGCATGCTGTATTAACTTAATTTCCTCTGGACTTTTGATTAAACGCATCTCGTGCAAAATATGCTCAAGAGAAACCAATTCACCAGGAGCATTAATGCCAGAGCGTGTCTGACTCCGGATGTGGGTAATCCATTCCATTAAATGATGATCCAGGTCGGGATCACGCCCCATCGGATAAAAAACCTTATGTTTGTTTTCCAGCAAACCCGGCAAAATATCGCCTAAATCATCTATTGGAAAAGAATCATCAGCCCCATACTCTTGTGTCGCGCCTTCTAGTCCAGCGTGAGCACCTTCCCAAAGAGCCTTTTTTTCATCAAATTCCTGACAAAAAAGAATATATTGCCCCTGTTCTCGCTCAGGAATAAAAACGGCCAAAGCATTCGCTTCATTAAACCCGGTTAAATAATAAAAATCACTGTCCTGACGAAAGGGGTAATCAACATCCCGGTTACGAGTACGGGTAACCGCACTAGCAATAATGGCAATATTTCCTTTTCCCACCTGGTTCATCAGTAGTTCACGACGTTTTACAAATTCACTTGCTATCATTATTTATTCCTAATGTACCGTATCATCCGTATCCACATCATTCAGCTCACTACGGATTAGCATAACAGAAGCACGTAAATATTCCTGAATTTCCATTATCGCACTTTCCGCTTCTTCATCGTCGGCTTCTACATCATTATCAAGTTTCGTAAACTCTACAATATCCTTTAATATTTCACCTACATCGCCGGGCCATTGAGTGCTTGTTTGGATACGGCCCATACCAAACAAAAAGCCTTGGCACCACTGTATTAAAGCGAGGCTGCGATGCTTTAGAGGCTCTTGCTCATCAGGCAAAAACAAATCAAAAATAAACTCATCACTTTCAATCAACTCCTTTGATTGCTCAAATAGATTAATCAACAGTTGCTTATCTTCTTCCAGCAGGTCTGCTTCTGCGGAAATCGCTTCAGATAACCAGCTACCTACTTCGGTTTTGGGGTCAAGACATAACATAGCAACCGCTACACCATGCACCTCTGCCGCACTATCGGCAGCCTCTTTTTGTAAAATAATTGTATTAACGACAGAATAGCTCATTAGCTTTAAATTAATAATAATGACACACGGAAAGCCCATATATAGTTACTTACATCAGTTATTGCTGCTATTTCATTATTCTCCTTAAGAGAGATAGAACGACAATTTAGCCATTATGATCTAATGTAATCATTAATTATATATAAACTACCACAACTTTCTTGGTAGCTTATGCTAACATAAATAATTAAGTTATCACTATTCAACAACAAAGCATTCAGCTTCTTTTTGTTTAATAAGCATGGGTATAACATGAGTACAAATAAGCAGACATTTGACATTAATGAACTCGAAGATAAACTAGACGACTTAATCACGCGTTATGGCGCCATCCAGCAAGAAAATAGCACTTTAAAAGCCAAGCAGGATGAATTAGTCAAAGAAAAAGCCAAGCTTGTAGAAAAAACATTCCTAGCTCGATCAAGAGTAGAAGCAATGATTAGTCGGCTAAAAGCAATGGAACACGGTTCATGAGTACTCAACATACTGTCTCGCTAAATATTTTAGGAAAAGAATATAAAATTATCTGCACGGAGAATGAACAGGCCGATTTAATTACATCCGCTCAGCAACTGGAGCTGCAAATGCGTGAAATTCGGCTTTCTGGAAAAGTTTCTACTGGAGAGAGAGTGGCAGTACTTGCCGCTTTAAACCTGACCCATGAACTGATACAAAGTAAGAGAAAGAGTACGCCGATAGCGACAAGTTTAAGTAAGGAAATAAATAAAATGTACTTTAAAATCGAAACTGCACTAAAAAGCGTTTAAAATAGCTGACGTATCTCCTGCGGCGTTCGACAGTGGGGTGGGTGTTTCTTGGACCTATATTTACCCAGGGAGTCGATTCTTGTACTGGTGTGCATGTCCGTTAGCGGAAAGCCTGAAATGCAAGATAGACACCCACTTGAACCTTTTGGTTCAAGAACGATGCTTCACATCGGCGCAGGTGGGAGATACACACTTATTTTCTTGTCACTCCCGCTTACTTCTTCACCCAGAGTTTACTGACTACTCTAATTTCGCCTATTACTCACTTCCCACACCCTAAACAGCTATGCTGGAGTCATTATTTTTACTTTTTTCTACCTCGATACCAGTTGACCTATTTGCTGTCTCGTTTATTTTACTGTTGACATTAGTACTTCTTGCAAGTAACCGATTTCGTGCGGACACAATCTTATTAGGCGCTCTAAGCACCCTTTTGGTGAGCAATATTCTAAGCCCAGCAGAAGCTCTATCTGGCTTATCTAACCCCGGTATGGCGACTATTGCAATACTATATGTCACAGTTGCGGGTCTGAGAGAAACAGGCGCCATTGCATGGCTTAGTCAAATACTATTAGGCAGGCCGAGTAATATGACGATCGCATTGATCCGCTTATTAATTCCTGCCGCCACAATCAGTACTTTTATCAATAATAGCCCTGTCGTTGCCATGTTTACTAGCGCAGTTCAGGACTGGAGTAAGCGTAGCGATTTTAAAGCGTCACAATTACTGTTACCGCTTAGTTATGCCTCTATTATGGGAGGCACATGCTCCCTTATTGGTACCAGCACAAATTTAGTGATTGACGGTTTAATGCGTCAATCAGGGTTTTCGGGATTCACCCTCTTCGAAATCGCCGCTGTGGGCATACCCATTACAGTCACAGGTTGCCTATATTTGTTCCTCGTAGCGCCTGTTATGCTAGCAGATAGAACGGGAGCCATTGAAAAGTTCAGTGATGTGCGTGAATATCTGGTAGAAATGCTGGTCAACCCAGGTTGCGAACTGGCAGGAAAAACAGTAAAAGATGCCGGCTTACGCCATTTACCAGGACTTTTTTTAATTGAAATTGTACGTGATGGTGAAGTTATCTCTGCCGTTTCTCCTAATACTATGATCCAGAAGAATGATCGATTAGTATTTGCGGGCGCTGTCGACTCAGTTGTTGAACTAAGGCGTATTCGAGGCCTTACTGTTGCATCAGATCAGGTCTTTAAATTAGATGCTCATGAGTACGAGCGACGTTTATTTGAAGCGGTCATTTCTGCGGAAAGTCCTATTATCAATCTCAATATTCGCAAAGCACGATTCAGACACCGATATAATGCAGTTATACTCTCTATTGCCCGCAACGGGCAACGCCTTAAAGGAAAAATAGGCGATATTCAACTTCAACCAGGGGACACCCTATTACTCGAAGCGCAAAAGGGATTTTTATTCAAATTTCGCAACAACCGTGATTTTTTGTTAATAAGCCGCCTGAAAAATTCCAGTCATGTGCGCCATGAACGAGCGCCCTGGGCGTTTACCATCATGGCTATTATGATAATGCTAATCGTGAGCGGCACTATAGCGATACTACCCGCCGCTATACTTGCCGCTGGAGCGATGCTATTCAGTCGATGTATTAATATGGAGGATGCTCGTCGCAGCATAGACTATCAGGTATTACTGGTTATCGCTTGTGCATTTGGCCTCGGTGTTGCTGTACAAAAAGTTGGACTTGCAGGTATTATCGCTGAGCAAGCTTTATTCATATCGGGTGGTAGCCCCTGGCTGTTACTAGTAATCATTTATGTTGCCACGGTAATATTAACTGAAACGATTACTAATAACGCAGCAGCTATCATAATGTTCCCCATTGCGATCAGTGGGGCAGAAAGTCTAGGAGTTAATGTCACTCCCTTTGCAGTAGCGGTCATGATTGCCGCTTCTGCCAGTTTTATTACCCCCATAGGCTATCAAACTAATCTGATGGTCTTTGGCCCAGGAGGCTACCGATTTATAGATTATATAAAATTAGGACTTCCTCTTAGCCTCATTGTTGCCAGTATAGCGCTATGGCTAATTCCACAAATATGGGTGTTTTAGGAATGAGCACGAAATAAATTGAGCAGCTGTAAGTGCAAAGTCATTCGCACGATAAGTACCCCAAAACTCGCAAACCTAACCCTAACGCCAAGTCCAGTTGACGCTGGCAGGTATACGATGAACTCTGACAACACACTAAACTTTGATAAAATATGACCTTTGAAAAAAAACTGCGCTGCCAGCGGTCAACTTCTGGGTAGAATCAATCATTACTGACCAATCCCCCCACAGATCCGTACGTGAGCAATTCACTCATACGGTTCTTCAGTAATCAAGGCAAAATCTACCTTGACGCATAACTTTGCTACCCTGCAAACTATCAGACATTATGCACGATTTTGGGCGTTGGTAACGGAAAGGCTTCTAACAGTTGCCTGAATTGTACCCACGGTATCGCACTTTTGTGACTTCGTCGGCTTAGCCAATATTGCCAGCCCCGAATCACAAAGTACCTTACCGATTCCATTGAACGCATGTTACACCGAACGCCAAAGTACAGGCGCGCCATGCTACTTCGTGAAATTCAGGGACTCCTGTCACCTTCATTC
>CAYZUM010000057.1:0-13554 GCA_964481455.1 uncultured Methylomonas sp. | reverse complement strand
CAGGGACTAAAAATCATCACTTCGCTAAGCTCCGTTTCCCTGATTTTCAGCGATTAAGTTTATAATCTGGACAAATATCATGCCAGTTTTTTATGAGAAAGCCGTGCCCCTTACCCTAGGCTCTTTTTATACAACTGCAATACTTTTTTTACATACTTCTGAGTTTCTGAGTAGGGAGGGATTTGATTATGATATTTCTTAACTGCATTTTCTCCGGCATTATAAGCCGCAACTGAAAGTGCCAGATCATTGTTAAAAAGTCCCATCAAATATTTCAAATAGCGAGTGCCTGCAAAAATATTCTGTTTTGGGTCTTTACGATCTTCAGCGCCGTATTGTCGCGCGGTTGCTGGCATTAGCTGCATCAAGCCAACAGCACCAGCGCTGGAAATTGCTTTTGCATCATAAGCAGATTCAGCATAAATCACAGCATGAACTAATTTAGGGTCAACTTTATGCTTTAAGGCAGCTGCTTCAATAAGCGGGGTGTATTTCTTTTTATTTCTTTTAAGGTGCTTATAGGCGATATTATTGCTTTTAGGCTGGGTTCGGATAACTAACTTATATTTTTTATGTGCTGGCTTATCAGTGTAATGCACGCGCCCATCTGGTGCAGTATACCGATAGACATCTGCCCAGGCAGTTGAATGCCCTTGGAATATTCCTAATATGCTAAATAGCATGACAACTCGTAAAACCATACATTATCTCAAAATGTCCAAAGCTATTGGGCAATAAAGTTTAGTCTGCGACTCTAGGAGGCTGTCCAAGAATAGAAAACCTACTGCGGAAAAGCCCTTTTGGTCAGCTTTCCCGATCACAACGTTAAAGAGCACACACTTCGCCTCAAATGATCGAAAAATCTGACTCAACGGCTTTCCCTCGCGACGGCTTCTATTCTTGGACAGCCTCCTAGACCAGATACTTCTCAATCACGTCCACTCTATCAAAAAACATCAAACAAACCACCCGTTATTTAATAATAGTTCTATTGTTAACATTTTCCAAATATTTAACGTTACTTCACAAGGCCAAGACCACATATACATACGAGCTGATTTTTTCAGGAGTAAGGTAACTCGCAATAAATAAACTACCCATATTACGCAGGATTTTTTTTCGTCTTCAAGGCGTAGAAATAGGCGCATAGCAGGCTACGTAAGTATTTCTGCAACACCGAAGACAGACAAAAAGACAAGCAAGATGGGTGGGTTATTTATTGCGAGTTGCCTAAGATACCTTCAAATCTTGCCTACCGCTTGTCAGCAAATAAACAACTTTCATCCTTTAAAAAAAGCCAACACATTGTCCATCATAATTAAAAATATCATTGCCATGACATTCAATTGTGATAGCTCTTGCCTAAAATTTGTCAATTGGTTTTATTTTCAATTAAATCAAGCATCAATTTAACACTTGCCTCAGAATCATTAATTGCTGCTATATACTGGTAATTCTCACCACCCGCCTCTAAAAAGATTTCTTTATTTGCTATATTGATTTCTTCCAGAGTCTCTAGACAATCAATTGTAAACCCTGGGCAAACAATATCAATATTTTTAACGCCTTCTGCGGGCAATGCCATTAGGGTTTCAATACAATATGGCTGCAACCACTTTGCCTTTCCAAAACGAGACTGAAACACGACTCGCCATTGGTCTGCCCGAAGCTTTAATTTTGCCGCAATAAGCTCCGCAGTTTTAAGACATTGATAATAGTAAGGGTCACCTTTTTTAGTCAATACAGCAGGCAGTCCATGGAATGAAAGTAACAGCAGCTCACCTTGCCCCTGGTCTGTCCAGGCTTGCTGAATTGAGTTTTTTATTGCCTCAATGTACAAAGCATGTTGATGATAGTCACTAATAAAGTGAAGCTCTGGAATATAACGCCATTGCATCAGTTCGTTCGCAACCGCATCAAACACACTAGCCGTTGTTGTCGATGAATATTGAGGGTACAAGGGTACAACGGTAAGTTGTTCGCATTGTTCTTTTTGTAATTGGCGTAGTCGACTCTTTAGTGAAGGCCTACCGTAATTCATCGCCATTTGCACAGAAACTTGATTATCTTGTTGATACTTCAGGGCTACTCTATCGGTTAAATCCTGAGTGAGATAAGTGAGTGGTGAACCTCTCTTTGTCCACACCTTGGCATAGGCTTTAGCCGACTTGCGCGGCCGAAAGGGTAACACGAAAAAGTTTAAAATCACCCACCATAGCGAGCGCGGCAAATTCACCACCCGCGGATCTTCCAGAAATTGACGCAAAAAGCGCCTAACAGCCCGTACTGTCATTTTTTCCGGAGAGCCTAGATTGACGATTAAAACCGCACGTTTTTTAGCTGTCATAATACGCAATAACTAACGACTAATTAAACTTAAAAATTCAGCACGCGTGCTCATTTCCTCACGAAAAATACCTGTCATCACAGAAGTTGTCATCACAGAATTTTGCTTTTCAACACCGCGCATCATCATACACATATGCTTTGCTTCAATAACGACAGCAACACCTTTAGCATGAACTGCAGTATCTACTGCATCAGCAATTTGCTTGGTTAATCTTTCCTGAATTTGTAAGCGCCTTGCATACATGTCCACAATTCTTGCTAACTTAGATAAGCCTAAAACATGACCTTGAGGTAAGTAGGCAATATGGCATTTGCCGACAAAAGGTAATAAGTGGTGTTCACATAAGGAATATAGCTCTATATCTTTAACAATCACCATATCTTCAGTATCGGCCTCAAAAATAGCACCGTTCAATACCTCCTCAAGATTCTTACCGTAACCATTATTTAAAAATTGAAAGGCCTTAGCCGCCCGCATAGGGGTATCAATCAGCCCCTCACGTGTCACATCTTCGCCAATTTCTTCAATAATTTTACTGAAATATTCTTCCATCATCCGCCTCTAAAAATTAATAACCCATTAGTATACATTATACTTGCACTAATTCTAATGCCTGCAAAACAACATTCTCATCCGCCCCCTTCTTAGGACCATAAACACTTAAATGTCGTCGCCACGCTTTGGCCCCCGTTATCCCGTGAAACAAACCTAAAATATGCCGCGTAATGCTATGCAATCGTACCCCTGCGAATAATTGACTTTGTATATAAGGGATCAAAGCCTGAACGACTTCATGACGCACTTTAAGCTGACTGTTTTGTTGAAAAAAAATTCTATCCACTTGCTCTAATATATAAGGGTTATGGTATGCCTCACGGCCTATCATGACACCATCAACATTCTGCAACAATTCTTCAGCCTGTTCCAATGATGTAATCCCGCCATTCATAATAACTTCTAAATGTGGAAAATCTTGCTTAATACGCTGAACGACCTCATATCGCAAGGGTGGTACTTTCCGATTCTGCTTAGGAGAAAGCCCGGATAACCAGGCTTTGCGCGCATGAATGATAAATGTATCACAGCCACCTGCAGCCACAGTACCTATAAAATGAGCTAATTCCTCGTATGAATCACGATCATCTATCCCTATGCGTGATTTCACAGTCACTGGTATCGCAACCTCTTCCTGCATCGCGGCGATACATTCTGCGACCAACTCAGGTTCTGCCATCAAACAGGCACCAAACCGTCCATTTTGTACCCGGTCACTCGGACAACCCACATTTAAATTCACCTCATCATAGCCATAATCTTCTGCCATTTTACTACAGACCGTCAAGTCATGGACTGAGTTCCCTCCTAACTGCAAAGCAACTGGGTGCTCTTGCTGGTTGTAGCCTAGATGACGCTGCCGGTCACCCTTAATTAACGCCCCCGTGGTTATCATTTCAGTATAGAGAACAGCGTGCGCCGATATCAGGCGATGAAAATACCTGCAATGCTTATCAGACCAGTCCAGCATGGGCGCAATGCAGACACGACGATTTAATAATAAGGAATTTCTTTGAGTCATTAAGTATCTTTTTTTGAATGATGTTAAAATTTCAGTCAAGATAGTGAAAAAAACGGAATCTATTTAAAATGAGAAGACAGGCCTTATGGTATATTTAGTGCTTCTTAGGAATGAGAATAAAATAACGTGTGCATTTAACGCAGGATTTTTGTTCGTCTTCGAGGCACATAAATAGGCACATAGCAGGTTTATACAGCACCTATTCTCTAATTGTTGATAACTGACGCTCGTCAACCATTGAAAACGATACAAATAATAGGTGCTGTACTACGTAACTATTTATGCAACAAAAAAGACGGGCAAAAAGATACAACAATGTGCACGTTATAAAATCCCCATTCCGTAAGCCTCATACAAGTATTAACTGACACCGCAAGTAGCTTAACCTATAGTCATCTACAGACTTCACTCCTATAACATATAGCATTATTGTACACAGAGAAACATATCATGAAAATAATCGTCTCATTAATCTTCATACTTGCTCTTTCCCCTGTCAATGCAAAGATCTATAAATGCATAGAAAATGGCAATACCAGCTACCAACAGATACAATGCAAACAAACGGGTAAGGCATTTGCCCTTGAACAAGAGATTAGCATTGAACAACAAGAAATTGCAGTGAAAAAATTGTCAGACGACCTGGAAGCAATCGCTGAAAAAAAGAAATTACAAAAGGAAGAGGATGATAAAGAACGCCTGATACGTGCCCAGGAAGATACTGCGAAAGCAACTCAAGACCAGGCAAAAGAAACGGCAAGACAAACTGATGCGATAAAAAATAATAATCAGCAAAATAATAATCAACACTATTACTCACCCTATCTCCCTATTATCAAACCACACCCTAAACACCCCGTTGCAAAACCACTAAATAGTCTCCCTGTAGCTCAACCACAGCCGTAAAATAACGCTATTACCCAAAAAAACGATCATACTGAATTGTATTTATGAAAACCACAATCGTACTTCCAGCAAAAAATGAAGCCAAAAATATTTTAGCTGTCTTACAAGGTATTAACGCATTAAAACTCGATGCAGAAATATTGGTGATAAATGACGGCTCTACTGATAACACTGCTGAACTAGCGGAGCAGGAAGGGGCTAGAGTTGTCAGTCATCCATACAGTCAGGGAAACGGCGCAGCGATTAAAACAGGCGCTAGAAATGCACTAGGCGAATATATTGTGTTTATGGATGGCGATGGTCAGCATAACCCACTGGATATCCCGGAATTTATTAAAAAACTGGATGAGGGTTATGACATGGTTGTAGGCGCCAGGAATCCGAAGTCACAGGCGTCCTTACTAAGGCGTATAGGAAATGCTTTTTATAATCGCTTTGCAAGCATAATGACAGGCCACAAAATTGATGACCTCACTTCTGGCTTTCGTGCCGTTAAAGCAAATAAATTTAGAAAATTTCTATATTTATTACCTAATGGGTTCTCCTACCCTACCACGAGTACTATGGCTTTTTTTCGCTCTGGTTTTCCGGTTGCCTACCTTCCGATCCATGCAGGACAACGCAAAGGTAAAAGTCATATTCGCTTATTTAGAGATGGAACGCGTTTCTTTATTATAATTGTTCGCATTGGTGCATTGTTTTCACCCATGCGACTATTTTTACCCATCAGTATCTGCCTCTTTATACTCGGCATGGGATACTATGGCTATACCTATAGCACTGCACATAGATTTACTAATATGAGTGCCTTGTTGCTAAATACGTCAGTGATCACCTTTTTAATGGGCGTATTATCAGAACAGATTTCAGCACTGCATTATAAGCATGCTGAAGAATAGCAAAAAATTCATAACTAACATTATCACGTTGACAATCAGTACTTTTTTGATATTTTCACCAGATTAGCCATAACCCTCCCCCATACTCAGGCACGCTCGTCATTCCTGCACGCAGTTAACAGGTACTGATAGGCCTAAGCTAGGGTGTTAAATTTGTCTTGATTTATTATAAATTTATCACACAATAAATTGCCTACATTTCTAAAACGTGTAGAGCGGACTTTAGTCCGCATGACGACTTAGTTTGCTGGCACATACGGACTAAAGTCCGCTCTACATTGCTTACGGTGTTTTTTTTCATTATTCTAAAATGATTTACAAGAATGTTCTCCAGCTAAATATCATTTCAGATCGCACGAAAAGTGTCTGATGGAAATGAGCCTATTAAGAGAAAAATTTAACACCCTAGGCCTAAGCAATAGATTTCCGATAAAAGATGGCTCTTTAGGATTTCAAGTGGTCGCTAATTATAATAAAAACAACCTGTTGAAGCCACGGTCATTATTTTTTAAGTCGTGAAACTTGTTTTTTTCAAAGCCAAGATAAATCTGACTACCTGAATTCAGGCTATCCTGATATCACTGGATATCTATTATATTAGGGGGTATGCATTCTTAGTGAAACAAATAAATACTTTATTTATAAAAGGCTTATTTTGATAGGCTTTAAGCGTTTTTTTATAAGACTATGATGCCCAATATTTTTATAATGACTGAGCCTTGTACGTAATCATGTGTCTATATGCTCAGCTTTTCACCCCGCTCTCCTGTAACAAACCAATTCATTTAAGGGAGATGGAGAAATATAATCATCCACGATTAATTTATAATCAACTGATATTTACATGTTATATTTTTACAATTGGATGATTATTAATTTCCAGCGCCTAACTGCCTATTGATAGAAAATTTAACCTTCAGAAACCATAAGATTTAACTTGAAGAATTACCTCATTGCTATAAGTTAAAGTTCAGTTTTGCCCCCCCTTACACTTTTCCCCTCCCTTTTCAGGTTTAATAAATTCATTGTTACCCAACAAAACCTAAGGCTTAAGCAAATATTAAAAATAAAGAAAATTAAACTAGCCTAATAAGCTAATATTTAAGATAATAGTAGGTCGAATTTAACACTGACGTCATCTACAAATCAATGGAACTGAAAAAATCACGAAAGCAATACTCTTCGCCTTGCCTATTTTCATCACCTCTTCTTATATTTCAAAGGCTTACGCTAATGGAAAAGAAAAAGTCATAATCATGATGTAAATACTACTGACGAAATAGACCCTTCTGCAGTGACTTTAGAAGCGATGGTTATCTCTTCTGGACAAGCTCCGGAAGCTTTTGAATCAATCAAACTGATCAAAAAAGATTTAGGAATTGCTACTGATGGAGCAGATACATTTTACCCCCCCTAGAATTGCTGTCACGCGACAGGGAGGCACTGCAAGCGACCCAATACTATAAGGGGCTCGGTGACCCACCCGACTGCCTATTTCAATAGACGACGTCCCATTTTTTTTGGGGGGGGGACTGTAACCACCGCATGGACCCAGCAACAGCATATGAATAACTAGGCATTCATCCTCCCGCCCTAAAAGCACTCGGAGAAAGCCCTGTCCAACGCTTAAATGCTCTTGAAAAAGAACTATATTCTCCAAAACCAAGCATAAAAGCGACTTCAAGCAGAGAAAAATGACTATCCTGAATGTAATTTATAGCTAATTCCGAGCGCAATTCATTCAGTAATAATTTAAAGGTGACCCCTTCTTTTTGTAATTTTCGTTGAAAACTACGGCGTGTCATATAAAGAGCTTCAGCTATTGACAGATCTGTAACATTTCCAGAGGATAGCTGGTTTAAAATTTCTACTTTCACTTGCTCAACAACGTGAGTTTTATCTAATTTAGCGAGGGTTTCAATAATGATCTGGTCATTGAGCTGCGCAAGCCGGGGGTTTGAGCTAATTAAATGCTTATCGGCAAGCTTTTTAGACAGAGTAAAGCAATTTTCAACGCTCTCAAAATAAACTGGACATTCAAATAGAGTCATAAATTCGCTTGAATCTGCAGGTTCGGCATGAGTGAGAGAAATCGATTCTGGACGAAACGCCTCGCCGCAATTTGCCCTACACATCGCTAACAACATAGCCATAAACGAGTCTGTTCGTGTTGGCTGTTGCATAGAAATTGATTTATAATTCAACTGCACCGTTAAATCATCGGTCGTTTCAAGAATATTTAGTGTCGCACCTTCAGTCAAGATAGACATATACCGTGCAAATCGATTAAGTGCAGTGTGCATACTGGAGCTTGCTAACCATGCATAGCCTAAAGCGCCCATTTGTGATGGGTGCCAATATTTTGCTGCTCTTAACCCAAAACAAGGATCGTTTGTAAGGCTAACAGCATCAAGCCAAAGCTGGTCTATCTTAGTATATTTAAATCTGGCGTTAGAGTCCTCAATTAGCCTTGGATCAATTTGCAACTTCTTCAGCATTGGCGCAGAATCTATACCGTAAGATTCAATAATTTTCAGGGTAATACTAACGGCTGGAGCCGAATAGGTTAAGGGCACGAGACCTCCTGTCAATGGCGACAAAATGACAACAATAAAGTAAAAATCATTAATAATAACTTACTTTCTAATCACAAATTTTTAAATACAATATTCAACTGTATTGCGCAATTTTCTGATTGATGTGCTGAGCCTTGTCAAACTGAATTTGTGCACTTTGGACATCGGGAAGCGACCAATTTATCGGGCTCTTACCTTGCTGTTCCAGATACTCATTTGTACGAGAAAATGGCTTTTGGCCAAAAAAACCTCGATGGGCAGATAAAGGGGAAGGATGAGGTGCCTTTAAAACAAGGTGCTTTGAAACATCAATAAAAGCCCCTTTCTTCTGCGCGTAACTTCCCCACAGAATAAAGACAACATGCTCAGAGTGCTCATTAATCAGTGTGATCACTTTATCCGTAAATTGCTCCCATCCCTTTCCCTGGTGTGATGCAGCACTATTCTGCCTTACACTAAGAACACTGTTAAGTAATAATACGCCCTGTGTTGCCCAACTAACCAGGCAGCCGTGTTCAGGCAGCGATAATCCGAGGTCACTGCTTAACTCTTTATTAATATTGACTAAGGAAGGGGGAGGAGAAACGCCAGGCGGCACTGAAAAACAAAGACCATGAGCTTGGCCCTCTCCATGATAAGGATCCTGTCCTAATATAACAACTTTCACCTGCTTAAATGGTGTCAGGTTTAAGGCACTGAAAAATGCCTGTGAATCAGGGTAAATAGAGTTACCTTGCTGTTTCTCATGTTTTAAAAATTTACGCAACACTAGCATATAGTCTTGAGAAAACTCATCCAGGAAGAACTCTTTCCAGGATGATTCCATTTTTATTCGCTTATTGATTTCGATTTCCATAACATTCAATAATCCTAAACCAGATGGCTAAAACAAACCAGGCAAAAAGCCTGGTAGTGAAGCTATGAAAAAATTAAAAAGCGGGCAAAAAGCCCACTAAAACATCACATTAATTTTTTTATGTCATAGGAATGGGAATGAAATAACGTGAGTATTTTGACGCAGGATTTTTGTTCGTCTTCGAGGCATGGAAATAGGCGCACAACTGGCTACTTAACTATTTCCGCAACAAAGAAGACGGACAAAAAGACACAAAAATGCTCACGTTATATTGTCACATTCCATCGTGACTATAGCGAGCTAATGCATCACATTTCCTGATGACCATGAGTATTACCAGCAGGGTCATCAAATTGAATATCTTCATTACTGGTTTCAACAATTTGTAAATTATCAATGTCGCTATCTGAATCATCTTCCTCGGGTTCATCAACTGGAGGGTCTAATTTCTCACCTTTCAGCAGCCTGTCAATTTGATATTTATCGATTGTTTCCCAGTCCATCAAGGCCTGCGCCATATTATGCAATATATCAAGATTGCCATTCAGAATATCTTCTGCACGTTGATAATTTCTATCGATAACAATGCGAATTTCATCATCAATAATTTTTGCCATCTGCTCGGACATAGGTTTACTTTGCGATCCCATGTAACCTTCATTATCTCCGTAATCCATCGGCCCCAATTTATCAGACAGGCCCCATTTGGTCACCATATTTCTGGCAAGCTGGGTAGCCCGTTCTATATCATTAGACGCACCTGTTGTGACTTTGTTTTTTCCATAAATAATTGCCTCGGCTATACGCCCACCAAACAATGCTGAAATCTGGCTTTCCAGCTTATCTTTACTGGCACTGTACTGGTCACGTTCCGGCAAGAACATGGTAATCCCTAAAGCACCTCCACGAGGCATGATACTAACCTTGTAAACGGGATCATGTTCAGGTACATTTCTGCCGACAATTGCATGACCTGCCTCATGATAGGCCGTCATCAGCAAGTCTTCTTTACGCATCACCATGGATCGTTTTTCAGCTCCCATCAATAATTTGTCGCGGGCACGATCCAAGTCATCCATCGTCACAATTCGCTTGTTATTACGCGCGGCCAACAGAGCTCCCTCATTAACCAGATTGGCTAATTCAGCCCCCGAAAAACCAGGTGTACCACGAGCTAAATCCTTGATATTTACATCTTTATCTTGAGGTACTTTCTTAATATGTACTTTTAGAATCTGTTCGCGTCCCTTAATATCGGGTAAACCAACATGCACTTCTCTATCAAAACGCCCCGGTCTTAACAAAGCCTTATCAAGCACATCAGCGCGGTTTGTAGCAGCAATTACAATAATCCCTTCATTCCCACTAAACCCATCCATTTCAACCAGCAACTGGTTTAATGTTTGTTCCCGTTCATCGTTACCACCACCGCCAGGCCCAGAACCTCCACGTTGCCGACCGACAGCATCAATCTCATCTATAAAAATAATACAAGGTGAACGTTTCTTGGCTTGCTCAAACATATCACGCACACGTGATGCTCCAACACCCACAAACATTTCCACAAAATCAGAACCCGAAATAGAAAAAAACGGCACACCGGCTTCACCCGCTATTGCACGCGCTAGAAGCGTTTTACCTGTGCCGGGAGGACCGACTAATAAAACACCATGAGGAATCTTCCCACCGACATACTCATACTTAGAGGGGTCTTTAAGGAAGTCAACAATTTCCATAATGTCCTCTTTTGCTTCTTCAACGCCAGCAACATCAGAAAAACCTACTTTTATTTGATCTTCTTCTAATAGTTTTGCGCGACTTTTTCCCATTCCCATCTGTCCACCGCCACCGCCAGCTCCTCCTTGCTGTTTACGGTAGAAATAGACCCAGACTCCAATGAGTAACAACATAGGTGCCCAGGAAATAAAAATCTGCATAAACATCGACTGCTTTTCAGGTGTAGCTACTTTAATTTTCACACCATATTCAATGAGGTCATCAATCAAATGATTGTCATTAGGATTATAGGTAACAAAAGGCTCGCCATTAGTTCGCTTTCCTTTTACCGTTTCACCCGAAATAGTCACTTCATAGATTGCACCATTACGGATATCCTGTATAAAATCTGAGTACAAAATTGTATAATTGCTTTCATAGCTGGGTTGCACCCTCCCCATTATGCTAAAAAACATACTCCCAATCGCAATAAACATTACGATCCTGATAAGAATTTTCATCATCTATTTTCTCTATTAATTATGGCTATAATTTTTTTCTTTGATTTTTCTGTAGTCAGCCAGCCGCTTAGTGGTATAAAGTAACACAAAGAACTAAAGCCACCATTTTTATACAATAAAAAGGAATTATACTATGCCAATCTCAGCCGACCTTACTGAAGAATTAAATATTCTAGCACGATACAAACTAACATCGACGCAAGAAGGTATTAAAGTTCACCAGTCCGCCCCTCCCGAGACCATTGCTGCCATAAAACGCTTACATGAGAAAAACATTGTCACCCGAGATGATGGTGGTTATTTAACTGACTTAGGCATTGAAACAGCTGAACATGTACAAAAAGCATTAAGCATTTTAACATCTAAACAGGCTAAGTTCTGAAAATTAAAATAAATCAATATTAGCATATCATGAATTAAATGATATACACTTTACTCCTTAGGAATGGGAATTGAATAAGTTGTGCAATGATGGCGCAGTCTTTTTGCTTGCCTTCAAGGCGCGGTAACAGGCGCATAGCTGGCGACGTAACGGTTTCCACAACGCAGAAGGCGAGCAAAAAGACACGTCAGAATGCACACGTTATTTGATTCTCATTCCTTAAGTAAAAAAGGCCCTCACTTACCTTACAGAAGGACAAAAAATGAAAAACACTCTTTTTACCTTGCTCATATCGGTGCTTATCTCCGCTTGCTCATCACTTTCGCTAAGCACTGATTATGATAACAAAATCGATTTTTCTAACCTTAAAACTTATCGCTGGCACGCTGAAAATGACCACAATAAAGCCAGTCTCAAATATCTGGACAATATAATAGATCAACGCATTCGTTCCACTATCGACCAACAGTTACAAAAACAACACTACATTAAACAAAATGAGGGTACAGTTGATTTTTGGGTTAACTACAGCGTAGTGCTTGAAGATAGAGTCGATATACGCACATACAATAATTATAATGGCATGTCCCCTGGATTTTATGGCTACAGAGCCGGTTTTGGTTATCACAGAGGTGCTTTTAATACTGGCTCCAATACTCAGGTTACTCACTTTAAACAAGGAACATTGATTATAGATATTATCAACCCCGAAACTGACCAGCTTATGTGGAGGGGGTTTGCAGACGGTAGGCTACCCAAAAATAGCGATAAAGCTGAAAGGGACACACTTGCTCAACAATATGTTGCTAAAATTTTATCAAAATTCCCACCCAAGGAATAATTTATACCTCGCGCGGTCACAGGTGCGGCTGTATAGTGAGTTGATTTTTGCTAAGAGAAAAATCCTGCCGCACACTTGATACTGGGCTCTAAAGCAGGAGAATAGCAAGCTAAGGTAACTCGCAACAAATAACCCACCCACCTTGCTTGTTTTTTTGCCCGTCTTCTGCGTTGTAGAAATAGTTACGTAACCTGCTATGCGCCTATTTCTACGCCTTGAAAACGAACAAAAATCCTGCGCAATATGGGTAGTTTATTGATTGCGAGTTACCTAAGAACTGCTTGAGCAATACAACTATCGGCTAAAACTAACCGCTAGAAATCCGCAACTGTGACCGTCGAAGTATACTATTTGAGTGCCACTACCCGTTGCACTCAGCCAAAATTTATTCTAATGGCAAACCCGCTTTTTGCCAGTCAGGATAACCACCGCGATAATAATAAACTTTCATCCAGCCCCATGCCACTGCCTTTTCACTTGCTTTTGCACTACGCTGACACATATCACCATTACAGTAAAAAACAACGGGGCGATGTTTTTTTACAACGTTTAATAAACTTGCTTCCGTTAAATCCAGCTTTAAATCTAAATGCTTTGCCCCTTGAATATGACTACTTTGATAGTCAGTCACACGACGTACATCAATAAAAGTAACACCTCGATTCATCAAAGTTTGTGCGTATTTAGTACTTACTGTCACTGCACCATCAACTTGCTCTGGTGCAGGTGCTTTTGCCAGGGCGCATTCAGATACCCAAAAAATAGTAAACATTATAAATATAGATCGAATTTTCATTTCAGTCTCCTAATACGTATTAATTGATAGTAGTTTTACCATATTCATATCAGATCTGTGAAATAATTAACAATAATGACTTAGGAATGGGAATCAAATAACGTGTGCATTCTGACTCGTCTTTTTGTTCGCCTT
>CAYZUM010000056.1:0-13646 GCA_964481455.1 uncultured Methylomonas sp. | reverse complement strand
GTAAGTTTTAAAAGTCAAGGAATAAAAAAATTAAAAACTTGAGGATCGAGTGAAACTTATCATTCTAACTCTATCCCTAAAGCCTTGCGATAAGCGCTTAATGTTTGCTCCACTGTCTCTTCCCAGCGAATAGATAATGTTTTATGTTTGCCCTTTTCGGCTAAAGATTTACGTAACACAGTGTCAGTGGATAGCGTATTGATATGCCTGGCAATTTCTGTGAAATCTTTTGGGTCATGAATAAGCAATGCTTCTTGCGTGCTTAGATGCTCGGAAAATCCACAATAGCGAGCATTGCTGACAATAACAGGAACTGAATGGGCCATCGCTTCTAATACAACCATCGCATAGGTATCTGCTAAAGTGGGGTGGACTAAAATATCGGCAACAGGATATAAAGCATGCATATCATGACACTTGCCGACAAAATGTACTTGATTTTTTAAGCCAGCAATTGTTACCGACTGAGTAAATTTATCTGGGTTATCATCCCCGGCAACGACTAAATGGATTGCAGGATTATTAATCATTTTCAGCGCATTGATAAGAACTAATAAGCCTTTGCGCTGGTAATCATTGGCAACAAATAACACCACAAAATCACTTTCTGATAGCTGTAACGCATCGCGCTGTTTGTTACGCTGAGCTTTTTGAGTACTTGCTGTTTGAGTGATATGAATGCCTGGGTAAGCAATATTAATATTGTTGACGATATCTGGGTAACTCTGGGTGATATTTCTCGCCAGAAATTCAGAAACGGCAATAATTTGACGCTGATTGTCAGTGCAGATTTGTTTTTTTTCTAACCATAAATAGGCCAGTAAGCGGGGACTAATGATTGTGTTAAGCCAGCGTAATATTTTTTTAAGCCCTGTTATTTCGGTATACCGACTTAGTACACAGGGTACATGCAGAGTTTGTACGTTAGCATGAGTGACCCTATCATGCGAATGTACAATATCAAATCGGCCTTCAGTTGCCAGTCGCGTCCACCGAGAAAATTCCAATTGATTAATATAGCGTGTTTTTTCGCGTTTTTTGCGAACTGTATGCACAATAATATCAGGGTGCGGCTCTGTTTCAAACTCCTGGCAAAACAAGTGAACTTCATGTTGCTCTGCCAGCCGTTCAGTTAGTTCAACACAGTAGCGTTCAGCGCCACCAATACGCGTATAGTGGCGAATTAAAACAGCAATGCGTAGTCTTGGAGAACGTTTGGTATTGTTCATACAAATGGCTCGAAGGATTAATCGGGTGCTTGCAACTTAAGTTCTTGTACATACTCTAGTGCTTGTTGTGGATAACTTAAGGTGTAGGAATATTTCTTGCTATCATTCGCGGCAACCAGATTCACCAGAATGAGATAAATAATCACACATAACAGGTATTTTGTTAGCGTTTTTTCCTTATTATGTTTCCACGTATTAATGTAGCTTAAGACGGGAAAAAGTGCTATCGGAAAAATGATAATCAGATGCCAGAAGCTAAAAATTATCGGGGAAAGGGCTGCGCTGAATAAGACTGCAAATACCGTACCCACAATATAGAGTAGTAACCATTTTTCAAGGTCTATTTCTGTGTGGATATTTTTTCTGGAAATAAACGGTTTGATTTTTACCCAGGCTGCGTAATTGACCTTTAAGGAAAATAACAGAGACAGGCCACCAATCAAAAAAAGCAGAACACGCCATGAATACATTGCTATTGTTTGTAGTAATGTATCAGCGGATAAAATATTAAAAGTAGCTCCCAATATGATTTTATTGGTAAATAAAAACGATGCGTATCGGAGCCAGTAAAAGAAGGCTTTTAAAACAGGAAATACATGCACCCCGCCCCAACCTATATATCGACCATCACTTTTATTACCTTCATTTTCGGGGATTCCCTGATGAATGAGTAATTCTTGAAAATAAGGGACTAAAGAGATAAAAATAACAAGAGCCGAAGCAATTAAGCCTAGCCAATGAATTTTGATAATACCCCTATAAAACAAAAAACTGGAGAGAACGGCTAAAATTGGCCAGGAGTAATGTAACTGCATGGCCATGCCGATGGCAAGAAGATGCAAAAATGAATAAACAAAGGATTTTTTTTGGTGCATATGAAATGCTGTCCAAAAATGCAAAGCCGTAAAGAAAGAGAGATAAGAGGGATTCCAGAGGGTGTTTTCAAATAAAAACCACGGATTAAGCCAGTAGATCACACTAAAAACCAGGCGAATGTGCTGATCAAATATCTTCTTAACGACAGAATCAAACAGAAAAAAAGACCCTATATGCAAGAAGATAAGAAAGCCCATAGGAGCCCACGGCGACAACCAGATTTTCAGCGGCACGCCTATTAAATAAGTAGAAAGTGATCCTGGTACATTGCCAAGAGAGCTTGCAGCATTGCCATAGCTCAACCATATATCTTGAATGGCTCCCATATAACCTTTAAATAACATTTGCTTCTGAGAAGAGCCAACGATTTGCTGGCTACTGTACAGTAGTGCAAGTAGAAGGCCGACTGTAAAGATAGCAAAAAAGAGAAGGCGGAAGTGTTTTGTTATAAACGGAGGGTTTAAATTAGGTTCATTATTATTCATATTGTGTAACCGGTTATTCATATAGCGATACGGCAGCGTTAAAATATTAAGCTTAAGAATGTGCATAACACTCGATGTTCCAGTTTCCAGCTATATCTGGGCTTGAAGGCACCTAGATTTTGTTGCAATAAAAGTTAGTGCATTGATTTTAAAGGTAAACTTAATTTTATCGAAATCAAAAATAGATAATAAAATCAACATACTACAAAAACTGGAACATCGAGTAACACACTTGAAGGGTTTACAGGTTTGATATTTCTCGTAACGTGCGAATGAATTCGCACCTACAGGTGCTCAGTTTACTTCGTACGCGTTAATGACTATAAACTGAATTTATAGCGGCCAGTACACTATTGATAGCCACATCAGAAAATCCTTCTATGCCCTCCAGAGATTTTAATTTAATTCTATCAACAGTAGGGCGATTGAATTCGGCTTGTAAAATAATCGCCTTATCATTAAGTGGCGGTGTGAATTCAGGCGTAGAACTACGATAAATGACTATTTGTGGAATACTCAATGCAGCCGCAATATGCATCAATCCTGAATCATTACTAATAGCAATCGTTGCACAAGAGAGTATGTCTACAGCATCTAAAAGGCTGGTTTTACCGCATAAGTTAATCAGATCGTAATCACTTTTTTGTTCGATTTCTAGCGCAGTGTCATAGTCTTTGGGGGAACCTAGTAATAAAACTTGCTTACCCATTTGTACTAATTGTGTAGCGACCGCTGCATAATTTTCGGTTGGCCAGCGTTTAGCGGGACCAAATTCAGCACCTGGCATGAGTACAACGATCTCTTGAGAATGCGGGATATTAAGTTTTTGTAACCAGGTATTGCAATTTTCCCTGTTAACGGTTAATTCAGGTTGAGGAATAAACTGCAATGTAGAGGGGGGTGAATCTGCTCCAAGTCCTAGAGATACATAACGCTGTACCATAAAGGGGTGCTTTTTAGGGTCTAATTTACGTCTATCGTTTAATAAACCATAACGCATTTCGCCTAGGAATCCGGTGCGTTTAGGCGCGCCACTCCAGTAGCCTGTCAACGCCGATTTCCAGGTAATAGGCATCGTAATTGCCCAATCGTAATGTTTATCTTTTAGTTTATTGGCAATATCTCTACGTGCTTGCCAGCTAAATTTACCTCGCTGTACTTCTATTTTGTAATGGTTGCTAACTTCGGGCATACGTTTTAATAAGTCGTATGGCCAGGGCGGTGCGACAACATCCAGTGCTAAATCTGAGTATTGCTGGTGTAGCACTTTAAAAAGTGTTTGTGCCATGACCATGTCACCCACCCAGGAGGGGGAGAAGATTAGAATGTTCATAAGATTAAGACATATTAGTGACACTGTTGTTATGGAATGGGAATTGAATAAGTTATGCATTATGACGCAGTATTTTTGTTTGCCTTCAAGGCGCGGTAACAGGCGCATAGCTAGCTACGTAACTGTTTCCGCAACGCAGAAGGCGAACAAAAAGACACGTCAGAATGCACACGTTATTTGATTCCCATTCCTTAACGTTTAAAAGCTTTTCTGTAGGTTCGAATTTATTCGTACCGCGCGAATGAATTCGCACCTACTTTGTTCAGTTTATTTTGTGTACGTTCCTGCATAATAGTATTCTACCGAGGGAATTCTTTAATCAGTCGTTTCCAGTTGTAACACTTTATCCATCACTTGTGAAACCGTAATTAATCGCATTGCTGCCTGGCTAGGAATTTTCTTTTGCCATCCCAGTTCCCCTGCGGATTTGTGCATAAATTTTTGAGCCACCTGGTCATAAATATTAATGCAGTTGTTTAGTTGATTGTAAGGGCCAATATATTCAGGCCGGGTCACCGCATAAAGCCCAATCACAGGAGTAGCAACTGCATTGGCGAGGTGCAAGGGTCCCGTGTCCGGCGAGATAAGTAATGTCATTTGCTGTAGTAGTGCAGCTAGTTGCGTTAAACTCGTTTTACCCACTAAATTAAAACAAGGTGAGCGGGCCTGTTGCTGGATTTTAGCAGCGAATTCAATTTCTTTATTGTATGGGCCACCCGTTAACACAATATATTTGTCAGGGTAACGATTATTCAATTGATTAATCAGCTCACTATAATATTCACTAGGCCATGTTTTTTCGAGCGTAGAGGCCATAGGATTAATGGCAATCCATTGTTTATGCTGTTGTAAGGTATCAGTTGCCCAGGTTTTATCACGCTCACTAACCGGTAGTGACAAGTCCTCTGTGGTAATTTGATATTCCTCACTACTACCCGCAAACTTTTTGACTAATTCAAAAAAAATCTCAACCTGATGTAAATTTTCAGGTAGATCATAAGCAGTATTAGCAAATAAATGATGCCCTTCACGAGAATAAGGCAAGCCAAAACCTGTTTTATGCTCAGCTGGCAATAATGCCATCACAATATTACTGACAAAGCTTGTTTGCAAGCTAATCAGTTGACCGGCATTTTTCTTGCGCCACTGTTGCCTAAGTTGCCAATAATCACGGATGGATTTGGGCTTATCAATAGCAAGGATATTAACCTCAACAATTTCTGCCAGAAGACTTGCAATAGGTCTATCGATCAGCCAGTCGATTTGTGAATCTGGATAAAGTTTTTTTAGCAGGCGAACGGCAGGCAATAGCATTAAGACATCTCCTATCGCAGAAAGCCTGATCAGTGTAATTTTTTTAGAGGGTGCTGTCATGCCATTTTATGCTACAGTAAGAATATGGCACACTATAACATTCTCGTTTCTGAGTGCAAAATCAAATTACTCTGTTAAATCCAAAGAACACTCACCCGCTAAGAAAATGGAACACGACTACCTGCTTAAACTGCGCCAGCACCCGACATGGCGTTTACTTTGTGCTGATAATTCAGCACTTATCATCAGCTTTTTTTATCGCGTCTTTATCCAGCCAAATTGCCGCTCATTAAAGCAAAGCGACATCACTGAAAAGCTGGAAGACACTTTATTTCATTTACGCCAGATTCATCGTAATAAATATCCAAAAACAGCCAAAGCTTACTTAACCGACTGGGCCAATGGTGAAAATGCCTTTTTGCGTAAATACTATGCCGAAAACAGTGACGAGCCAGAATTTGACCTGACACCTGCCAGTGAAAAATCCATTGAATGGTTGCGTAGTTTAGAACAAAAACAATTTATCGGGACAGAGTCACGATTACTCACCGTTTTTGAATTGCTTGCCAGTATTTTACAAACCACGCAGACGGACCCACAACAACGTATCGCAGAGTTAGACGCGCAAAAAGTAGAAATTGACGCTGAAATATCGCGTTTACAACAGGGTGAAGTGATTAGCTATGATCCTAGGCAAGTCAAGGAACGTTTTTATCAACTGGAAGAAACCGTACGCAGTTTGCTAATGGACTTCAGGCAAGTGGAAGAAAATTTTCGTCAGCTTGACCGTAGCACGCGCGAGAAAATCACTACCAGTAGTAAACATAAAGGCGATTTACTGGATGATATTTTTGGCGAGCAAGATGATATTGGTGATTCCGATCAGGGGAAAAGTTTTCAGGCATTCTGGGGCTTGTTAATGTCACCTGCGAAACAGGAAGAATTTAATGAATTAATTCAAAAAGTACTCAGCCTGGAAGAAGTACAAAGCTGCGAACCGGATGAATTATTGCCCAAAATGAAATACCACTTGCTAGAAGCTGGCGAGAAAGTTCAGCGTACCAGTTCCAGTCTGGTAGAACAGCTAAGGCGCTATTTAGATGATCAGGTATGGTTAGAAAATAAACGCATCATGTCGATAATTCATGAGATCGAAAAATCAGCCATAGCCATTAAACAAACACCCCCTAAAGCGAAAGATTTTGCACAGTTAGATGACATCAAGGCCCTCATTGAGTTACCGGTTTCTCGTACTTTATTTCGTCCGCCGAGTCGCCCCATCATTTCTGCAGAAAAATTAACAGCAGGTGCGGCAGAATTTAGTAGTGATTTATTGTATACCCAGCATTATGTTGATACGGATATGCTACAGGCGCGGATTAATAAAGCGCTACAAAATCAGCAACAAATTACCTTACTGGAAATCTGTCAGCAGCATCCTTTAGAAAAAGGCTTAAGTGAGTTGATCGCCTATATGAATCTTGCGTGTCAGGATAATGCCAATGCCTTGATTGATAGCGATAAGGAAGTGAAAATTAGCTGGGTGAGTGCCAAAGGAATTGATAAGTCGGTGAGAATGCCGAGTGTGATTTATACGCGGCGTTGATGAAGACTCTATGCCAAGAAACAGAACCACTCAGTTGACATTGAGGATAGATTGAATTATATTTTTTAAAAATAAGTCATAGCCGCTGAAATAAAAGCAATGCATCAGTTATCTTTAGCCGATGCCCAGATAGCAGCGAGTGCGATTCAGCAGCAAGCAATTCTGGTACATAAGGGCCCTGAATTTTCGAAGTTAGATTGTGCGTAACTTGTTTTGCCCTATACGTGATTTTTCTAGCTTCTGATAGATACTACGGCATTTCATGCGCTGTTATTTATGACTAGGGTATGCTATTCATAATGCATATGATTCACGATATTGCGCGGTACTTCTTGCTGCCATTAAACTTTTAACGTTTGAAAAGGCGTGAATACCCCAGCTCGCTCAAGAAAAAAACTTCCGAAAGGAAGTCCCTTTTGTGGCTTTCATTTGAACGGTACAGGTCGAAATTTTTCATCAGTACCCAAACTGGTTCCCTTTATTCTTTACTCTACGGGTTATGCAACTTTATATCAAATAATCCAAAATCATCAGTATTACGAGTGATTAAAATAAAATCACCGCGCATTGCTGATGCTGCAATTAATGTATCCATGACAGGACGCGTTAATCCTTTTTGACTAAAAATCCCCCCCAATAACGTGCTAATTGGGTATCCACTGGAATGATTTTGTCTTCAAACCATGGTAATAAAGTATCATCAAGCCATTGTGTTAAGTTTTGTTGAAAGACAGGGGCATTAAGTTGGCTGATTCCTTTTTGAATTTCACAAATACTGACGCTACTGATGTATAAATTATGCTCATCAACATGATATAACCAGTCGCTAACGCCATGATTAGGTTTCGGTTTTCTGAGTTCGGATAAAAAGCAGGTATCCAGTAAGTAATTCATAATTCAATATCTCGCCCAGTATCTTTAGAACGGAACACATCCAGATCAATGTCTGCCCAAGGCGAATGTTGCATTATATTAAGCAATGAGGGTTTCTTTTTTTTAGGATAAAGTTTGTGATAATCTTCTATTGAAATAATTGCGACTGTTTCTTTACTGTGTAAGGTAATAATTTGCGGTTCTTTTCGTGCATATTGTACTACCTGGCTAAATTTATTTTTTGCTTCTTGTAATTGCCATTGCATTTGCTTCTCCAATAAAGCTAGACTGGCTAGATATTTTATGAGGTTATTTTTTATATGGCAAATTCTTTTCTTTTGCTGGACGGGATTTCTATCTTGTTCATAACATTTATAATTCACGATATTACACGGTACTTCTTGCGGCACTTAACTTTAAACGTTTGAAGCGGGGTGAGTACCCAGTCTCGCTCAAAATAATTGAAAACAAGCACAGCAACCAAAGTAGAGCGGACTTTAGTCCGCAAGTTCAGATGAACTCAGTCGTCATGCGGACTAAAGTCCGTTCTACAGCCCCTAGAAAAACTGACACTTGTAGGTGTGATGAATAAGAGCCAAACCAAGACAAATTTAATACTCGAGTGTACCTCTCATACGCTGTTATTTATGACTAGGCTATGCTACTCTATTGTTGAATATTTTAACAATAGAGTGGCTTCCACAATGGCGACCATTAATTTCAGTGTTCCTGAAGAGGTTAAGCAAGCCTTCAATGACGAATTTGCACAGGAAAAAAAAGTGCAATATTAACCCGCCTGATGCAACAGGCAATACAAGACAGCCGTATGAAAAAACAGCGGCATGATGCTATGGAATGGGAATTGAATAAGTTATGCATTATGACGCAGTATTTTTGTTTGCCTTCAAGGCGCGGTAACAGGCGCATAGCGAGCTACGTAACTGTTTCCGCAACGCAGAAGGCGAACAAAAAGACACGTCAGAATGCACACGTTATTTGATTCCCATTCCTATAGAGGCTATTCTTGCCTTGCGAGACAAGCAAGATCATGTTTCATTGGATGACATTAGCAAAGCACGTGAAGCCCCTTAGGTAAGGCGCAATAAATAAACTACCCCTATTGCGCAGGATTTTTGTTTGTCTTCCATTAGTAGAAATAGGCGCATAGCTGGCGACGAAACTTTTTCTACAACGCTGAAGACGAACAAAAAGACTAGCAAGATGGGTGGGTGTGTGTCGCGAGTTACCTTAGGAAATGAATGGCGTTATTGATGCCAGTGTCACGATAAAATGGTTTATTCCCGATGGTGAGGTCGAAGAAGATGCAGATAAAACCGTTCAGCAAACCTGTCAACAAAGTATCCTGCTTCTGGATATTCTTTAATTTTCAGTGAGTGATAGTCTGGCAACCTATCAATTAGCAAGTAAAATAGCTGCTCAATTAAATCATCACTTGTTTGATACGCTCTATCACGCAGTGGCGATAAAAAATATTTTCCAAAAGCGAATGAATTAGACCATATTACTCTTGTTAAGTGATTATCAATCCTCAATTAAATAGACACCTCCTTTACCCGAATGATTATTATCGGGTTGCAATGTTAAAAATACCATGACCGAAGAAGAACACCAACCCAGCATATCCCCCATTATTATTCACCTGCTCAAAGGCATCTTATTCAGAAACCAGCACCCTCTATTATGGAATGACTTAGTAGAGCTGCAATCACAAATTCTGGATTATGTAGAAGTCATTGGCCTAGATCTGGAAATTGATGATGCTGAAGGCTATGCCTGGCTGACTCAAACAATACCCGATGAAGATGAAAAACAACCTTTACCAAGATTGATTGCACGTCGTCCCTTAAGTTATCCGATTAGTTTATTATGCGTATTATTGCGTAAAAAGATGGCAGAAGCCGATAGCTCGGGGGCAGAAACGCGGGTTATTGTTTCCAGAGAGGAGCTCAGTAACGCGATGCAGGTGTTTATGCCGGAAAAAAGTAACGAAGCACAAATTGCAGCCTCCATTAATGCAACGATTAATAAAGTGGCCGAACTAGGGTTTTTACGCAAATTAAAAAATGATAATGAAAGCCTAGAAGTTCAGCGTATTATCATAGCGCTTGTGGATGCAGACTGGACCGCAGATTTTAACGAAAAATTAGGAAAATATCAGGAACATGTCCAATCTACAGACTGAACTCGATTTTATCACTGATGACAAACTGGTAGGATTTAGGCTGCAGCGCTTTGAACTATTAAATTGGGGAACGTTTGATAAGCATATCTGGCAGATAAAACCAGAGGGTGAAAACGCGCTATTAACGGGGGATATTGGTTCCGGAAAATCAACCGTGGTCGATGCGCTCACCACCTTATTAGTGCCGACACAAAAAATCACCTATAACAAAGCCGCAGGCGCGGAAGCAAAAGAACGGAATCTAAACTCCTATGTGCGTGGTCATTATAAAAGCGAAAAGGATGCCGAAAACTTAGCCGCCAAGCAAGTGGCTTTGCGGGATGCCAATAACTACAGTGTCTTACTCGGCTATTTTTATAATGCAGGCTATGATACACATGTCACTATTGCACAGGTTTTCTGGTGTAAAGAAGAACAGAATCAACCTGCTCGATTTTATTGCCTCAGTACCGAAGCCTTAAGTATTGCAGAGCACTTTTCCCAGTTTGGCAATGATATTCTGGATTTAAAAAAGCGCTTAAAACGGCGACAACAGCTACAGCTATTTGAATCATTCAAAGATTATTCGGCCGAGTTTCGTCGCCGTTTAGGCATAGAAAGCGAGCAGGCTTTAGAGTTGCTTTATCAAACGGTTTCCATGAAAGCGGTCGGTAATCTGACTGAATTTGTGCGTACACATATGCTGGAAGCGCCGCCCGTACAGGAGCGCATTACTTCAATCTGCCGTGAATTTGAAAACTTGAACCGAGCGCACGAAGCGGTCTTAAAAGCCAAACATCAGTTATCTTTATTAAAGCCGATGTTAACGGATTATGCGAGTTATCAAGTCAGCGAAAAGCAACATAGCGATAAAACCAGATGTCGCGAAGCACTGGATGCCTTTTTTGCTGAGCATAAAACAGTCTTGCTAGCACAACGAATAGAAAAACGTGGCATAGAACTTGAGAAGCAACAACGGCGATTAGAGCGGCAAAATACCGAGATGAATGAAGCGCGCGTTACGCAGCATCATCTGAAGCAAAGTATTGAAGATAATGGCGGGCGACGCTTAGATGAAATTGCTGTGGAAGTGGGTCGTCTAGAAAAAAATCAGCAACAAAGAAAACAACACTCAGCACGCTACCAGAATTTTTGTGAACAACTGGAACTGGCCATGGCGACGGACAGTGACAGCTTTCACGATAACCGATTACAGGCCGAACGTAAACAACAGGGCATTGAAGAACAGCAATCCGATCTTGATAAACAAAAGATAGACAGCACGATTGCGCTGAACGAACACAAACAACAAGAAACGCAATTAGATGAAGAAATCGATTCCTTAAAAAAACGTCAGAGCAATATCCCGTTAAACAATTTGCGCATTCGTCAGCAACTTGCCGAAACCATTGGTGTGGCAGCGGAAGAGCTACCGTTTATTGGTGAATTATTAAAAGTCGATGAAACGCAGAGTGTCTGGGAAGGTGCTATTGAACGCGTTATGCATACAATGGGCTTAAGCTTATTAGTGGCTGAAGAGCACTATCGAAAAGTGGCCCATTATGTTGAAAGGACGCACTTAAAAGGTCGGCTGGTATATTTCAGAGTAAAAGAGCAATCCACTGAACGATTTGAAACCCCCGCTGTTAAATCATTATTTCATAAGTTGCGCATTAAAACGGACAGTGTTTTTTATGACTGGTTAGCACTGGAAATCGCCAAACGCTTTGATTATTACTGTGCTGATACACTGGAAGGGTTTAGACGACAGCCCAAAGCTATCACACCGCAGGGGCAAGTTAAAAGTGGCGGATCTCGTCATGAAAAAGATGATCGGCATGCGATAAATGACCGTTCACGCTTTATTTTAGGCTGGGATAATAAAGCCAAAATTGCAGCCTTGCAACAAACATTGAGCGCAGTGCAGCGTGAAGGGCACGCTTGTTTGAAGCAATTAGGTGAACTGGATAAGCAGTTTAAATTACTCACCAGCCAGCGTGATAAAGCGCGTGACTTACTAAATATTGAAAATTTTGACGAAATAGACTGGCAATCAGTCAGCCTGAATATTGATAAATTACTGGATGAAAAAAAGCAGATTGAACAGCAGTCAGATATATTAAAGCATTTGCAAAAGCAATTGGATGACAGTATTGCACAGCTTATTATTCTGGAAGAAAAAATCAGTATCTTAATAAAGGAAGGCGGCAAGCTAGAAGCGCAGATAGAAGAAGATAAAAATCAGTTACAAGTCAGTGAGAAAATGCTTAATAGTGCGCCCTCTCCAGAGCGTGAATTTAGCTTCCCGAAACTGAAGGAGATGCAACCCAAAGCTTTGCCTGAGGTTACTTTAAGCATTGCCAATGCGGATGACCACCGTAGCACGATGCGTAAATGGATACAAAATCAGTTGAATGCTGAAATGGCAAAAATCCAGCGCTTGAGTGAACGCATCATTAAGCAAATGCAGCAATATAAAGATCAATACAAACTGGAAAGTCGTGATCTGGATGTGGCACTGGAATCGGCGTTTGAATTTGGCGAAATGCTGGAAAAACTAGAAAAAGAAGATTTACCACGGCATGAAAAGCGTTTTCATCAAATGCTCAAAGAAGGCACAATACAGAAAATCGCTATGTTTCAGGCCAATCTGGATAAAGAGCGCCAAGAAATTGAAGACAAGCTCACCAAGATTAACCTGTCTTTAAATGCGATTGATTACAATACAGGTACTTATATCACCCTGATGTCAGAGCGCAGTACAGATATAGATATACGTGGATTTCAACAGGATTTACGCGCCTGTTTATCAGATACCTTAGGCGGTGAGGATGATTTATATGATGAAAGTAAGTTTCATCAGGTAAAAAAATTGATTGACCGCTTTAGTGGGCGTGAAGGTTTGACCGATGTTGATAAAAAATGGACGCGCAAAGTCACCGATGTCAGGAACTGGTTCTTATTTTCTGCGTCAGAACGCTGGCGTGAAGATGATCAGGAAAAGGAATATTACTCGGATTCGGCTGGCAAATCCGGTGGACAAAAAGAAAAGCTCGCGTATACCATTTTGGCTTCTGCGTTGGCCTATCAGTTTGGACTGGAATGGGGCGAAACGCAATCCAGAAGTTTCCGTTTTGTGATGATTGATGAGGCCTTTGGCCGCGGTTCAGATGATTCTGCACGTTATGGGTTGGAACTGTTTAGTAAATTGAATTTACAGCTGCTTATTGTGACACCTTTACAGAAAATCCATGTCATTGAACATTATGTAAAAAGTGTTAACTTGGTGCATAATGAAGGGGGTAAGAATTCGATGTTAAGGAATTTGACGATTGAAGAATACCGTAAGGAAAAGCAGGGGATGATAGAGCGGATAGAGTGATGATTTGACTTGATAATGTAATGCTGTATTATTTGTCTTACAAATTTCTTACTAATGGGTGCTTCTAATGAAGACAACTCAATTATCTAGTAAGGGACAAGTTATTTACCGAAAGCAATACGAATGGCTCATCACTGGAAAACTGGACAAGATTTCATAGGTATAAATACGAGTAATGGCGTACTACTTAAGCCCAAAACACCTTTTCCAGTGACATCACTTGATGAAGTTACTTCTTGCTTGAAATACCGAGGCAAGAGAAAAACACTAGATGATATGGAGCAGGCGATAAAGCAAGGAGTAATGGAGCACTTAAGGAATGGGAATCAAATAACGTGTGCATTCTGACGTGTCTTTTTGTTCGCC
>CAYZUM010000055.1:0-14005 GCA_964481455.1 uncultured Methylomonas sp. | reverse complement strand
ATGAAATGGGCTGAGTTAAACGAGGAAAGACTACAACTCGATGTTCCAGTTTTCAACTATAACTGGGCTTGAAGGCACCTAGATTTTGTTGCAATAAAAGTTAATCAATTGATTTTAAAGGTAATCTTAATTTTACCGAAATAAAAAAAGATAATAAAATCAACATGCTACAAAAACTGGAACATCGAGTACAAGGGATTAGAACACAAAAGATTCAATTCCGGTTTATTACTTGAAGCTAAAGAGACAGCCTGCTTTATGATAGGAGATTAACCGGATATACGAATAAAAAGAGGTGATAAAAAACAGAAAGACAACCCCAATTTAGCGCGGCTACTCCAGTACTACTGATTTAAGGAGAGGGGAAAGTGTGCCTTGTAGAAATGATCTTTATTAAAAAGTGTAGCTATGAGGTATGCTCTGAATTGCTGAGACGAACAAAAAGACTAGCAAAATGGGTGGGTGTGTGTTGCGAGTTACCTTACGAAGAGGTTGCTCCTGAAAAAGCTGTCGTCATCTCAGAAGAAGTGGTGGTCAACCCGACTGCTGTTAGTTTAACAACTATCATTGATGAGTATATCGCATTAAGCAGTGCCATCCTGTTTGCCCATGATGACGCTGAATTATCAGAAGACGGTAAAGCCATTATTGATGAGCGTATCGCCAAATACCATGGATATTGAAATTATTGGTTATACCGATAATATCGGCGAAGGAACCTATAAGAAAGATCTGTCCTTACAAAGGGCACAAGTTGTCGCTGATTATATTGAGCTACAAACGGATATTCCCCATAGAGGTATCAAGGTTATTGGCAAGGGTTCATCAGAGGCTCAAACAGTTGATGATACGGAGGAAAGTCAAGCACTAGAACGTCGTGTTGATATTCATTTTATGGGAGTTTTGTTACCGTAATACTGGTGTTCGGTGTATGAAATATAATTCAAGGCAGGAATAGTTTTTAGCATGTTGAGATAAATATACGTGTTATTTCGTGGCTAAGGAGCGAGTATTATTGAATTCTCGTTCCTGAAGACGGCTCCTACAAACACACTGCCCCTCTTATCCCTTGCGGTCATTTTTCATACGCTAATGCTAAAAGCAGCTAATTCTCCCCTAGTTTATGCAGGAAGGGTTGTCACCAGTAATGCTATGATAGTGCATCCTAAAAAACCGGAAAAATTATGCAACAGAATACCGTAACAGAACAAATGACCCAGGCGGGGCAAAAAATTGAACATGACTCATTTGCCATTGTTGATCAGGAAATAGGTGCACATCAATATGCTGCTGCAGAATGGAATATTGTGCGCAGAATGATTCATGCAACGGCGGATTTTGAATTTAATGGCCTGACTCAATTTCACCCTGAGGCCGTGTCTGCGGGTTTAAGTGCCATAAACCAAGGTGCTAATGTTATTGCTGATGTGGAAATGATCTGTGTCGGCTTGTCAAAACCTCGATTAAGTTATTTTGGGGTAACAACACATCATTATATTTCCGATGCGGACGTCATTACTCAGGCAAAGGCCGAAAATAGTACGCGTGCAGTACAAGCGATGCGTAAAGCACAGGGCTTAGGTCTGTTAGATAACAGTATTGTTGCCATTGGTAATGCGCCAACGGCATTACTAGAAGTCGTACGTATGATTAAAGAAGACGGAGTGCGCCCAGCATTAATAGTGGGCATGCCTGTTGGTTTTGTTTCTGCTGCAGAGTCAAAATCAGAAACGGCTCTATTAAAAGAGATTCCCTGGATTATTACCGATGGGCGAAAAGGGGGGTCAACGCTAGTAGTGGCAGCGATTCATGCATTATTAGCACTTGCTGAGCAAGAAAAGCGCACGTAAAGCGGACTTCAGTCCGCTCTACGGACTATTGACACTGCGGGTTTTTTCCTTGCGTTTTGGCCTTTTTACGCAATTCTAATGCGCTTGGCATTTGCTTTTGTAAGTCAGTAATACGGGTTTCATGGGATGGGTGAGTGGACATAAATTCTGGGGGAGCTTGTCCTCCTGCTTTACCCATATTAACCCAAAGCGCTACGCTCTCACGAGGGTCAAACCCAGCTTTGGCCATTAAATCTAAACCGTAAATATCGGCTTCAGATTCATGAGATCGGCTAAAGGGCATAAGAATGCCATATTGTACTCCGAGACCTAGTGCTCCCATGCCGATCTGACCTAATTCTGATTGTGGGCTCAGAACCGATTGAGTAATGGATAGACCTTGATTAACAGCTGTTTGCTGGGAAACGCGTTCATTGCCATGGTCGGCTAATACATGAGCGACTTCGTGGCCTAAAACGGCAGCCAGTTGATTCTGATTTATGGCTACCTCTAATAGGCCTGTATGTACGCCAATTTTTCGGCCAGGTAGTGCAAAAGCATTTGCTGTCGGTTCTTTAAAGACCACAACCTCCCAGTCGCCACCCACTATATCGGTAATAGCGCCTGCTACGCAAAGTACATAAGCATTAATTTTAGGATCTTTTTCAATGGGCATGTCCTTTTTCAGGACGGCGAATGATTGTGCGCCCATTTGTTCCATTTCACTGTCGGACATTAAAAGAAACTGACTTCTGCCTGTCGGTGATATTGCACAACTAGATAATAGTGTTGATACCAGAATGACAGAGAGTAATTTTATGTGCATAAACGTTCCGTTATTGAATGGGTTTTGTCAGAGTATACCTGAGTTTGAGTGGCATAATAGGTAATTATGTTATAGTTTGTCATGAAGCTGGGTATGACATAAAATTCGAGAAGCGGAGCGGACGTATGCAGAGTGGACTTTAGGGAGATGGAAACAAATAATCATCCAAGATTGCTGGTCTTTTTGTCCGTCTTCAGCGTTGTAGTAACCGTTTCGTAGCTAGCTATGCGCCTATTTTACGCCTTGAAGACAAACAAAAGTTCTGCGCAATATGGGTAGGTTATTTATCGCGCGTTTACCTAAGTTGTTATACGGTAGGCTGGGTTATATCTTTTTGCGTAGCCATAAAGGTGTAATCCAGTATCCCTGAGTTTTCGTAAAAAAAATACCAGGTTGCCGCGCTTCGCTTGCAAGTCTAACCCAGCCTATGCCATAAGCCATTGCTTAAAATATGTTTATCGTAATTTTTGCTTGATATATAAACACACGCTAATGACACCTAAAAAACCTAAAGGCACACGTAAAGGGTATACCACAGGCGCATGCTCCGCCGCAGCGGCACGTGCAGCAACGATAGGGCTAATATCAGGAACAGTGCCCGAGCAGATAGAGACTTTATTACCAAATGGACAGAGAGTTGTCTTTGCGGTGCAAGAAGGCTGGGTTGCTAAAAATTCTGCACATGCGTCTATTATTAAAGATGCGGGTGATGATCCTGATTGTACCCATGGGGCACATTTAACCGTTGATGTGCGTTTATTAGCGGATTCGATAAACAGCGTGCAATTAAAAGGGGGAGATGGTGTTGGTACGATTACTATGCGGGGTCTGGGCCTTGAGCTTGGAGGCCCTGCAATTAACCCAGTACCACGAAAAAATATAGAAGCTAATGTTCGTGAGGTTGCCAGTGAATTATTGCAAATGCAAGGACTGGAAGTCACTGTTTCAGTGCCCGGCGGTCGGGAGATGGCAAAGAAAACTTTGAATGATCGCTTAGGTATTATAGAGGGTATTTCAATTTTAGGAACCACCGGAATCGTCCATCCTTATTCCACTGCGGCTTTTCGCGCCAGTGTTGTACAGGGCGTGGAAGTAGCAGCTAATCAAGGTCAGCAGACAGTGGTGTTAACCACGGGTGGGCGTACCGAAAAATTCACTATTCGGGAATTGCCAGCATTAGATTCAGCCTGCTTTGTGCAAATGGGCGACTTTTTAGGGCCTGCACTTGATAGCGCGCAACAAGTGGGTATTAAGCAGATTATAATTGGCGGCATGGTGGGCAAACTAACTAAAATAGCTCAGGGGGAAGTGATTACCCATGCGCGCCGTAACCCGGTTAATACTCAGTTATTAGCGGATATTGCTGCAGAAGTCGGGGCTGCTGCTGAGGTGTGTGTGGAAATAGCAGAAGGAGAGACCGCCAGATATGCAGGCGAACGAATGAATGAATTAGGTTTCGGAGCTGCTTTTTATAAAGCATTATGCGTGCGTGTCGTTGCAACCCTTAAGGCTCGTTATCCTGATCGCTTTCGCTATAGAATTTTAATGTGTGATTTTGACGGAGGAAAATTAGTAGATTATGACGAATAAATGTCAGATTATTGGCGTACTGGATAATGGCCTTGCAGGGCTGTCTACAGGTGCATTAGAAGCGCTAGAGAGCGCTGAGGTGGTCATCGCTGCAACACGTGTATTAACATTGTTTTCAGAGATAATCAGCGCAGCTGAAAGTAAAGACTTAACGGGAAATATAAGCAAAGTGCCAGAATGGATTAATAATGCATTAGCAGAGCAAAAAAAGGTTGTCGTTTTAGCGACAGGCGACCCTTTATGTCATGGTATAGCCAGTTTTTTAACAAAAAAACTGGGGGTAGGTAAAGTACAGACGGTTCCTAATGTCTCCTCAATCCAATTAGCTTTTTCCAGCATCGGGGTTGCCTGGCAGGATGCTAAAATTTGTTCGGTACACAATAAAGATGCCGGAGAATGGCACGTAGGGGCAGGCGCAAAACATGGCTTATACGCTTTACTACAGGCTATCAGTCAGCACAATAAAGTAGCAATTTTGACCAGTCCCGAAAATAATCCAGCACGAATTGCACGTATGTTAGTGATAGAGGGCATGGCGAGTTTATTTAGCATGGTCGTTGCTGAAAATTTGTTGTGTGAGGATGAAAAAATCTTTCAGGGTTTCAGTATTGCTGAATTAGCGGAGCAGTCATTTACCGGTAACGATGTGGTCATTGTCTCGCGACTACAAACACAGAATTCTGAACTGCTTTTTGGTTATGCTGACAACGCATTTAAACAGCGAAAACCGGATAAGGGTTTAATAACAAAGCGTGAAGTAAGAGCTGTTTCATTAGCAAGAATGCAACTAACAGCGACGAGTATCGTCTGGGATATCGGTGCAGGTTCTGGTTCAGTCGGAATTGAGGCAGCAAAACTTTGCCATCAGGGGCATGTTTATGCCGTTGAAAAAAATAGCACCGACTTTACGATTGCAGGTGAAAATGCGCGGGATTTCATGCTGCATAATTACACATTAATCGAAAATAAAGCCCCCGCCGGGATGGCGTGTTGGCCAGCTCCTAATGCTGTCTTTATAGGTGGGTCAGGCGGTGAACTTGCTGAACTTATTACATTGTGTCTAGAAAGGTTGCAAGATGATGGCTGGTTAGTCATGAACTTTGTCACTTTAGAGAACCTAAGTACTGCACTGGAAATATTGAAACAAAGTAGTGCAAACTGGGATATAACGCAATTGCAAGCATCACGTAGTCAACCTATCTTGCATATGAATAGAATGCGTGCGGAGAATCCGGTATGGGTCGTCAGTGCACAAAGGGGAGAGGCACTTTAATGACCGCTACTTTATATGGCGCGTCATTAGGGCCTGGCGATCCAGGTCTGATTACCCGCAAAGCATGGGATTTATTACAGTCTGATGCAGACTGGACTTATCCAGTCAGAAAAAAACAAGGCAACAGCTATGCATTAAATATCGTCTTAGCAGCGGGGTTAATCCCGCCTGAAAATAGCACGCCACTGATTTTTCCAATGACTCATGACCGGGAAATTTTAGCCAGATACTGGTTACAAGCAGCGCAACAAGTTATTCAGAAATTACAGGCTGGGCGTGATGTGGTTTTTTTAGTCGAGGGAGATGCATCAACTTATTCCACCTTTCAACACCTGGCTAAAACAGTTATTGCGCTGGATAGTTCTGCGCAAATAGAAACGATTGCAGGGGTCAGTTCATTTAATGCTGCAGCGGCGCGCGCAAAAATGCCATTAGCCGATACCGATGATACCATCGCCATTATTCCTGCTGGCTATGGTATTGAGATGATAGAAAAAATGTTACTTGATTTTGATACTTTAATATTATTAAAGGTTAAACCCTTGCTTGATGATATACTTGCTTTATTAGAACGTAAGGATTTATTAACAAAGGCCTGTTTTATTGAAAAAGCAGGCTCTAGTGAAGAACGTGTTATTCACGATGTTCTAAGTTTAAAAGGTAGTAAAGTCAATTATCTATCGTTGCTAATGGTACATAATTCCCATAGAATCAGAGGGGAGATTATCCGCGGTTGTCGGAAAAAGTAATCACCCACCCTAAGAAAAAAAGAGGAAATATTATGAATGGTACTCAGAAATTAATAGTTGCTGTACTTGGTGTCTTTGCGGTTGGCTTTTTAATGGTTGGCACCAATGATCAACAAACACCCGCACAGCAAGAGGCTGCCGCGATGATCAGAGCTGTAACCGGGATGCAAACAATGGCAAATAAAAAATGTCCACTATTAGTAAAAAAACACACAGGTGATCAGGTTTATTTCCCTACATCGACTGATACTGATAAGCAAACTTATGTTTCTTTAACCTGGGATCAATCTAAGACTGAAAACGATACATACAGTTTTGAAAAAGCGGAATGTACTCTAAACTTAAGCCTTGGTGGTGTTTCAAAACTCATTATTGATGGTGAAGTCCTTATTGATAAAAAAGTAAGATACTAAATTTAAGTCAATAAAGGTCAAGTATTTATCTTTATTGATCTTTTCCTACTGTTTTACTGGGTTATAATAGTCTATTTTTATGACTCAGTAAAATTATGTCCTCTCCAAAAATCGCTCTGGTTGCTATTACCAAACATGGCGCTACTCAAGTGGCACAACTTGCAGAAAAGCTCCCCGATTCAGATATTCTAGTCGCGGAAAAATTCTGCGAAATACTCAAGAACACGAATAATTCTAGTCAGTTTTATACCGGCCCTTTCCGTGAACAGATTGCTGGCCTCTTCAGTCATTACGACCAAATCGTTTTTTTTGTATCGCTAGGGGCAGTCGTGCGTTTAGTGGCACCCTTTTTAAAATCTAAAGAGGAAGACCCAGGCATTATTGTGGTTGATGATGCCGCACAGTTTGTCATTCCTGTGTTATCAGGACATGTCGGTGGTGCTAATGCCTGTGCAGAAATGCTGGCTGATTTATTACAGGCAACCGCCGTCTTAACAACTGCTTCCGATGTCGGTAAAACGATTCCCGTGGATATTTTAGGGCGTGAACTTGGCTGGCAAGTTGAAGCGCCTAAAATCAATATTACGCGGGTATCTGCCCATGTTGTTAATGAAGAACCTATTGCTTTCGTGCAGGACGCTGGGAGTAAAAACTGGTGGACGCGTAGTACAGCCCTACCTAAAAATATTCATTTGTTTGAGAGCTTTGGCGATGTCGATTTAAATCAATTCAAGGCTGTACTATGGGTGACAAACCAAGACATCCCAGCGAGTCTTTGGCAACAACTGGATGAAAGCCTGGTTGTTTACAGAGTCCCTGAATGAAGCTAGTGCTAGGATTAGGGTGTGACAGGGGGACTCCTCTTATCACCGTAGAAACAGCAATAGCGAGAGCATTGGCGTCAGCCAGCTTACGCCTTGAGCAAGTGGCCCAACTTGCCAGCATTGATAAAAAGCAGGATGAAGTTGCGTTATTACAATTAGCTGAAAAATATACTTTACCGATACAGTTTTATCCGGCAGAAGCATTAGCAAAAGTGACTGTTCCAAGTCCCTCAGCCGTGGTAATGAAGTATGTTGGAACACCTTCAGTCTCCGAAGCCGCTGCCATTTTAGCAGCACATACGGATATGTCCGATTTATTAGTCGAAAAATACAAATACCGTGGTGACGGTGGTAAACATGCCACGGTTTCCATTGTTCAGATGAGAATAAAGACATGAGTGGAAAGATTTATTTAGTCGGTTTTGGCCCTGGTGCTGAGGAACATATGTCCTTTAAAGCCAAAACTGCCATTAGCGAGTCAGATGTGGTGATTGGTTACACCACTTATATTAAATTAGTCAAAGATTTGCTTGAGGGCAAAGAGGTTATCAAAAAAGGGATGACCGAAGAAATTGATCGTTGCATTGAAGCCTACGAACAAGCAAAACTGGGTAAAACAGTTGCCTTAATTTCTTCTGGTGATATTGGTGTGTATGGTATGGCCGGGCCTACCTATGAAGTCTTATTGCAAGCAGGCTGGACACCTAAGGATGCGATTAAAGTAGAAATTGTTCCAGGCAGTACTGCGCTATCAACTTGCGCATCATTAGTGGGTGCGCCTTTAACCCATGATTTTTGCTCGATTTCCTTATCTGATTTATTAACCCCATGGCCCGTCATTGCCCGGCGCGTTGAGGCGGCTGGCAATGCTGACTTTGTTGTGGCGCTATATAATCCAAAAAGTGGCCGGCGGACGCAACAAATAGTTGAGGCGCAGAAAATATTATTACGTTACCGTGATCCTGCAACGCCCGTCGCCATCGTTAAATCTGCGTATCGACGTAGACAGGCTATACAATTGGTGCGTCTGGATGAAATGTCTGATTGTGATATCGGTATGTTGACGACGGTACTCATCGGTAATTCATCCACCTTTATCAAAGCTGGATTGATGATTACCCCGCGCGGCTATGCGAATAAATACAGTAGCCTGACAGGAGAAACCAAAGACGGTGAACAAGCCGGTATCTCATTAACGATGGGGCTGGAAGGCTGGTATGCATGTCTTCGTCAATATGTACAAGATAACCCGAGCTTAACGCTGGAAAAAATTGCGGATTATTTCGGTGTCGTCGTCGGCGAAGTACTCAATGCGATAGCGGCGGGTGAAACTGCAGGAGAGCATAAAGTAACTCGAATTCAAGCAGACAAGTTGAATGATGTGGTGAAGGCATGTCAAAACTGGGGGCGTTTGCGAGGTATAGTACGCGCTGAAGCGGGAGCCGTGATAGAACTTTTTTTACACGCTAAAGATTTTCAAAGACGGGGTAACTGGTTAAATATAGAAGCCGAAGCATTTCATTGCCATATCAACTGGAGCAAAGTGGAGATCGCTTATTTTGCTTGCCGCAAGGATAAATCGTATGGTGTAAATTTTATTGATAACAAAGGCCATCTTGTGTTTAGGCTTTTACTGACTAAAGACGATGGTGAATTTGGCGCAGAAAAGCTAGCTGCATATTGGGATTCCTGGAAAATGCTTGCAGAGGAGCCACATAATGACTGAAAGGATTAAGCCCAAAATGATGGACTATAAACGTCACCTTTTAGTCTGTGTCGGTGAGCGGTGTACTGAAAACAGTACAGGACAGGCGCTTTATGATCAGTTAAGAGATAAATTCAAAGCCTCAGGCATTAATGACGGTGCTCTAAGAGTTAAGCGTAGCAGGGTAACTTGTTTTGGAACCTGTAAATCTGGCCCTCTTATTTGCGTACAACCGGATGGAGTCTGGTATTATGATGTTACCAGCGAGAAATTAGATCGAATTATCAAAGAACATTTGCTGGATGGTGTGCCTGTCGCCGATTATATTTACCATCAAGGGCCTGGCACGGCGTAATATAGAAACGAAGAAAGAGGAATATATGGCTACACAAGAGTTTACAGGGGCGATAGCAGCTTGGAAAGATGATAGAGGCTTCGGCTTTATCAGAACAGAAAGTAATAATAAAGAAGACGATGTATTTATTCATATCTCATCACTTAATAATATGAGTCGCCGTCCACGCGTAGGGGATGTGATTCATTATGACTTAATTGAAGAAAATGGAAAAACAAAAGCAAGTAATGCAATTATCGAGGGTGTAGAGCCATTTCACGATACCTCGTCAAATTGTAATACTTTATTAGTAGTTGCCGTGACAGCGATAGCTTCAAGTGCTGTTACAGTTACCCTCATGAAATATCTAATATAACCCGTTCTGGCAGGGTGAATGCTTCTCCACCCTGCCTCAAAAAATGATGGGCCGAAAGAGGAAGCTTTAGATTTGCAATTTTTACTCTCACTATTGATTGTTAGCGGTAGTGAACAGCATATAAAAGATAAACACACTAACCCTGTCGTTCATCAGACGCAAAAACAACTAGATGATGAAATTCACACTACGCGAGAAAATGCAGGCAATTCAGATAGGTATGATGTCGCTCGTCCCTGCTATTGCCAGTGGTGATTGGGGGAAAGTAGCTGTTATAGGAAAAATATTGAAGAGAGCTGTATACTCAAACAGAAGCTAAGCCTTGAGCAGCGCCATGCTTTGTATAAATCTGTACCTGTAGGCTTTATCAAACTAGATTAGGCCTTTCACCACTCAGCAGGAATGTTAGCTCATGCGGCTGAAATGGGTCATGCTGATATCGTAAATCTTTATTTCTATAAATTAAATGTCGCCTGTGTCGATGCCATACAGAATTTGCCCATGACAGGTCCCCTAATTTAGTGCCTGAGCAGAGTGGAACTCCTCACCACTAAGTTTAGGATATGAAATGATGAAGGCATATTGCAAGATGAGGGCTTCTGGTTTTTATTAGGCCCTATCAGGTGGCGTGCAAATAGGTAGAGTGATTTTCTAAGGTAATCCACAAAAAAATTACAACGTAGGCTGGGTTAGATTTTTTTACGAAGTAATAAAAACGTCACCCAGTCTACAGTGTAATTCATTGTTTATTAGATTCTTAACTTTTAACTGGGTGCAATACAAAAAAGTTATTGTATTGACGATACATATTTAACGATAGATTTTCATAGATATAATCCTTGTGAGACAGGGATTTCCCCGTTTCAAAAGATTATAGAAATGAGAGAATGTAATAATATGTGGATTGATTAGAGTGACAAATATTCACAAGCTCTGCGTAGGTTGTGGGTGAGGTACGAACCCCAACATTTTGCTACCCCTTGTTGGGGTTCGTGCCTCACCCGCAACCTACATTGATCAGAGTTTTACACGTCAGCAGTGGGGTGAATATCTCGCTCATTAAGGGTGACTATTTTGTATTGCACCCCCTTCTATTTACTTTTAACTTAATGGCAACTTGTAGGGTGAGCAAGCTTTTCTACCCACCCTTTGTTTTGCATGAGCTCAGAGCTATCCTGCTTTAAATGGGAAGCCTGATTTTCTAAATTTTTTATAATACGTTTATGACGAATAATGATATTTTAAGACGCATCCGTTACACATTTGATTTTGATGATGCGAAGATGATGGCCATATTTGGCCTAGCAAATTATCAGGTGACACGGCAACAGGTCAGTGATTGGCTAAAAAGAGATGATGATCCTGCCTATCAAGCCTGTAGAGATGTCCAGCTTGCGACTTTTCTGAATGGATTGATTATTGAAAAAAGAGGGAAGAGAGAAGGAGAGCAACCTGAGCCAGAACAAAAAATAAGCAATAATATTATTTTTAGAAAGTTAAAAATTTGCTTAAATTTAAAAGATGAAGATATCCTAGAGATTCTGCAACAGGTTGATTTTCGATTGAGCAAACATGAATTAAGTGCCTTTTTTCGCAAGCTAGGGCATAAAAATTACCGTGAATGTAAAGACCAGGTCTTGCGAAATTTTCTACAGGGTGTGCAATTAAAATATCGTAAAATTTAATTTGCAACGGTTGATTAAGGAGCGTGCATGAAATAATATGGGCAAAGGTCTTTTTCGTGCCCATCTATATAGATGTACAGCCATTAATCTGTCTAGTATAGCTTGATGGGCACGCTGTTGCTTTGCCCGTCCTACAGGTTTGTAACTTGCTCAAGTTATTTCGTGCTCATTCCTAATAATGATTGGGCTATTATGTAAAGTCTGTTCTACACGCGTTTAATGATGAATTTTTAAAGGATGAAAACATTTTTTGCATTCATTGAACATCAAAAAAAATAAAAGCGTATGATGCAATATAAGCAAATACTATAAAGTTTTAAGAACGTGGTATTTTTGCCACCTTTAAAGCTAGCAAACTTTAGGTCTCACTATGAAAAAATATCTACAAGCAACGCTATTAACGATACTTTATGCAGGAAGTATACTCATTAATCCTCTGGCTTATGCAGAAGGCCTGGACTTAAGCTCAGGTAATGTACAGGTAGTCGATAGCAATACAATATCGCTGCACAATATTGCAGTAGATGACCGTTTTTACAATGCTGAAATAAAGCTGAATCTAGACGGAACGTATCAGGTTAAATCAGCTGAACAGGCTCAAATATCCAGTACTGCTCGCTATGAAGTTGTGTTTGTAAGTACATGGAGTGTTACAACACACCCCTATACATACCCAAACGGTATTTCCCATTTTTCGGGTCTTATAGGCGCAACTCATAAAAGTAACTTACGTCTTTGGCAGTCTGGTGAAATCGCCACGCCAGGCATTGAAAATATGGCAGAGTCAGGTAGTAAATCAGCACTTGAAAATGAAATTACCCGCTTCATTAATGATGAGAGTGCAGAAAATTTGTTATCAGGTGGCGGTATTGGCTCCTCGCCAGGAACCGTCACTCTGAATTTTGACATCAGTCAGAGCAATCCTTTTGTGACTCTGGTTTCCATGATTGCACCCAGTCCAGACTGGTTTGTTGGTGTCTCTGCTTTAAACTTGATAGAACAGGGGCAATGGATAGAAGAACTGGTGATCCCACTATATGCTTATGATGCGGGAACAGATAGCGGCAGCAATTACACTTCTGGGGACAATGATACAAACCCTCAAGGCGTTATTTCCCGCTTACAAAAGCGACCTTTTCTGGTTGATGGGGAGATTCCGCCTCTCGGTAGTTTTACATTCAGACGCTTGTAAGAATAACGGTTTTTAAAAACGGGGACTCTTCTGGGTTTTCCATGAAATAAGTATAATCTCACTTTTTAGTGAGAAGTAGGAGCTGCCTTTCAGCTGCGAATAAATGAATTTATTTATTCGCAGCTGAAAGGCAGCTCCCAGCACGTTTTAAGTTCCTAAGGAATCTTGAAGGTCAAAAGTTCTAAAAATTTGATATGATACTGGATATTTCTGCAAAATCCCCCCATGGAACAGACTATTTTTCAATTTCTTGCCCCCTTTCGGGCACCTTTCATATTCGGCTAAAAGTAGTGGACAGTTTAGCGGTAAAAAAAATATTCACGCACAAAACAGCCTTCAGGATTTCCTGACTTTTTTGAAAATGACATAAAAAGGAAGGGCTACTTTGTTTGAGAAATCGTCTCAAACAGCAATTCTAACCAGTTTTTCTCAAGTTTCTTTTTCATCAACAGCTCAATAGGGGCTTTACCTTTGCGCTTGCCACTCTTGTATTGATGGTCATTATGATAAAACATCATAAGGTTGAGGTGCTCCTGACTAATCTGCCCTTTGCATTCATTGAGATAGGGACGAATGAGTGAGTTGACCCTTTCTATCAGTGCATTTGCATGCTTCCCTAATAATGGAGTCACTATTTCTAGCCAACCATCGCGTTCGTTTTCGTGGTACTTTTTACGCTCTCCTTTATGCTGGTGGGATTGAGGGTCATGTTGCCAGGCGAGCCCGATCATTTCAAGATTTTCTGTCACAATTGTTTGGGATAAGCTCTGGAAAATATCCTCAACCTACTGATAAAAAAAATAAATATCATCAATATGGCTTCTTATTGCTTTTGTTTCCTTCTGAAGTTTATCAAGGTCCAGTTGGTCCAATAAATCCATCAAAGTGAGCAATTCGGCTTTCACTTTAGTTTTTGGGTGGTGCTCGCCTGTTTTAAGGTCGAAAAAATATAATGCTGAGAATAACCGTGCCAACACATCTTCAACGTGTTGATAATTTGCCATCTTTTTCCCGCAGTCCACTTTCGCCTCTTAAAATGCTTCTGCAAATTTTCTTCAGTCCGTGCATTATTAAAGACTCGGAACCTTTCAGCCTCCTTGGTGATCGCTCCCTAAGCCGTTTAGCAGCATTGGTTTCACAATCCTGTTTTTTTGTACCGTCGCTGAAAATCAGGGAAACGGAGCTTAGCGAAGTGATGATTTTTAGTCC
>CAYZUM010000054.1:0-14049 GCA_964481455.1 uncultured Methylomonas sp. | reverse complement strand
GCTATAGCTGCTTAATATTTTTGAAAATCCCACACACTTTTAATCACACCCGTATTGAGCAGTACATTTATTTAGCCGAACAATTAGTAGGTGGGCTTGTTGCTCCACTGGGCATACTTGATTATTTGCTAAAGACATTCAGCCCAGAAGTAATTGACGAACGTACAGAAGTATCGGTAACTATTCCCTTTGCTGGAAAACTTAGGCCATATCAGGAAACTTTTATTGATGATGCTATCAATGCAAAAGGTGGTGTGATGGTTGCGGCTACAGGCGCTGGTAAAACTATAGCTGGTATTGCTATGGCTTCACAACTTCAGCAGCGTACTTTGATATTAGTAAAATCTAAGGATTTAGCCGAACAGTGGCGCGAAGCCATTAAACAATTCACTGGCTTAGATGCTGACCTCATTGGTGGCGGTAAATGCACAGAAGGAAAAGAATTTACTATAGGGCTAACTCAAACACTCTGTAAGCGCGATTTATCAAAATTGAGATATGGACTAGTGATTGCTGATGAATGCCATAATTTGCCAGCTAACCAAGCTTACACGGTCATAACTGGACTTAATGCTAAGTATAAGTATGGCTTAAGTGCAACACCACAGCGTAGAGATAATATGGAATTTATGATTCATGGTGCAATCGGTAATATTGTTTCAGAGATCAAGCAGAACCAGCTACAAGGTAAAGTTCTTCCAGTGCGAGTGTCAGCCATTCGAGTTCCCTTTAATGCAGTTGTGGATAGCTGGGCAGAGTTCTTAAATGTCCTGGTCGATGATGAGCAACGTAATAACCTGATTGTAGATCGTGCGGTGAAAGCCTCTAACAATATGGGAACCATTATTTTATGTGCTCAGGTACGGCATTGTGAATTATTGGGGGTGCTCTGCAAAGAAGCGGGATCGAACCCATTAGTATTACATGGTCAACTATCTACAAAAGATAGAGCCGAGCGTATGAGTCAAGCACAGGATGCTCAGCTAATCATAGGAACATTGTCGCTATTAAGCGAGGGGCTAGATATTCCTAAATTATCAGCTCTTATCTTTGCTGCCCCTGTATCAGCCGTCATTGATAAAGATAACCCTGCCGCTACTCGATTAATTCAGAGTATTGGTAGATGCAGAAGACCCTACAAAAACAAAACTAAAGCGTATGTACTGGATATTGTAGACGAGTGTGGTTTTGGTGTGAGTGCCTTTAATAAGCGAATGGCCATTTATCAGCAACAAGGCTTTGAGGTCAGACAATGACATTAATACAGAAATTAGGATATGCCAGTTATTCGGACTACTGGCAATCATTAAATGTCGTTGACAACGACAATTGAAAAATTAGATTGAAATACAAATGAAATGTTTACACCGCGTAAATAAATCCAAATGTCACCTCGGAGTGACTATTGTGATAAGCTAAACAAAATAATAACGGAGTGACTTATGAATGAATTACAAACAAAAACATTTAACTTGCCACAAGTTTACAACGAAAGTAATTATCTGGAAGCAGGCGAACGTTTAGCGAAAGCTGGGCAAGTGCTACAGTGGGAATTAGGTCGCTGGTTTGATTCTCTGGCTTGGGGTGACAAAAAGTCAGTATGTGAGCAGGTAGGTGTGAGCTATCCTAACGCTAAAAATTGCGGACTTGTTTTTCGTAAATTTCAAAAGTCATTCCGGAGTGACAACCTAAGTTTCAAGCATCATAAGATTTTAGCCATTGATGCACTGAATGATGACCAACGTACAGAATTATTGAAGCAAGCCGAAAAGGAAGAGATGTCCAGCAAACAGTTAACAACTGCTCGCGATATTTTTTTAGGTCGTGATACTGTTAAGCTTGGCATAGATTTACCGGACACTGATATATCTACTACACAAGCCAGTGATAGCCCTACCCTGACTAACGAGGACAATATGCCCTCTATGGCTGACAATTCAGTCTATGAAGTCAGAAGCGATCCGCCAACTACTTATGGCGATACCCAGCAACCTGAGCAATCTTACAATGCCACATTTGAGGCTAACAAGGAATTAACCGACCTTAAGCAAGTTAATATTGATTTAGTGATTAAGTACGATACTGAACACCGAAGAACAGTTACGCTTGAGGGTGATATTCGGAGCTTGAAATCTGAAATAACAAAACTTGAAGAGGCGGCCATTATTGATGACAATATTATCACTCAATTAAATGAGCAGATCGAAAAACTTAAGAGTAGAAAATCTGTGACAAAAGCACCGACTCATTACAATGAGGGCACTGTCATTGAGGTACTGGCTAGATTCATACCTGATGGCGTAAGAAATACAGCTGATATGCGCAGTGCCTTATCAGACGGCTACCGCAAGGCTAAAGGTATCAGTGAAAAGCTTAAGGCTAATAATGCACAGGGGCTTAATGAATACCTCAAGGCATTGAGTGCTGATGATATTAACCAGCTCATTAAAATCAAAAAAGATGAAATACGCGATAAGGCCAAAGCTAAAAGATTGAGTAAAGCAGTTAAAAAGTGAGCAGGAAATAACGGTAGTATTATAAACTTAAGGTAATAAGTGAACACCTATTTAGCTGTTAGAGTTTTAATTTAAATAATCAAAAACAATACCCCACCATGAAAAAAACTTAATAGTCTATCCCTTAAATAGCGTGGCTTGCGAGTAACTAATTAACGGTAATATCACGGCAAGTATTTTAAAAGCCACTGAACTATAAAAAATATGAATACAGCAGATCAAAACAATAAAAGAATGTTAGATAAATGTTAGGTAATGTTAGGTAATGTTAGGTTTACACGGCTCATGTGAACCCTAAGATTACGGCAGAGCTGATGCTAAATAAGCAGTAATATCACTTCATCATTGTAATATAATAAGTCCTGTTACAAATCAACATGTCGGGAGACATCATGACCACATCAATAATATTGCCAGAGTCGTTACTGGATAAAATCAAAACACGCGCTACAGAAGAATCACGAAGCGTATCATCAATGATTAGATTGCTTTTACAGAAAGCCCTGTCAGCCTGATGAAACACGAAGGAATCACGAAGGCAGAACGAGACAGCAAAGGCAAGTTTAAAAAAGGTGCGCCTAGTCCAAATAAAAAGGGCAGACCACCTGGACTAGGAATATCGGCACAAATACGCAAGGCAATATCAGCCAAGGCACCTGAAATAGTAGAGGCGCTTATTGCTCAGGCGTTAGAAGGTGATACCCAGGCAGGGCTGGCATTAATTAATAAGATTGTGCCTAATCTTAAAGCCAGTAATGAGCCTATACAGTTTGCACTTGATGCAAGTAAAGGCTTATCGACTACAGGTGAACAAATTGTACAGTCTATTGCTGATGGCAGTGTACCGTTAGACAGCGGCACACAATTATTAAGCAGCCTTGCATCACTGGCTAAGTTGCAGGAAATGGACGAGCTAACCAAACGCATTGAAGCTTTGGAGAAAAACAGTTGAGCATCAAAAATAGATTAGCCAAACTAGAAAAAGAGTTATTGCCTTACGATGATAAAAATTTTGAACTTGTTATCTGTGAAGAATACGAAACTAGAGAGCAGGCATGTGAACGATTAAACATTGATTTGGACGATGGGATGCATCGAATGTTTATATTATTCGAGTAATCGAACGGTATTTAATTTAAAGATGCTGTAAATATTTTAACGGCAGTGAGTGCCGATAATTTCAGAGCGATAAATAAGCCCCTACCCAAAAGTAGTTTTTAGCCAGAATTTTAGCCACAGCGTTTTTTGGCATAAAAAAAGCCTACCATTTACATGATAAGCCTTTGATTCAATTGGTCGGGACGGCGGGATTCGAACCCACGACCCCCACACCCCCAGTATGGTGCGCTACCAAACTGCGCTACGCCCCGACATATTGATTTTCTGATTTTTTTAGAATGGCTAACGAATGTTAGCCATAAACAGACTATCCAGAATAGTATAAATGAACCATCCGGCTTAGCAATCTTTATTTTAAGATTTCTAAAATATCTTCCAGCTCGCCAATCATTTGGTGTATCACCTGCCTAGTGCGCACTGAATCATCTTTTGCATCATCACTTTGCAAGTGCGCTCTAGCGCCACCAATCGTATAACCTTGTTCATATAACAAAGCTCTAATCTGGCGTATTAACATGACATCATTGCGCTGATAATAACGCCGATTGCCACGCCTCTTTACCGGTTCAAGAGACTCAAATTCTTGCTCCCAATACCTTAATACATGCGGCTTTACACCGCATAACTCACTGACTTCACCAATCGCAAAATAGCGTTTCGCAGGTATAGCAGGTAATTCGTTATTATTACTTGGCTCCAGCATAGGCTTCTACTCGTGCTTTTAATTTTTGACCTGTTCTAAAAGTAACTACCCGGCGTGCTGTAATGGGGATTTCTTCCCCAGTTTTAGGGTTCCTTCCAGGACGACTATTTTTATCTCTTAACTCAAACTTACCAAAACCTGAAATCTTAACTTGCTCGCCCTTTTCGAGTGAAGATTTAATTTCCTCAAAAAAAAGCTCGACCATTTCCTTCGCTTCACGCTTGTTTAGCCCTAATTCATCAAACAATCGTTCAGCGAAATCTGCTTTTGTTAGTGCCATTTTCCTTTAATCTCTCAATTTTGCATTTAATTTGTTAGATAATGCGTCTAACACTATGTTAACTATAGCATCAATTTGGGTATCTGTGAGAGTTTGTGTTACATTTTGCAAAATTAATGCTAACGCAATACTCTTAAACCCTTCTTCAACACCCTGACCGCGGTATATATCAAACACCTTTACTTCTTTAATGACGGCTTCCTGACAGTTATCAATGCACTGTTTTACTGCCTGAAAAGTTGTTTCCTCTGTCACTTGCAACGCTAAGTCACGACGTACCGAAGGAAACTTAGATAAACTGCTAAAAGCAGGTACTTTACGCTCTAATAATGTAGTCTGGGATAATTCAAATAAGAATACATTGCTATCAAAATCTAATTTTTTTTCCAGAGTTGGGTGCAACATTCCCACCCATCCTAATGATTGACCATCCATTGCTTTAATTTCAGCGCTCTGGCCTGGGTGCAATGCGCTGTGCTCTGCAGCTACAAACTGAACTTCACGCCCTGTTAGCGCACAGATTGCCTCTACATCTGCTTTAACATCATAAAAATCCACTTTCCGCTTTTTTTCACCCCACTGTTCTGGATTAGCAAAACCTAATGCGATACCTGCCAACATTTTTTCTTGTTGTGATACATCAGTGCCTAAAAACCGTTGACCTGCTTCAAATAGCCGTACTCGCGTGTGCTGGCGCTTAGTATTGTAGACTGCTGCTTGCAATAGACCACACCATAGCGTGGTGCGCATCACCGCTAATTCTGATGAAATTGGATTTTGTAATTTGATGTAAGTATCATCAGGCACTAGAGTTTTTTGCAATTCTTCATCAACAAAACTATAGGTAATGGCTTCTTGATAATCTCGACCCACTAACAAATCTTTAACCTGATCAATTTCTAGAATTGCTTCGGGTGCCTGACTCAATGCAGAGCGCATTAACAAACTGCTTTGCGGTAAATTATTATACCCATAGACACGACCTAATTCTTCAATTAAATCGGCTTCTATGGCGATATCGAAACGAAAACCTGGGGGCGTTACCTGCCACCCTTCGACATCTTTTACGATGCTCATTCCTAAACACTGCAATATACCTTCAACTTCTGTCTCAGCTAACGCAACACCTAAAATTCGCTTGATTCTTTCTTGCCGCAAAGTGACTGCCGGGCGCTGTGGCAAATACTGTTCAGCGACCGCTTCTGTGATTGCACCAACATTCCCTCCCGCTATTTCAACGATAAGCTGCGTTGCTCGCTCAATGGCTCTATGTTGCATTTCAGCATCAACACCCCGCTCAAAACGATGCGAGGAGTCTGTGTGCAAGCCATAATGTCGCGCTTTACCCATCATAAAACTAGGGTTAAAAAATGCACATTCAAGAAATATATCGCTAGTACTATCAGATACAGCCGATTCACTGCCTCCCATAACACCTGCTAAAGCTAATGCTTTCTCTGCATCTGCAATCACCAATGTTTCTGCATTGGCTTTGATTTCCTGATTATTTAACAAGCTGAGTACTTCACCTGCTTCAGCCATGCGCACTTCGATTCCACCCGATAATTTCGCGGCATCAAAAGCGTGTAGAGGCTGACCCATTTCTAATAAAACATAGTTAGTCACATCAACAACAGGCCCGAGACTTCTTAATCCAGATCGACGCAAGCGTTCTTGCATCCATATAGGCGTTTCTGACGTGACACTAACGCCCTTAATTAAGCGACCTAAATAACGCGGACAAGCCTCTTGTGCGCTAACCTTAACAGCAAGTGCTTCCTGATGATCAATTGCAACTGGCACAATGGCAGGCACATTAAATTCTAAATTATTCAAAAGTGCAACTTCCCTTGCAATTCCCTCAACACTTAAACAATCCGCTCGATTAGGTGTTAAATCAACTTCAATTAACTGATCATTCAGGGCTAGATAATCACGAATATCAGTACCGACAGGTGCATCATCCGCTAATTCCATCAAGCCGTCTGCATCTGCCGCTAGACCTAATTCTTTTTCTGAGCACAGCATGCCAAAAGACAGCGCCCCACGTAATTTTGATTTTTTAATTTTAAAATTACCGGGTAATACGGCACCAATGAGTGCAGCAGGGATTTTTAATCCTTCACGCACATTACTGGCACCACAAACGATTTGTAAGGGCTCATTTTCGCCCACGGCTACTTTACAAACTCTTAATTTATCCGCATCAGGGTGTGCAACAACCGATACTACCTGCCCCACTACGACACCACTAAATTCAGCGGCGGCAGGATTAACGGAGTCTACTTCCAGACCCGCCATGGTAATTTGTTCAACTAAGGCCTGGGTATCCAGCGCAGGATTTACTAATTCTCTTAACCAAGCTTCACTAAATTGCATTATTAAACCCTCCCTTAATTAAATTGCTTAAGAAATGTAAGATCATTTTCAAAAAACAGTCTTAAATCATTAATACCATAACGCAACATAGCAAGTCGCTCGACGCCCATACCAAATGCAAAGCCGGTAAATTCTTCTGTATCAATATTGACTGATTTAAAGACTTTAGGATGAATCATGCCACAGCCCATCACTTCCAGCCAACCTGTATGACTACAGACACGGCAGCCTTTGCCATCACACATCACACATTCGATATCAACTTCAGCAGATGGCTCGGTAAACGGAAAATAGGAAGGCCGAAAGCGCACCTGTATATCTTTTTCAAAGAAGGCTCTCAGAAATTCATAAACCACCCCTTTTAAATCAGCAAAGCTGACATTCTCATCAACCAGAAACCCCTCTACCTGATGGAACATAGGCGTGTGAGTCACATCTGAATCGCAACGATAGACGCGCCCTGGTGCAATCACTTTTAAAGGCGGCTGATATTTTTCCATGGCACGAACTTGCACGGGAGATGTGTGTGTTCTCAACAAGGTATGCGCATCAAAATAAAAGGTATCGTGCATCGCCCTTGCCGGGTGATGCGAGGGGATATTCAGAGCTTCAAAATTGTGATAATCATCTTCAATTTCTGGCCCTTCTTCCACCTTAAAACCAACACTGGAAAAGATTTTCGAAATCCTTCTTAATGTTAATGTAACTGGGTGCAAACCAGCAACAGATTGACCTCTTCCTGGCAAGGTCACATCAATTGTTTCGCTCGCTAAACGCGCATCTAGAGCGGCTTGCTGCAAAGCATTTCTACGTAATTCCAGTGTATTTTGAAAATCGGCTTTCACCTGGTTGATCGCCTGACCTGCCGACCGTCTCTGATCTGGGTCTAGCTTTCCGAGTTCTTTCATCTGCAAGGTAAAAGCACCTTTTTTGCCCAGATATTGCACACGGATTTGATCTAATGCTTGTAAATCTCTGGCTGCCTCAAGCTCCTGTATAGCTTGGGCAAGAATTTCTTCGAGGGTCGCTGACACGGCTCTTTCACTTAAAATAGAAGTAATAGAAAGAAAGGTGAGAAATATGCACGAAATAATTTAATATTTATTGACTTACAGTGAATTAACTCACACCAGTCCTATTTATTTCGTGCATATTCCGTTGCAAAAAAAAGGGCTTTACAGCCCTTTTTTAAATCCTTTCAGTATAAAGATATCGTCAATAACTATGCTTTATAATGGACTTTGGTTTGCTTTAGCAATTTTAGCAATTTCAGCAAAAGCGTCCATATCGCGCACTGCGATATCAGCTAATACTTTACGGTCAATCGCTACATTTGCCCTGGTTAAACCATTGATCAAACGACTATATGAGATATCACATAATCTTGCTGCCGCATTGATACGCACAATCCATAAAGCACGAAAAGTACGTTTTTTAGCCTTACGGTCACGATAAGCATATTGACCTGCCTTGATAACCGCTTGTTTAGCGACGCGATAAACACGGCTACGAGCGCCGTAATACCCTTTCGCTTGCTTTAATATTTTTTTATGTCTTGCTCTGGCAGTGACGCCACGTTTTACTCTGGCCATTCTCTTCTCCTAGATTAGCTGTACGGTAACATACGCGCAGTCATGCGTACATCTGATTGATGAAGAGTCGCCGCTTTACGCAACTGTCTTTTTCTTTTAGTCGATTTTTTAGTTAATATGTGACGGCGATGTGATGCCCCACATTTAAAATCGCCATTTGCTGTACGCTTAAAGCGTTTTGCAGCACCGCGATGGGTTTTCATTTTTGGCATTTATTTTCTCCAGTATTTAATAAAATAACACATCCCTGATATAAAAACCCAGCAAGGCAAAATGCACTGGCCCGACTGAATTGATAACACTACTATTCCTACAGTAGCAACCATTAAACACCCCTCTCGTTGAGAGGAAAAAACCATATAAATCATTAAGATGCGCTTCGTACTTCAGCACATCCTATCCTTATGTAGTCTATTTTTTCTTTCTAGGCCCTAATACCATCACCATCTGGCGACCTTCCATTTTAGGAAACTGCTCAACGGCAGCCAACTCTTCCAGGTCTTTTTCCACCCTTTTTAAGAGGTTCATACCAATTTCTCTGTGCGCCATTTCTCTACCACGGAAACGTACAGTGATTTTAGTTTTATTTCCTTCCTCTAGAAATCGGGTCAAATTACGCAACTTAACATTGTAATCACCAATGTCTGTTCCAGGTCTAAATTTAATCTCTTTAACCTGAATCTGCTTTTGTTTTTTCTTGGCCATGGCCATTTTTTTATTCTGATCGAATAAAAACTTGCCATAGTCCATAATTTTACAAACCGGTGGATCCGCATTTGGTGAAACCTCCACCAAGTCCATATTTGCATCAGAAGCTAAACGCTTTGCGTCAAGCAGTGACATGATGCCACCCTGTCCTTCAGGCAAACCTGTTAATCTGACACGTCTTGCAGTAATTGCATCATTTAAACGTGTTGCATCTTTTTTAGAAGCGATACTCTTTTCCCCCGGTTACTAAATTACTTTCTGTATTCAATGTCATCATTCAGTCGCTGCACAAAATCATCGACTGAAAAGCTACCTAAATCCTCACCACTCTGTGACCTAACAGTCACAGTCCGTTCTTCCAGTTCTTTATCACCGATAATAACAAGATAAGGAACTCTTTGCATAGAATGCTCGCGAATTTTAAAGCCTATCTTCTCATTTCTCAAGTCAATTTTGACTCTAAAGCCCCGTTTATGCAATTTATCATAAACTTGCTGTGCATAGTCATCATGACGACTGGCGATATTTAAGATGACGACTTGCTCTGGTGAAAGCCATACAGGCATTGTTCCAGCATGCTGTTCAATCAAAATACCAATAAATCGTTCTAAGGAGCCTAATATTGCCCTATGTAACATCACTGGAACTTGTTTAGAGCCATCTTCGGCAATATAATGTGCATCTAAACGTCCTGGCATAGAAAAATCGACCTGAATAGTACCACATTGCCAGACACGCTCTAAACAATCTTTTAATGAAAATTCAATTTTAGGCCCATAAAAAGCACCTTCACCTGGCTGCAGCCCCCAATCCAGACCTTTATTATCAAGTGCCAGCTCTAAGGCCTTTTCTGCTTTATCCCAATCTTCGTCAGTCCCCACTCGCTTATCTGGACGTGTTGATAATTTAATCAACACATCCTCAAAACCAAAATCCTTATAGACTTCAAATAATAAATCAATAAAACTCGATACTTCATCTTGAATCTGACTTTCAGTGCAAAAGATATGTGCGTCATCTTGTACAAAGTTACGCACGCGCATTAAACCATGCAAAGTCCCCGATGGCTCATTACGATGGCAAGAGCCAAATTCAGCCATACGTAACGGTAAATCTTTGTAACTTTTTAAGCCCTGATTATAAATCTGCACATGACAAGGGCAATTCATCGGCTTAATCGCATAATCACGATGCTCTGAATGGGTGGTAAAAATCATATCACCAAACTTATCCCAGTGCCCTGATTTCTCCCATAAGCTTCTATCAACAACCTGCGGAGTTCTTACTTCACCGTAGCCATGTGAACGTAATTTTTCACGTATATATTGTTCTACCTGCTGGTAAATTGTCCAGCCTTTTTCATGCCAGAATACCATCCCCGGTGCTTCTTCCTGAGTATGGAAGAAATTCAATGCCTTTGCTAGTTTACGATGATCACGCTTTTCAGCTTCTTCCAATCGATGTAAATAAGCTTTTAATTCTTTTTTATCATTCCATGCTGTTCCGTAAATACGTTGCAACATTTCATTATCTGAATTACCACGCCAATATGCCCCGGCAATCTTCATTAATTTGAAAGCTTTTAATTTACTGGTACTCGGCACATGTGGGCCACGACAAAGATCAATAAACTCACCTTGAGTATATAATGACAAATCTTCATCCGAAGGGATAGATTCGATAATTTCAGCTTTGTATTCTTCCCCTAAATCACGAAAAAACTTTACTGCTTCATCACGCGTCACGATTGCGCGGGTAATCTCAAGATTACTGGCAACAATACGCTGCATCTCTTTTTCTATCTTCTTAAGATCCTCAGGTGTAAAGGGACGTTCATAAGAAAAATCGTAAAAAAAGCCATTTTCAATCACGGGGCCTATCGTTACCTGCGCCTCAGGAAAGAGCCTTTTGACGGCCTGTGCAAGCAAATGTGCCGAAGAATGGCGAATAGTTTCCAGGCCTTCATCATCTTTTGCAGTAATAATTTTCAGTTGCACATCATTTTCGATGACAAAACTGGCATCGACTAGCTCTTCATTTACCCGACCTGCCAAGGTTGCTTTCGCCAAGCCAGAACCAATGGACTGTGCAACACCCATGACTGTCACAGCGTCATCAAACTCACGATTAGAACCATCAGGAAGGGTAATTACAGGCATACTATTTTTTTCTCGGGCGTTTAAAATAAAAAAGCATTGCGTAATGCAATGCTTCTCTCATCTAGCTTCCACTCCTGAAAGCAAATTTATCTCCTAATTATACTCACCCTTTTATATGTTTGTAAACAAATACTTAATCTACATGCCTACCCTGCCAAGAACGGGTATTTAGAAAGAAGTGAAAATTCATATGAACCTTGAGAGTTAAAAGTTCTCATGAAATTTACAGCTTTAATACATGCTATATTTTTTAAGCCATTGAATTTAATGACCTATTTCGAATTCTTCAACAAAGATGGAAGATCTTTTAAATTCATTTTTTTCAGTATGTTACGAAAACTTTTGACTCTCCAGATTAACACTCAGATAAAGAACATCATTTACCCGCCCGATAAGCAGTGTTATCTATAGTCCTTAAGAGATATTGAAAGTATTGATATGTTGGAGTACAAAATTTTTTTACTCTTTTGTTTGATATTCGCGTAACATACCCCCTATTAATGAGCACTCATTAGTCAGTAGTAACAAAGGGTAAATCCAGTTTCCTAGGTATATTGGATTGACCTGCATTATTTTGCCCCCAACAATGAACTCCATTGTCGTCTAATGCACATGTATGGTTATTTCCTGCACTTATTTGAGTTGGATTTTGCAAGTCAGGGCCAACCTCTATCTGGCCATATTGATTATTTCCCCAGCAATGCACACCAGCACTGTCCAGAGCACAGATATGCCTGTATCCAACTGCAATTTGTGATGGATTGACTAAATCGGCTGGAATATTGCGACTTGCTGTAAGCAAAGAATCGCCTCCTCGGCATTGAACTCCATTATCGTCCAATACACAAGTATAAAATATGCCTACACTCAGTTGAACTGGATTTTGTAAATCCTCAAAAGTGTTATCAGATTGCCCGTCGAAATTGCTTCCCCAGCAACGCACATTACCAGAATCCAAAACACAAGTCCGGTCACCTCTTATGCTTAGCTGCGTGGGATTATACAGATCAGAGGGAACACTTGTTTGGCCGTACTCATTATCGCCCCAGCAATGTATGCCCTGGTCATCTAAGACACAACCATGTCTTTCCCCAACACTGACCTGAACTGGATTTATTAACTCTATTGATTCAGTTTTTTGGACCGGGTGAGTAAGATAATATTCAACCATGCATTGAAAAGACAATATACTTAACGTATTTCCGGTACAGGCTTTTTCTGCAGCAGAAATAATCTTTTTTTGCAGCTCTTGGGGTATATAACTTTGTTGATCATGTTTATACCAGCCGCCCCAGCAACGAACTTCATCGTTAAGTAATACACAGCTTTCTTTCGAACCCAGGCTAATTTGTGTTGCAGCTTGCAAGTCAGAAGGAACCTGATTTCGATCATTCCCACCCCAGCAATGAACTCCTGTCTCTTCAACAACACAGGACCTATCATTACCCGCTATCACCTGAGTTGGATTCCGTATATCCTTAATAGAATCTAAGTTATAGTGGATACTACCCCAGCAACGGATTCCGTTATCATCCCGCGCACAGCTTTGACTTCCACTTGAACCCGTTATTATGGTCGTTACAAAAGTAGGATTTCTCAAGTCGTCAGGTACCCAGCTGCTGGCAGATGTGATCGCCCCACTATTAAATCTAACCTCTCCCCAGCAACGAACGCCTGTGTCATCAAGAGCACACGTCTGGGTATTACCTGCACTAATTTGTCTGGGGTTTTTCAAATCTGTCGGCACATGTGTTTTCTTCGCTGCTAATTTCACCCAGACAGGGCTTAATGGATTGATGGGTAACTTAGCGGTAATGATAGGTACCCCTCCCCAGCAACGCACTCCACTGTCATCTATAACACAGGAATGATCTTCTCCGGCACTCACCTGAGTCGGATTAAGGATATCAGCAGGAACATCAGTTTGTCCGTAGCGGTTATTTCCCCAGCAAACCACCTTCGCATTTCCCAGAGCACAGCTATGAACCGCTCCAACACTCAGTTGAGTAGGATTTTTGAGTGTGATTGGAACATCAATTTGACCCTTTCTGTTTGCCCCCCAGCATTGCACTCCACTATCATCTAGCACGCAATTGTGATAACGCCCAAGAGACACTTGAGTGGGGTTTATTAAAGGGGATGGGGCAATATATTTCGGAGCAATTCTGCCCCAGCAAAGCAGCCCGTTATCATCCAGCGCACAACTACTGTCATACCCGACACTAATATGGAATGGGTTAACTAAACTAGCAGGCGTATCAGTTTGTCCGGCATCATTTTTTCCCAGACAACGCACTCCGCTATTGGTAATGGCACAAATATGATGCTCTCCCATGGCTATTACTGTTTGTGCTGAGGCTATCGCCGTGAACTGGCAACCTATAAAGACTAGTACAGAGAAAAATAAACCCGTTTTTTTAAAGCTGAGCATAGTGCTATGAATTTGGCTAGGCTAGTGATCATAGATAATTCTATGAGTTAAAAATATAGTTTTTTAAAGCGCCAGACCTTGAGCATAAAATTATCGTAACCACTCCTCTAGGAGGCTGTCCAAAAATAGAAGCCGTCGCGAGGGAAAGCCATTTTGAGTCAG
>CAYZUM010000053.1:0-14367 GCA_964481455.1 uncultured Methylomonas sp. | reverse complement strand
TTAAATAGCTTTTTGCATCTACAAACCCAACCCAAGCTTTTTGGTAAGGGCAAATGTCGCCTTCTACTTCTAATGGTTTTTTTATCAGCTCGTCATCGTAAAGGTATTAATAGCATACCTAATGTTAAGGTAAAAATAATATTTCTAAGTGTGAGAAATTATATAATATCTGCAGCAATCAAAAAAAGAAGCAAACAGTTCATTCGTAACTGTCCACCTCCCTCTATGAAAACCAAAGGGTTGAAAAGAGTTTTTCTTATAACCCCTCCTTGTTAAGAAAGGGGCTGAGCGGTTACGTTCAGTCTCGCTCTTCAAACATTTTAATCAATTAAATATTACTAATGCAATTTGATTTACTAAAGACAGACGGCCAGGCAAGGCACGGACGTTTAACTTTTGAACGTGGCACAGTGCAAACGCCTATTTTTATGCCTGTGGGCACTTATGGCTCGGTGAAATCTCTAACGCCTCATGATTTAACTGATATAGGAGCACAGATAATATTAGGGAATACCTTTCATTTGATGTTACGGCCAGGTACCGATGTGGTTAAAGCGCATGGCGATTTACACGACTTTATGAGCTGGCAAGGTCCTATTCTGACTGACTCAGGGGGGTTTCAAGTTTTTAGTTTAGGCGCGTTGCGTAAAATTACAGAGGCAGGCGTAACCTTTAAATCGCCTATTGATGGCAGTAAGATTTTTATGGGACCTGAGGAGTCCATGCAGGTACAGCGTGACTTAGGCTCAGATATTGTCATGATCTTTGATGAATGTACTCCCTATCCTGCTACTGTCCAGGAAGCGGCTGATTCAATGCGATTATCTTTGCGCTGGGCGGAGCGTAGTAAAAAGGCACATGGTGATAACCCTGCTGCTTTATTCGGTATCGTTCAAGGTGGAATGTATCAGCACTTACGTGAGGAATCTATTGCTGGACTCGTTGATATCGGTTTTGACGGATATGCTATCGGCGGGCTCTCCGTTGGAGAGCCTAAAGATGAAATGATGGCAACACTGGATGTTGTTCATCCAAAATTGCCAATTGAAAAACCTCGGTATTTGATGGGAGTAGGCACGCCGGAAGATTTAATTGAAGCAGTGCGACGTGGTATAGATATGTTTGATTGCGTCATGCCGACCCGTAATGCTCGTAATGGACATATTTTTACGACGACTGGTGTGATTAAAATCCGCAATAGCCAATACCAGTTTGATACCAGCCCTATCGATGAATCTTGCGCTTGTTATACCTGCCAGCATTATTCGCGTGCTTATTTGCGCCATTTAGATAAGTGTCATGAGATATTGGGTGCGCGCTTAAATACCCTTCATAATCTACATTACTATTTAAATTTAATGTACGAAGTCCGTGAGGCTATAGAAAATAAGGTGTTTGATAATTTCGTAACGTCATTCTATCAACAGCGCGGCAAATCTGTTCCAGGTATGTCATAATAGTGAGCTTTTTATTTCAACTTAGACGATATTGAGGGGATCATGAGTTTTTTTATTTCTGATGCACTAGCAGAAGCTGCTCCAGCAGTAGCACAACCAGGATGGGAAGGGATGTTATTTCCACTGGGTATTTTAGTCTTTTTTTACTTTTTATTTTTACGGCCTCAACATAAACGCACGAAAGAGCATAAAAACATGCTTGAGCAGATGCAGACAGGTGCTGAAGTTGTTACCGGAGGTGGTGTTTTAGGGAGAGTCGTTAGTCTGGATGAAAACTTTGTGCAAGTAGAGATAGCAAATAATGTTGTTATTCAGGTGCAACGACATCAAATTGGCAGCTTAATGCCTAAAGGAACTTATAAAGTTCAAATGAAAAAAACTAAATCTTAATTCTTTTAACGGAATTCGCTCGCTTACGTAATGCTGCTGGCATAGATTGTGCCAGCCATTGATTTATCTTGATGGACTTACCATGCAAAACCATTTCCCCTTTTGGAAAAACTTACTCATTATAACCGTTCTGGTTTTAGGAATAGTGTATGCTCTTCCTAATCTATTCGGTGATGACCCATCGGTACAAATTTCTTCTAGCAATGCAACTGATATTACGCCAACACAGTTAGCGAGTATAGAAAAATCATTGCAAAGCGCCTCTATTGACTCTATGGCAACAGAGTTGCAAGGCAGTAAAGTATTAGTGCGCTTTGCGAATACAAATGAGCAGATGAAAGCTGCTGATGTATTGCGTAATAACTTAGGATCTGACTTTATTGTTGCTTTAAATTTAGCACCTGCAACACCTGATTGGTTACGTTCATTGGGTGCCGAGCCTATGTATTTAGGACTGGATTTGCGTGGCGGGGTTCACTTTCTATTAGAAGTTGATATGGCTGCCGCGATAAAGCAGGCTGAAGAACGCTATAATAATGATGTTCGTTCGGCACTCAGAACGGCCAAAATACGATATAAATCGGTTGCCTATGATCAGGGGGCCGTTAAAGTCGTGTTGCGAAACGAACAAGATAAATTAGCTGCGATCACTGTTGTTGAAGATGAATTTCGTAAGCTCAATGTCAAAGTGGATGACGCTAAGCCAGTCCTCTATTTAAGTCTTTCAGAGCAAGAAATAAATGATATTAAAAAGTTTGCTTTAGCACAAAATATAACTACCCTGCGTAATCGAGTGAATGAATTAGGTGTTTCCGAACCCGTTATTCAGCAGCAAGGAGATAACCGTATAGTTGTTCAGTTACCTGGCGTACAAGACACTGCCGAGGCAAAAGAAATTCTGGGTACCACGGCAACGCTAGAATATCGTAAAGTAGATACCTTGCATGACGTACAAAATGCTTTGAGGGGACGTGTGCCCGTCGGCTCTAAACTTTATTTTGAGCGTGATACAAAGGCCCCCGTTTTATTAAAACGACGGGTGATTATTACAGGGAATCAGATCGTAGACGCGTCATCAGGTCTGGACCAAAATGGCTCCGCATCAGTGAATATCACCTTAAATGGCATTGGTGCCAAGAAAATGGGTAAGTTTACTAAAGATAATATAGGCCAGCCGATGGCCGTGGTTTTTATTGAGCAAAAAACGATCACTAAAATGGTGAATGGCAAGAAAATTCGTCGGAAAGAAAAAGTCGAAGAAGTCATTAGTATTGCCACTGTTAGAGATGCCTTTAGTAAGCGTTTTCAAACCACGGGTTTAGAGAGCACTCAGGAGGCACGCAAACTCTCTTTATTATTAAGGGCGGGTGCGTTGGCGGCTCCTGTGGATATAGTCGAGGAACGTACTGTAGGGCCAAGCTTGGGGCAGGATAATATTGAGCAAGGTATTATGTCTGTTATCGTAGGGTTTGTGCTGGTTTTGATCTTTATGGCGATTTATTATAAAACCTTCGGTCTGATTGCTAACCTGGCATTAACCTTTAATCTGGTGGTAATTGTTGCTGTGCTTTCAATGTTGCAAGCAACTCTGACTTTACCAGGTATTGCCGGTATTGTTTTGACTGTCGGCATGGCGGTTGATGCTAACGTATTGATTTTCGAGCGTATAAAGGAGGAGTTAGCGAATGGAAACTCACCGCAAACTAGTATTTTTGTGGGTTATGAAAAAGCTTTTGCCACAATTTTTGATGCGAATATTACGACCTTATTAGTTGCATTAGTGTTATTTGGCTTTGGTACTGGCCCTATAAAAGGCTTTGCAATCACCTTGGCTATCGGGATTTTAACCTCTATGTTTACCGCTATTTTAGGTTCGCGTATGGTCATTAACTGGATTTACGGTGGCCGTCGTATTGAAAAGTTGTCGATCTAAATCAGGAGAAATAAAATGTCAAAACAAATAAATTTTTTAGGAAAGCGTCATTTTGCAGCCCTGTTTTCTGGTTTTTTACTGATAGTATCAATTGCCTCTATAGCGGTACAAGGTTTAAAGCTAGGGATTGATTTTACCGGCGGTACCTTGGTTGAACTTGGGTACAAGCAAACTGTAGACTTGAAAACGATGCGTTCTGCATTAGAGAAAGCGGGCTTTGGTGATGCAACGGTACAGCATTTTGGTTCTTCTCAGGAGGTTTTGATTCGCTTGAGACCGAAAGAGGGTAAAAGTGATGCGGAGCTTAGCACTGAAGTGGCGGTTGCTGCGAATAGCGCCTTGTCAGAGCAAGGTGATTTGCGACGTGTTGAATTTGTTGGACCGCAAGTAGGGGATGAACTCACTGAAGATGGGGGGCTGGCGCTACTTTATTCCTTATTTGGAATTTTGCTTTATGTTGCCTGGCGCTTTGAATATAAATTTGCGTTAGGTTCAGTCGCTGCCTTAACGCATGATGTCTTAATTACTTTAGGTTTTTTCTCGGTATTTCAAATGGAATTTGACTTAACGGTACTGGCGGCCATTTTAGCGGTGATAGGTTATTCACTGAACGATACTATCGTTGTTTATGACCGTATTCGTGAGAATTTTCGTTTATTACGAAAAGGTTCCTCTGAAGAGGTGATGAATATATCTTTAAATCAAACTTTAAGCCGTACGATAATGACTTCTTTGACGACATTACTCGTGTTACTTGCACTGGCTTTATTAGGGGGTGAAATTATTCATAATTTTGCAATTGCTTTAACGATTGGTGTCGTGATTGGAACCTATTCCTCAATTTTTGTGGCAAGCCCATTGGTACTGGCCTTGGGTGTCAGTAAAGAGGACTTGATGATGCCTGCAGTTGAAGTGGAGGGTGCAGAATTCGATATGATGGGAGCAGAGCAAAACAATATCGACAAAATGCCTTAGGGATATGCAGAATGTCTAAACTGTAGGATGGGCAAAGCGTAGCGTGCCCATCAGGCTATGTCAAATATGCTAACGGATGCGCTATAGACTTTCAGAAAAATAATTTCCCAGATACCATCCTCAAGGGGATGGCATCTGTCATACACATGGAATTTATTTATCTGAGAAACTATATATCAAAGCTGGGCACGAAAAAGACCTTTGCCCATCCTACAGTGTTCATAATATTTAGTGTTCGTTTATTTTAGAGTTGATGTAGTAGGGCGAAGTTTCGCTCTACGCAAAGTGTTAGTTTCAAGTTTTCACGATAATCGTTGGAAACATCGTTAGTTTATTTTTTAGTGGAGTTTAAAAAAATGGCAGTTGAACGTACTTTTTCTATCGTAAAACCAGATGCAGTGGCAAAAAATCATATTGGTGAAATTTACAGCCGATTTGAAAGTAATGGTTTGCGTATTGTTGCAGCAAAAATGATGCAATTAAGCAAAGAAAAAGCAGAAGGTTTTTACGCTGAGCACAGTGAGCGCCCTTTCTTTAATGATCTGGTTGTTTTTATGACCTCTGGCCCCGTAATGGTTCAGGTTCTTGAAGGTGAAGGTGCAGTCTTAAAAAATCGTGATTTAATGGGGGCTACTAACCCGGCTGACGCGGATGCAGGTACCATTCGTGCTGATTTTGCAACGAGCATCGATGAAAATGCAGTACATGGTTCAGATGCGGTTGAATCAGCCGCTAGAGAAATTGCATATTTCTTTTCTGATGAGGAGCTTTGTGAGCGTATCCGCTAAACAGGAAAAAATAAATCTACTCAATTTTGACAGAAAAGGTATGCAAGCCTTTTTTGTTGAGATTGGCGAGAAGCCTTTTCGAGCGACTCAATTGATAAAATGGATTTATCAAGAAGTAGAGTACGATTTTGATAAAATGACCAATTTAAGTAAGTCTTTGCGGGCTTATTTAAATAAGCATTGCTGTATTGTTGCACCTGATATTATTTTTGAGCAAGTCGCCAGTGATGGTACCCGTAAGTGGGTGGTTGAAATGGGCGGAGGCAATAAAGTTGAAGCCGTTTATATTCCCGAGGCTAAGCGTGCAACTTTATGTGTGTCTTCGCAAGTGGGTTGTGCGTTGGCATGTACATTTTGCTCTACTGCTCAACAAGGGTTTAATCGAAACCTGAGTACAGCGGAAATTATTGGCCAATTAATGGCTGCAAATGCACGCATGGGAGAACAGGGGCGAGTCACTAATGTGGTCATGATGGGAATGGGCGAACCTTTATTGAATTTTGATAGTGTTGTGTCGGCGATGAACCTGATGACTGAAGATTTTGCCTTTGGTTTATCTAAACGACGCGTGACAATTAGTACATCGGGTGTTGTACCTGCAATGTATCGCTTAACTGAGGTTTGTGATATTAGCATGGCGGTATCCTTACATGCACCAACAGATGAAGTAAGGGATATTTTAGTACCCATTAATCAGAAATATCCGTTAAAAGAATTAATGGCAGCCTGTCAAAAATATATTGAAGGCTCACCGCGAGGTTTTATTACTTTTGAATATGTTATGCTGGACGGTGTAAATGATTCTCTGGTTGATGCACGTGCATTGGTGAAGTTATTGAAAAACGTGTCCTGTAAAATGAATTTAATTCCGTTTAATCCTTTTCCTAATACTCAGTATCAATGCTCAACAGCTGAAGTTATTGGGCAGTTTAGAGATGTATTACATAAGGCGGGCATCGTGACAACAGTGCGTAAAACACGCGGTGAAGATATTGATGCTGCTTGCGGACAACTTGTTGGTAAAGTTAAGGATAAAAGTCGTCGCGCAGAGAAATTACAGCGTATGGCGGAGGCCACACGTGAACATTAAAAGAGCTTGTTATTTAGTGCTCGTTGTTTGCATAACGGGGTGCTCTTTTATCATGGAAGAAAATGTGGAAGAGAAAGTTGCGTATATTCCACCCGAAAAAGTTCAGCTTGATCGTCCCGCTACAGAGCGAGCGAAAACATTAACGGATTTAGGGCTAGCTTATTACCAGTTAGAAAAATATAAATATGCTCTGGAATATCTTGATCGTTCTTTAGTCATCGATGATAAAAATGCCGTGACTTATCAGGTCATTGCTTTAATTAAAGAGCGTAGTAAAAACCTTAAGGAAGCCCAGCTGTTTTTTGATAAGGCTTTAACGTTAGCGCCTGATAATTTAGATATTGTGACTAGCTATGCTGTTTTTTTGTACCAGCAGGGGCGGCGTGATGAGGCCTTAATTGAATTAAAGCGTGTAGCAGGTGCGCCTTTTTATAAGAATAAATGGGTCGCGTTTACCTTTCTTGGATACTATGATTTAAAAAACAACAAAAAACGAGAGGCTGAAAAAAGGTTTTATTATGCCCTTAAATATAATGAATATTATGCGCCTGCCTTGTTTGAAATGGCAAAAATTCGTTATGGGAAAGGCGAAATGATGTCTGCAAGAGCTTATATTGAACGTTATTTTAGTCAATCTGGAAAAACACTTGCAGGCTTAAAACTTGCGATAAAAATAGAAAATGCATTACAAAGTTATGATATGGTTGAGGAATATAAACTTGACATTAAACATGAATATCCTTTTTCTGAATAGCGACTAAAATAACGATTAATAATGAAAGAAAAGGTATTTTTTTAAATACCTTATTGACCTCTCTAAGTCTTTTTTTGGACAAACAAGCAATAAGCTTGAAAAAATTTATTAAGGAACGTGCACGAAATAAGGTGGGCAACTGGCGCAAAAATGGGCGCATAGCCAGCTACGGCACTATTTCTACAACGCTGAAAACGGATAGAAAGGCAAGCAAGTTGCTTCACGTTATTTCGTGCACGTTCCAAGATTGGCACTTGAATGACGCTGCAAATATAAGCTAGCTGGGTCTAGTTTCTGATTAACATGGTGAGTACCTAATATATGGCAAAGAATATTCAGGCAATTCGTGGTATGCACGATGTATTACCTGAACAAACAGCTCGTTGGCAGTTTGTTGAGCAGCAAATAAGAGAAGTGTTAGCGGCGTATGCATACACGGAAATACGCCTGCCTATTGTAGAAAAGACAGAATTATTTAAACGTTCTATCGGTGAAGTCACTGATATTGTTGAAAAGGAAATGTACACTTTTGACGATAGAAATGGTGACTCATTGACTTTGAGACCAGAAGGAACGGCGGGATGCTTAAGAGCCTGTTTAGAGCATGGATTATTGCATAATCAGGTGCATAGACTTTGGTATTATGGGCAGATGTTTCGCCATGAACGTCCACAAAAAGGTCGCTATCGCCAGTTTATTCAGTTAGGTGTTGAAACTTATGGTATGGCGGGCCCAGATATTGATGCAGAATTAATCTTACTGAGCCATCGTTTTTGGCAACGGTTAGGTATTATAGATAAAGTAGAGTTGCAGTTAAATTCCTTAGGGACAGTGGCTGAAAGGATCGTTTATCGTGAGCAACTGGTAGAATACTTTAATGCCCATGCCGCTCAACTAGATGAAGATAGTCAGCGTCGCTTAAAAACCAATCCTCTACGCATTTTAGATACCAAGAATACGGATATGCAGGAGCTGGTTGAGAAAGCACCATCATTAATGGATTCTTTAGGTGTTGAAAGTAAGGCTCATTTTAAAGGCCTTACAGATACTTTAGAGGTTCTGGGTATCCGCTATGTACTGAATCAGCGCCTGGTTCGAGGTCTGGATTATTATAGTAAAACGGTGTTTGAATGGGTAACAACTGAACTGGGAGCGCAAGGTACTATTTGTGCCGGTGGCCGTTACGATGGGTTAATTGAGCAACTGGGTGGTAAACCTAATCATGCCGTCGGATTTGCGATGGGAATGGAGCGTATCCTATCTTTACTGGAATCGCGAGAAGACCTGAACAATATCCAGACGGTCGATGCCTATCTAATTTTAGTCGGTGATGCGGCGATAAAATCTGGGCTTGTTTTAGCGGAACAACTTAGAGATAGTTTGCCTGAGTTACGATTACAAATGCATTGTGGAACTGCAAGCTTTAAAAGTCAGTTTAAAAAAGCCGATAAAAGTGGCGCGGATTACGCGTTGATTTTAGCTGAAGATGAAGTTTTAAATAAGACTATAAGTGTGAAATTTCTTCGTACCGACCAGGAGCAGTGTACTGTTGCTCATGCAGAATTAATAACGCTTTTACAAAGCTAAGGAATGGGGATTTTATAACGTGCACATTTTTGTGTCTTTTTGTCCGTCTTCTTTGTTGCGTAAAGAGTTGCGTAGCCTGCTATGCGCTTATTTACGCGCCTCGAAGACGAACAAAAATACTGCGTTAAATGCACACGTTATTTTATTCCCATTCCTAAACGAAAAATATTATATTTAGGAAAAGGGATACATTGTGGAAATTTACGAAACTGAAGAAGAACAGGTAGCAGCGCTAAAAGATTGGTGGAAGGCTAATGGCTCATCAGCGATCACTGGCATTATCGCATCCGTTATAATCGTTGCTGGCTGGAATTTTTGGCAGAGTTATCAACAAGATAAAAATAACCAGGCTTCATTAATCTATGAAAAGATAATTCAGGCAGATAAAAAGGATAAAACAGAAGCAATTGATAAGCTTGCCGGAAAATTAAACAAAGAATATAGTTCAACTGCCTATAATACCTATGGACTTTTATTTAACGCCAAAACAAAAGTTGAACAACAGGATCTAAGTGAGGCAAAAACATTATTGGAGCAAGCACTGGCGACAACTGATGATGCTGAACTAAAGCATGTTGCAAGAACGCGCCTGATCAGAGTGTCATTGGCCTTACAGGAATATGAACAGGGTTTGCAGATTATTGCGAATGTTGATCAATCTTCTTTAGGGGGGTTTGAAGGTATTTATGAGGAGCTGAAAGGAGATCTTTATGTCGCAATGGGGCGTATTGGTGAAGCTAGAACCGCTTATCAGGCGGCTTTAAACGCTGGCCCTAGCTCTCCTTTATTGCAATTTAAGTTAGATGACTTGACGGTTAATACTAACGCTGAAGGCTAAAATTATTTGTGCAATAACGTCACTTTTTAATTTTTATGAAATCTTATGGTGCCGCGTAGTCACCAATTCATTTACAGGATTCGGAAACAGCTACCCGTTTTACTTGAAACATATTTAAGTCTGGAGGGAGGGCTTTCAGCCAGCGAAAGCTTAAGTTTTTTCTCTAGCCCTGTGCTAAGAAACGTGCACGAAATAACGTAAGCAACTTGCTTGCCTTTTTATCCGTCTTCAGCGTTGTAGAAATAGTGACGTAGCTGGCTATGCGCCTATTTTTACGCCTTGAATACGAATGAAAATTCTGCGCCAGTTGCCCAGCTTATTTCGTGCACGATCCTAAATATTGAAAGTGTAAACTGCTTTTAGGGAAAAATGGGCTGAACTCTTAAAGCTGGGCTACCATTTATGAAGGGACAGTATCATATTTAAGTGTGTAGGAGTGGGCTTCAATTGCGTTGAGATAAAAGCATTAATGTATGTCGCGGCTGCAGACCGTTCCTACAACAAATGCAATCTCCTTCTTTTAAGGAATGAGCACGAATTAACGTGAGCAAGTTACAATCCTGTAGGATGGGCAAAGCGACAGCGTGCCCATCAAGCGACACCAGACAGGTTAAAGGCTGTAGACTATAAAGATGGGCACGAAAAAGACCTTTGCCCATCCTACAATTGCTCAGATTATTTATTGCGAGTCGCCTAAGAGGGTAGCCAAAAAATGAAAGGAGCCTCAACAACTCTCGTTTCCAGGCTCTAAAACGGTTAAAGTATTGCTAATTTGGAACACAAAAACATGTTTTTGCACTCCTCACTAAAATAAAGACAATGGCTAATAAAATTTAAAACTGTATTTTTTGTCATAGCCTCTCTGTTCGGGAGCGTACATGAAATAAGCTGAGTAACCTTTTAGGGTTAGGTATGCAGGTTTGGGCGCTACGTATCGTGCGAATGAATTCGCATCTACAAATACACTGGTAATTGAGTGTATGCTTAGAAATGGGAATCAAATAACGTGTGCAGTCTGACTTGTCTTTTGACTCCACAGCCGCGCTAGAAAAATAATGACGTAGTCTGCTATGCGCCTGTTTTCCTAACACGCCTGTGAAGTCGAAATACTGCGTCATACTTTCGGGTATTATTAAATACTCGCTCCTTATTAGATTAATGTAATATAGTTGGCTTTGTATGAAGCGTGTTTAATAAACAGATTATTAATATTCAAATATATATTTTTTAATGCGAAAAATTTTAGCTTTATTATTTATTTTTAGTTTGTCGGGATGTGCGACCCTCACTGACATGTCAGATTCTGTGGTTGGCTTGTTTAAAGATTCAGATAACTCAGAGCCGCCGGCAGAATTGACTGAATATCAGCCAGAAGTAAAGCTGGAAATTGTCTGGGACGAATCTGATGGTGTGGGTACTGATGAATTAGGCCTAAATTTAGTGCCAGCAGTGAATGGTGGCAGAGTTATTATTGCCGACCATGAGGGTTTGATTCAGGCTAGGAGTTTATTGGATGGAGAGCTGTTCTGGGAAGTTGAAACCGACCTTCCCATTTCATCTGGCCCAGTGATTGATAATGACTTATTTTTTATAGGGACCAGTAAGGCTGATGTTTTGGCTTTTAATGCTGCAACAGGTGAGGTAGTCTGGAAGCGCAGAGTGACCAGTGAAGTGCTGGCATTGCCTGTGGTTGCCAATGACAAAGTGATCGTCCGGAGTGCGGATGGCAAAGATATCGCGCTAGATAGAAGCAATGGAAAGCAGATCTGGGAATTAGAGCATAATATGCCTGCGTTAACGATTCGTGGAGAAGGTTCCCCGGTTGTCGTGGGTGATAGTGTCATTATCGGTTATGCGAATGGCAAACTGGCTGCCATTGATCTCTTTCATGGTGCATTATTATGGGAAACTAGTATCGCTATCCCTAGAGGCCGTTCTGAAGTAGAGCGGTTAACTGATATCAATGGAACGCCAGTGTTTAAGAATGATACTATTTTTGTCAGTAGCTTTAAAAGTGGAGTGAATGCAGTAATCCCCGTCGATGGTGATATATTATGGGCGAATGAGTTTGTTGCTACAAATCAGGGCTTAACAGCTGATGATAGTTATTTGTATTTGAATGATGCAAGTAGTGATGTCTGGCAACTAGATCAGCGAAATGGTGCTTCATACTGGAAGCAAACTGATTTGCATATGCGTGAGCTCTCTATTCCGGTAATTTATGATGAATATGTCGTAGTAGGTGATTTTGAAGGCTATTTGCACTGGTTATCAAAAATTGATGGTCGTTTGCTTGGGCGTATTGAGATAACTGACGAGCCAATTGTTGCTCAGCCTATTGTGATTGATAATGTGCTGTATGTTTACGCGAGTGATGGAACTTTAGCGGCAGTTAAAGTATTGTTGTTTTAACAGGATATGCACGAAATAATACATAAATGTAGGATGGGCAAAGGTTCTTTTCGTGCCCATCTTGATTTAGCACAAGCTTTGACAAACTTACATAATCTGATGGGTACGCAGTGCTTTGCCCACCCTACTTGTTTTTGCCCCGTCTTAAGTTCGTAGCCAATTAATTGCCGAAAAAAATGTGATATTTCACACCTCTCAAAATCTAAATTCGTAGGTCTCTTTGTGCCTCTGTTTAACTATACGGAAACTGTATGACATTACCCGTTATCGCTTTAGTTGGTCGACCTAATGTAGGTAAATCAACGTTATTTAATTATTTAACCCGCACGCGGGATGCTTTGGTCGCAAATTACCCTGGATTAACAAGAGATAGAAAATATGGGCGTGTTAAACGTGGTGAAACGCCTTATTTATTAGTTGATACTGGTGGGATTACTGATGATATTGAAGGTATCGACTCTGTTGCAAAACGGCAGGTACAACTAGCTTTAGATGAGGCAGATGTTGTCTTGTTTTTAGTGGATGCGCGCGAAGGCCTGAATAGTGCAGATGAAGCTATTTCAGAGATGCTAAGGCGACTTGATAAACCTATTATTCTGGTGACTAATAAGATTGATGGGATTAACGCAGACATTGCAGCGGCAGATTTCTACCGTTTAGGATTAGGCGATCCCGTTTCTATCGCTGCGACACACGGGCGTGGGGTTAGTGAACTATTGGCAAGGGTCAGCGAACTATTGCCTGAAGAAAGTATAGACGAAGAAAGAGAGCATCAAGACCAAAGCGTTGCCATTGCAGTAGTGGGACGTCCTAACGTTGGAAAATCAACGTTGGTTAACCGCTTATTAGGTGAAGAGCGAGTGGTTGTGTTTGATGAGCCAGGCACCACGCGTGATAGTGTTTATATCCCGTTCGAACGCAATGATAAGCGCTATACTCTTATTGATACGGCAGGCATGCGACGACGTGCTAAAGTGACTTTAGTAGTTGAGAAGTTCAGTATTATTAAAGCACTGCAATCAGTCGAAAAAGCCAATGTGGTGATTTATTTAATTGATGCCAGTGAAGGTATTACCGATCAGGATGCTCATTTGCTGGGTATGGTGCTGGAGGCAGGTCGTGCATTGATTATCGGCTTTAATAAATGGGACGGACTGGATAGGGATCAGCGTGAACTGATTAGGCGTCAGACAGAAGTAAAGCTGCCGTTCCTGAATTTTGCAGAAAAGCATCCCATTTCAGCATTGCATGGTAGTGGAGTAGGAAAGTTATTTGATGTGGTACAAAATCTGTATGATGCAGCAATGGTGGATATGTCGACGTCGGTGCTGACACAGATTTTAAAAGATGCAGTCGCGGGACATCAGCCGCCGATGGTGCAAGGGCGTCGAATTAAACTGAAATATGCACATCAGGGAGGGCGGAACCCTCCGATTGTAGTGGTACATGGAAACCAGACGAGTTTATTACCGGCAGCATATGAACGCTACCTGATGAATTATTTTCGTACTAAGCTTGGGTTGGAGGGAACACCCATCCGGATTATTTTTAAGTCACCTGAGAACCCTTTTAAAGAAGTAAAAAATAAATTAAGCGGCAGACAATTAGAGAAGAAAAAACGCTTAATGGAACATCATAAAAAGAAAAAAATTGCTTTAAAGAGAAAAAATAGAGAGTAGCGGGTAGGGTGCAATTACGCACCATTGCTTGCAGTAGTTTTAAGGAATGAATGCGAAATAGACTAATCAACTGTAGGTGCGAATTTATTCGCATGGTACGAATAAATACGAACTCTTAGCATGTTAATACCTTCAGAAAATTGCAATTATTTTCTTACCATGAAGGACGTGAAGTTGTTTTTTATCAATGAGTTATAAAGTCATCATGAAGGTTTATCTTTGAATGACACCTTGTTTTTCTTCATGTTCCTCGTGCTCTTCAGGGTGAATTTTATTTTTGGCGATGGTGTAGACATGTGCTTTGTCTTAAAAAGTTGGCTACTAACTTAGGAATGGGAACCACATAACGTGTGCATTCTGACGTGTCTTTTTGCTCGCCTTCGGCGTTGCGGCAACCGTTACGTAGCTTGCTATGCGCCTGTTACCACGCCTTGAAGGCAAACAAAAATACTGCGCCATAATTG
>CAYZUM010000052.1:0-14409 GCA_964481455.1 uncultured Methylomonas sp. | reverse complement strand
TTACCATGAGCTATCTGAGAAGCTGGCAATCAAAATGAGCGAACGGTGAGTATATCACCATCAAGCACCTCAATGTTTTATAGGTTGGATATTCCCGATATGCCGATAATAGACCAGTTATCCAGATTCATAACGCCTTCTAAATCAGTTTCTTCTTCGTACTGAATCTGGCAAGCATACTTTCTAAATAAAGATGGCTCGTCTTCAGTATTCACTTCTATTTCAGCATTGATAATGTACCTGAAATTCCCCAGTGCCCATGACTGAATGGCTTCTGAAGGGAATGTAATATTAGTATCGCTATTGATTTCATCTCTAATTGATTTATTACACATGATAAATGCAAAATTTGTCATATTAGTGGAAGTGGTAAATCTACTCCCTTCATCGCCAGATTCTTTTAAAAAAAGACTAGAAGCAGCAATCTTTTCAACTGCTGGCATGACTATTTTGTTTTGAAAAAGTATTAAGGCAACAAGTCCAACAATAAAGATAAGGGGGTAAAATTTTTTTGACATAATTGTAAATTTAAGTAATGACATAAAGTGTCTCGCATTTTAACAGAAAATAAAGAAGGCATATATGAGGGATGGTGATCAAAACCTAAGCAATTATAAAGCGCATTAAGAAAAAAATGGATTATATCTGTAATATGTTATTGAAATTGCAGCTTAATTTTGTAGGTAGGGGTGAGAATGAAGGGGGGGAATTAAAAAATGTATCAATATTCGTGAATGACTGGCGTTTTAGATAGAAAAATTATCATAGATAAGGTTGTTAGTGCCCGTGTGAAATAAACAGCTTAGAGTTTTATGATTGAATTATCATATAATTAACAGTGAAAAGTAAACTCAATATTATTGTAAGTTTGGATTAGCTTGACATAGTGCAAGAAGTTGATAAACTAACAGCCACATTAATGGAATGATGTGATCAATTAATTGATATTACAGGATGTAAGAGTGCTTTCGATGATCATATCGAAAGGTAAATATATTTACTTTTAGGAGGTAATAATGGCTGCTACAACTGATTCAGTGAAAGCTGATGCTTCAGAAGCACCACTACTCAACAAAACAAACCTGATTGCAGGTTTTATGTTGTATTTAGTTTTTTACACATTTATTCGCTGGTATGAAGGTGTTTACGGATGGTCTGCAGGTTTAGATTCATTCGCGCCTGAGTTCGAAACATATTGGATGAATATGCTGTACATAGAGCTAGTGGTTGAAGTGATCCTTGCTTCAACAATCTGGGGATATTTGTGGAAATCACGTGACCGTAATGTTATGTCTATCACTCCTCGTGAAGAGTTAAGAAGACATTTCACACACTGGACATGGTTAGTAATGTACGGTTGGGCTATCTACTGGGGAGCTTCATACTTCACAGAGCAAGATGGTACATGGCATCAAACAATTGTTCGTGATACTGACTTTACTCCAAGTCACATTATTGAATTCTACTTGTCATACCCAATTTACATCATCACTGGTGTTTCTGCTTTCTTATATGCTAAAACAAGATTGCCTGCTTACCAGCAAGGTCTATCTTTAATGTATATGGTATCAGTAATTGGTCCTTTCATGATTCTTCCAAATGTTGGATTGAATGAGTGGGGACACACTTTCTGGTTTATGGAAGAGTTATTTGTTGCACCTCTACACTATGGCTTCGTATTCTTCGGATGGGCTGCTTTAGCGATTATGGGTGTTGTAAATATTGAAGTTGAAGCTTTAACTAAACTACTTAAAAAAGACTTAGCTTAATAAAAAGCTGATTATTATAATAGTAGAATAAACAAGTTATCTCCTTATCTCGCCATTTTAGAATGGCGAGGTAGAAGAGAGATAATGATAATAAAAATAATTTTTGGAGGTAAGCTAATGAGTGCATCTCAATCAGCTGTACGTTCACGCGCTGAAGCGGTACAAGTTTCACGCACGTTGGACTGGATGATTCTCTTTACACTATTCACTGCTGTACTGGGTGGATATCACATTCACTACATGTTAACGGGTGGTGACTGGGATTTTTGGACAGATTGGAAAGATAGACGTTTATGGGTAACTGTAGCGCCAATCGTATCAATTACTTTTCCTGCTGCTGTTCAAGCAATGCTTTGGTATCGTTACCGTCTACCTATGGGAGCGGTAATTTGTGTTATGGCTCTTATGGTTGGTGAGTGGATTAACAGATACTTAAACTTCTGGGGATGGACATATTTCCCAGTAAATTTCGTATTCCCATCTAACCTAGTTCCAGGTGCAATCGTTCTTGACGTTGTATTAATGATGTCTGGTAGTTTTGTATTAACTGCTGTTGTTGGTGGTTTGGCGTGGGGCTTATTGTTCTACCCAGGTAACTGGCCAATTATTGCTCCTTTACACGTACCTGTTGAATATAACGGTATGGTATTCACTCTAGCTGATTTACAAGGTTACCACTACGTACGTACTGGTACTCCTGAGTATATCAGAATGGTTGAGAAAGGAACATTAAGAACATTCGGTAAAGATGTTGCTCCAGTATCAGCATTCTTCTCAGGTTTCGTTAGTATTATTATTTACTTCTTATGGCATTATTTCGGACGTTGGTTTAACAAAACTGACTTCGTTGATGGCGCAGATATTTAATAATAACAATAAGTTGATAAGTATTATTTATACTTAATTGATAAACGAAAATAAATTTCTCTAGTTTGGAGGAGATATATGAAAACAATAAAAGACAAAATAGCGCAGCTATCATTTGTCGCATTGCTATTGGCTGTGACATCTGCGATGTTCTACACGCCTGCAGCATCTGCACATGGGGAAAAGTCTCAAGCAGCGTTCATGCGTATGCGTACGATTCACTGGTTTGATCTTAACTGGTCAAAAGATGAAGTGGTCGTTAATGAAACTGTCGTCATTGAAGGTAAATTCCACGTATTCGCGGGTTGGCCAGAAACTGTTGATAAGCCTGAAGTAGCTTTCTTGAACATTGGTATTCCAGGCCCTGTATTTATTCGTGCAGGTTCTTGGATCGGTGGACAGTTAGTGCCTCGTTCGGTTTCATTAGAGCTTGGTGAAACTTATGCTTTTAAAGTGCTTTTAAAAGCACGTCGTCCAGGTGACTGGCACGTTCATACTATGATGAACGTTGAAGGCGGGGGTCCAATCATTGGTCCAGGTAAATGGGTAACTATTACTGGTTCTATGGCTGACTTCGTTAATCCTATCACTACTTTAACGGGTGATACTATTGACCTAGAAGATTACGCTTTAGATAACGTATATTTCTGGCATGCTTTATGGATGGGTATTGGTCTTGCTTGGATGTTGTTCTGGACTAAGCGCCCTATGTTCATTCCTCGTCATATTGCTATTACTTCTGGTAAAGCAAGCACACTTATCAGTGCTACTGATAAAAAAGTTGGAATGGCATTTGCAGTTGGTACTATCGCCCTTGTTGCAGCTTCTATGAGCGCAACAAATGACAAGTATCCAATTACAACTCCATTACAAGCGGGTTTGATGCGTGGTATTCAGTCAATTGATTTACCTGAAACTACTATTAGTGTAAAAGTTGAAGATGCTAGCTACCGTGTACCTGGTCGTGCTATGCAAATGACTTTGACTATTACTAATAATGGTGATACTGGTGTACGTTTAGGTGAGTTCATGACTGCATCTGTACGTTTCCTAGAGCCTGATGTACTAGAAGATGAAACAGGTTATCCTGATGATCTTTTAGCTGAAGAAGGTTTAACAGTATCTGATAACAGCCCTATCGCTCCAGGTGAGACTAGAACTGTTGAAGTAACTGCTTCTGATGCTGCATGGGAAGTTTACCGTTTAGCTGACTTGATCTACGATCCAGACAGTCGTTTTGCTGGCTTATTATTCTTCTTCGACGAAGATGGTAACCGTCAAATGATTATGGTAGATGCTCCACTAATTCCAACATTCATCTAATTGAATAGAATACTTAGCTTGTCTAAGTAGGAATTACAAAGCATGAGCCCCTGTTACGAAAGTAGCAGGGGCTTTTTTGCGTTTAGCGTATAGAGATATTTCAAGTCAAAATAGGCAAAACAAGTCCACAAAAAGATAAATATGAACTGTATAGTTTATGTCCGAGAAGCTATAAACAGGATATAATAGTACAGTTTTATATCACATTAAGAATTCACACTGGGTAAATAAGGATGCTAGGTAAGCTTGTTAAATTTGTTGTTGGTAGTCGTAATGAACGGTTAATTAAAAAGAAAAGAAAAATAGTTAAGTCAGTTAATATATTAACAGATGAATATGCGCAATTAACAGATGATGAACTACAGGCTAAAACCGAAGAATTTAGAATACGGTTAGATGACGGTGAAAGCTTAGATGACTTAATTCCAGAAGCATTTGCAACTGTTCGGGAGGCATCATCTCGGGTATTTAAGATGCGTCATTTTGATGTCCAGCTTATTGGCGGAATGATTTTAAATGACGGAAAAATCGCCGAGATGAAAACGGGTGAAGGTAAAACCTTGATGGCTACCTTGGCTGCATATTTAAACGCTCTCCCCGGAAAAGGCGTGCACATAGTCACAGTAAACGATTATCTGGCATCTAGAGATTCTGAGTGGATGGGGCAGTTATATACTTTTCTTGGCTTAACAACAGGCGTTATTATCAGCGACCTGAGTTCATCTGAGCGGAAACAAGCCTATTCCGCAGATATAACATATGGTACGAATAACGAATTTGGATTTGATTATTTGCGCGATAATATGGCGTTTAGTATTGAAGATAAAGTTCAACGTGGTTTACATTTTGCTATCGTCGATGAAGTAGATTCAATTTTAATTGATGAAGCAAGGACCCCGTTAATTATTTCAGGACCCACTGAAGATAGTACTGAAATATATATAAAAACCAATGAAATTATCCCTTTCTTAAGCAAAGTAGAAAGGCAAGAAGGTGAGAAAGAAGGAGATGAGGCAGGTCCGGGAGACTACACAGTAGATGAAAAGTCTAGACAACTTCATCTGACAGAAGAAGGGCATGAGAATATTGAGCGTTTGTTGGTTGAGCACGGCTTGTTAGAGCAGGGGGCAAGTTTATATGAGACTGCCAATATAAGGCTAATGCATTATTTAAATGCATCGCTACGTGCACATGTGTTGTTTCAAAAAGATGTAGATTATATAGTCCAGAATAATGAAGTCATTATAGTTGATGAGTTTACGGGTCGTATAATGCCTGGTAGACGATGGTCGGAAGGCTTGCATCAAGCAATGGAGGCAAAAGAAGGAACAAAAATTCAAAGTGAAAACCAGACCTTAGCTTCTATCACATTTCAGAACTATTTCCGCATATATAAAAAGTTATCTGGAATGACTGGAACAGCCGATACTGAGTCCTTTGAATTAAATAAAATTTATGGTCTTGAAGTCGTTGTGATACCAACACACAGGCCGTTGGTTAGAGATGATAAAGGTGATATGATTTTTCTAACAGCAAAAGAAAAGTATCAGGCTATTACAAAAGATTTGCGGGACTGTGTGAAGAGAGGCCAGCCAGTTTTAGTGGGAACAACGTCTGTAGAAAATTCGGAACTTATTTCTAGCATACTAACACAAGAAAAAATCCAGCATGAAGTTTTAAATGCAAAACAACATGAGCGTGAAGCGCATATTATTGAACAGGCGGGGATGCCTGGAGCAATAACTATCGCAACAAATATGGCTGGACGTGGAACAGATATCGTGCTGGGTGGTAATTTAGAAGTACAAATTACTGCACTTGGAGAAAACCCATCAGAAGCTGATGAAAATAAGGTACGAAGCACATGGCTGGACCTCCATGAACAAGTTAAAAAAAGTGGTGGCTTACACGTTATAGGTTCTGAAAGACATGAGTCCAGACGGATAGATAATCAATTACGCGGTCGTTCTGGTCGGCAAGGTGATGCTGGGTCTACACGATTTTATTTATCTTTGGAAGATGATTTGATGCGGATTTTTGCATCTGATAGAGTCGCGGGGTTGATGAAAAAACTGGGTATGGAAGAAGGCGAAGCCATTGAACATCCCTGGGTTACTCGCTCAATAGAAAATGCACAGAAAAAAGTGGAAGGCAGAAACTTTGATCAACGTAAAGACGTTCTTGCATACGATGATGTTGCTAATGATCAGCGCAAGGTAGTCTATCAGCAACGTGATGAATTAATGGCATCAGATGATATTAGCGATATTATTTCGGCAATTCGAGCTGATGTCGTTAATGATGTCATCAGCAAATATATTCCAGCAAAAACGATGGAAGAACAATGGAATGTTTCTGGCTTAGAAGAGCATTTAAAAGATGAATTTAATCTTGAAATTCCCGTTGCACAAATGTTGACTGAAGATTCTAGCTTGCATGAAGAGCTTTTGCGAACAGCTGTTATAGAGATAGTTGAGTTGGAATATGCAAACAAAGGGGATCAAGTAAAGGCTGATGTTATGCGCCATTTTGAAAAATCTGTGATGTTACAAGTTTTGGATAATAGCTGGAAAGAACACTTGGCAGCAATGGATAGTTTACGTCAGGGAATACACTTTAGGGGTTATGCTCAAAAAGACCCTAAACAAGAGTATAAGCGCGAATCTTTTGATATGTTTACTGCGTTATTGGACCAAATTAAGTATGAAGTGATTAGTATTCTGGCTAAAGTGCAAGTAACACAAGCTGAAGATGTTGATGCGATTGATGAACAGCGTCAAGCGCCTCAAGAGATGCATTTTGAACATGCTCAGGCAGAAAATTCTTTAGCTGAACCAGACGATTCTATAGAGGAAGTCAAAACTAATGAGCCAGAAGCTCCATTTGTTCGAAACGATAGAAAAGTTGGGCGTAATGAGCCTTGCCCATGTGGTTCAGGAAAGAAATATAAACAGTGTCATGGTAGCTTATGATAAATATTAGAACATCTTAAGGCAAGGTGTTTTGATTTCCATGCTAAACCCTGTTGTATCAATGTTGCTTATAAACTGGAGAGTCAAAAGTTCTCGTAACATACTGAAACAAATGAAGTTAAAAAATCCTCCCTATCTGTTGATGAATTCGCAATAGATCATTAAATTCAATAGCTTAAAAAATATAGCATGTCTTAAAGCTGTAAATTTCATGAGAATTTTTAACTCTCAAGTTATAAACTGGAAAGTGGCCTACCATTTTTAGATGGAACAGTATCATATTTTCAAATAGTAGAAGTGGTCTTCAGCCGCGAAACAGGTTAATCATTTGTCTATTTCGCTGCTGCCGTATGTTCCCTCTTGTCTATGTTGCTGGAAAGGTGTAAACACCTTTTGGGTATTAAGAAAAGTACCGAAACTCTTATACAGGTTAAAGGAACATAACGGCTAACAGCATAGACGAGATATTCGAAAGGGAAGCAGGCTTTAGACTAATGGCACTTCTTTAAGAAGTTAATTAAATAATTCAATTGGTTACAGGAATTTTTATACATTTTTTTGACTTTATAAAAATGGCTGATTTAGAATACTCCTTTATTTATGCTTCATTATGAATTGCTGATATTCTTTTTAATGCTGGAATTAAGGTATAAACTATTGTTTTTAAATGATTTAATCCTTAAGGTCGTGCCACTAGGCTAAAGGCTACTCCCTATAGTGGTCCGCCTTAAAACCATAGCTAAAATACCAAATATCTATATAAAAAAAGAGCTAGTGATGGTTCTTGAAAACCTGATCTTATCACATTTAACTTTCAACTCTCCCTCGATTTATGCCAAATACGATATTTAAAAAAAGTAACCCATGCGCAAGTATTACCGACTTACCTGAGTTAGGTGTGAAAAAAGCTGATTTTATCACAGATTTTAAGCGATATTACAGCCATCGATTAGGTCGAGATCAACGTTGTCGTTCGCCTCATTATGCATATGCAGCTTTATCTCTAGCGATTAGTGATCGATTGGTTGAGCGTTGGAAAAATACCTATAATACCTATAGAGAAGAAGATTGTAAAAAAGCATACTATTTATCTATGGAGTTTTTAATGGGGCGAACACTTAGTAACGCAATGTTAAACTTAGGCGTTACAGACGAAGTCTCTAAGGCAATGTATGATTTGGGGCTGGATATTGAAGAATTAATTGAAAGTGAGCCTGATGCTGGCTTAGGAAATGGCGGTTTAGGTCGTTTGGCCGCATGTTTTCTTGATAGTTGTGCTACATTACAGTTGCCAGTAACAGGCTATGGCTTGAGATATGAATATGGCATGTTTACACAGACTATTGTAGAGGGTGAGCAAGTAGAACGTCCGGATCATTGGCTAAAGAATGGCAACATATGGGAAATTAAGCGTCCTGAATGTACTAATCGTATCCGTTTTGGTGGACGTGTTGAAGAAATTGTAGATGAGCGTGGTACAAAAAGAAAGTTCTTAGTAGATACCCACGACATATTGGCTGTGCCCTATGATACTCCTATCCCTGGGTTTCAAAATGGAACAGTAAATACACTTCGTTTGTGGAAAGCAACGGCGACGGAAGAATTTAAGCTCGATGAATTTAATGCTGGGGACTATGCCGAGTCAGTTGCGGCTAAAAATTCAGCTGAAAATATAAGCATGGTTCTATATCCAAATGATGCTAATGAAAATGGAAAAGCGTTACGTTTAAAACAGCAATATTTACTTGCATCTGCGAGCCTGCAAGATATAGTTGCAAACTGGGTAGGCCGTCATGGGCATGATTTTACCCACTTTGCTGAAAAAAACTGTTTTCAATTAAATGATACGCACCCTAGTGTTGCAGTCGCAGAACTGATGAGATTGTTAATTGATGAGCATGGGCTAGTATGGGAGGATTCTTGGGAAATTGTACAACAAACGATGGCTTATACAAACCATACATTGTTACCTGAAGCTCTGGAAAGGTGGTCCGTCGGATTGTTTCAGTCCTTATTGCCTCGGATAATAGACATTATTTTTGAAATAAATGCACGCTTTCTAGCTGAAGTCTCGACACGCTGGCCAGGTGACTCTGAACGTTTAAGGCGCATGTCTTTAATTGAAGAAGGGAATGAACAGCACGTTAGAATGGCATATCTTGCCATCGTGGGCAGCTTTTCTGTCAATGGTGTCGCAGAATTACATTCACAACTATTACAAGAAGGTCTGTTTAAAGATTTTTATGATTTATGGCCGGGAAAATTTAACAATAAAACCAATGGAGTCACGCCAAGACGGTGGCTTGCTGCCTGTAATCCTGAGTTAGCTGAGTTTATTAGCGACAACATTGGTGATAAATGGGTGACAGATTTATCTGAACTCAAAAAATTAGAAAAATTTATAAATAATAAGAAATTTTGCAGTAAATGGTATGAATTACAGCAAAATGCAAAGCAAAAGTTAATTGACTACAAAAAAACAGAGCATGATATAGACTTAAATGTAAATGCCTTGTTTGATGTGCAAGTTAAACGGTTTCATGAGTATAAGCGACAGCTTCTTAATGTGTTACATGTTATTCACCTATATGACCGAATAAAACGCGGGGATACTGCAAACTGGACAGACCGTTGTGTGTTAATAGGAGGTAAAGCCGCTCCAGGGTATTACATGGCAAAACGAATCATTAAGCTGATTAATAATATCTCTGAAGTCATTAACAAGGATCCCGATGTTGGTGAAAAGTTAAAATTAGTTTTTATGCCAAATTATCGTGTATCGGCGATGGAGAAAATTTGTCCGGGAGCTGATCTATCAGAACAAATTTCTACGGCAGGAAAAGAAGCCTCAGGGACTGGGAATATGAAGTTCATGATGAATGGTGCTTTAACGATTGGGACATTGGATGGTGCGAATATAGAAATTCGTGAAGAAGTAGGAGAAGATAATTTCTTTTTATTTGGTCTAGATGAATCAGAAGTGGAAGAAATGCGCCATCATTATGATCCTGTAAAAATAATAAATGAAGATAATGATCTATCACGAGTGATTAATTTGCTTGAAAGTGGGCATTTTAACCAGTGCGAGCCTGGCATTTTTAATGATGTAATTAACGCTCTTAAAAGCCCTGATGATATGTGGATGACTATTGCTGATTTTCGTAGCTTTGTTGATGCCCAAAAACGAGTTGAAGAGGCCTATCAAGATAAAGATCGCTGGACTCGAATGAGTATTCTCAATACTGCGAATAGTGGAAAATTTTCAACAGATCGTACTATACAAAACTATAGTGATGAGATCTGGGGATTAAAGGCAGTGGCTGTAAAATAGCTAGGAATGCACAACTTATTTGATTCCCATTCCTAACTAAGGTAACGCGCAATAAATAAACTACCCAGAATGGTAAGGATCGACTGAAAGTGAAACATCATGCATTCCCAAACTCTGTTTGGGAATGCATGAAAAGTAAGCTCTGTTTACTGGAACCTCTCACAGCAGAGCTTGTTCGCCCATGTATTTCCAAGCAGAGCTTAGGAACAAGTGTTGCTTGTCTTTATGGGTTAGTGGGTGGGTTATTTATTGCGAGTTGCCTAAGGAATGTGACAATATAACTTGCACATTTTAATCCCTTGGGGCGTAAAAGGGTAAAAGAAACAGCCTTATTAATACCCCGCTTTCGAGGCACGAGAAAGGCGAGCGTTTAGCGAGAGGGCTTGCCCCTGGGAAGTTTATTTATGTGTACCCTGCGAACGAATTCATACCTATAGGTACTCTGTTTATTACATGCACCTTACTCACTTTCTTTGAATGTTTAAGGCCTAATGTATTATTTTCATAAGGCTGTTTTTTGACTAAATTTTTTACGGATTGAAAATGTTTAATATTGTGCTTTTTGAACCCGAAATACCTGCAAATACAGGCAATATTATTCGTCTATGTGCGAATACCGGTGCTAAATTGCATTTAATTGAGCCTTTGGGCTTTGAACTGGATGATAAAAAGCTACGCAGAGCAGGGTTGGATTATCATGAATGGGCCGAAATAAAGGTACATCATGATATAGAAGAATTTTTTAGAAATGAAAATTATAATAGTCTTTACGCTCTGACCACAAAAGGAACGAGGTGTTACTCAGAGATTAACTTTCAGATAGGAGATGCATTGTTATTTGGCCCGGAAACACGAGGTCTGCCAAATAATCTTTTAAATAGGATGCCAGAGCAGCATGTGCGTTTACCCATGTTACCAGCAAGTAGAAGCTTAAATTTATCCAATACGGTTGCTGTGACGCTTTATGAAGCCTGGAAACAAATTGGGTTTATAGATAAAATGTAAAACTTATTTTAGGTGGGTTAAAATAATGACCCACCTTTCTCATCATTTATACTCGTTAGGCTTATATGTTCATCTGTATTAGAGAAATCTGTGGGAGAACCTAATTTGATCATCAAGCGGACTTCATTTTTAGAATCAGCAGAGTTAATGGCATCATCGTAACTTATTTTTCCTTGCTTATATAAATCGTATAATGCCTGGTCAAAAGTCTGCATACCCAATTCTCGTGAAGATTTCATCAGTTCTTTTAGTTTATGTACATCGCCCTTACGTATTAGGTCAGAAACCAGTGGTGTGGCTAATAAAATCTCTAATGCAGGATAGCGACCCTGGCCATCTGTTCGAGCAACTAATTGCTGAGCAATTATGCCTTTTAAGTTGAGTGATAGGTCCAAAAAGACCTGATTATGCATATCCTCAGGAAAGAAGTGCAAAATTCGGTCGATTGCCTGATTAGCATTATTTGCGTGTAAAGTAGAGAGGCACAGATGACCTGTTTCAGCAAAGGTGAGAGCATGTTGCATGGTTTCGCGACTTCGAATTTCACCAATCAGAATGACGTCCGGAGCCTGGCGTAAAGTATTTTTCAGGGCGACTTCATAAGACTCAGTATCCATACCGACTTCGCGTTGAGTCACAATGCAGCCTAAATGTGGGTGAACAAACTCAATGGGGTCTTCAATGGTAATAATATGCCCTGTTGTATTTTCATTACGATACTTGATTAATGAGGCTAATGACGTAGATTTACCTGTGCCAGTGGCACCTACAAAAAGAATTAGCCCCCGCTTTTGCATAATAATCTCTTGTAGAATAGGGGGGAGATATAGACTATCAGAATCGGGGATATTTGACTCTATACGACGTAAAACCATACCCGCTGCATCTCGTTGAGTAAATGCACTGACTCTAAAGCGTCCTAATTCTGGCCGACTAATGGCAAAGTTACATTCTTTGGTATTGTCAAAATCATCGCGCTGACGTTGTGACATGATACTTTTAACAAGTTTTAAGGATTGATCCTCACTTAAAGGTGTTTTCGAAATGTTCGCAAGCTTACCATCGATTTTTAAGGCAGCAGGGCGACCCGCTGTAATAAATAAATCAGATGCTTGTTCCTTGCACATTAACTCAAGTAACTTATCAAAATCCATGTTTTTCTCCCAATAGCTTAACGGAATAAATCTTTACTGACTGCTTTGATGGCAGCCGCTTTAGAGGTAACCCAGCCTGCGTCTACTAATTCTTTAAGGTTCTGGTCTAAAGTTTGCATACCATCTCGGCGTCCGGTTTGTATTGCAGAGTACATTTGAGCAACCTTCGCTTCACGAATTAAATTACGAATGGCTGGTGTACCCACCATAATTTCGTGCGCTGCAATGCGCCCACCTCCTATCTTCTTTAATAAGGTTTGCGAAATAACAGCCTGTAAGGACTCAGATAGCATGGATCGAATCATATCTTTTTCTGCAGCAGGAAATACGTCAATAATCCGGTCAATCGTTTTAGCGGCAGAGGTGGTATGCAAGGTACCAAACACTAAATGCCCTGTTTCAGCAGCCGTTAAGGCAAGGCGTATCGTTTCTAAATCTCGCATTTCACCCACTAAAATAATATCAGGATCTTCCCGTAAGGCTGACCTCAGTGCCGCATTAAAGCTTTGAGTGTCTCTGTGGACTTCTCGTTGGTTAATTAAACATTTCTGGCTGGTATGAACAAATTCAATAGGGTCTTCAACAGTTAAAATATGTTCATAGCGATTCTGATTGATATGATCGACCATGGCTGCAAGGGTGGTCGATTTGCCAGAGCCGGTTGGCCCTGTTACTAACACCAGACCACGAGATTTTTCGGTAAGCGCGGCAAAGAACCTAGGGGCATTTAAATCTTCGAGTGATAAAATTTCAGAAGGAATCGTTCTAAAGACTGCGGCAGCACCGCGTTCCTGATTAAAGGCATTAACACGAAAACGAGCTAAACCTGGTAATGCAAATGAGAAGTCAGTTTCAAAAAACTCTTCATAGTCACGGCGTTGCTTGTCATTCATAATGTCATAAATGAGGGCATGTACCTGCTTATGTTCAAATGCATCAATATTGACACGCCGGATGTCCCCATCGACTCTGATCATAGGGGGTAAGCCAGATGACAGATGTAAATCAGATGCTTTGTTTTTTACAGAAAACGCGAGTAATTCAGCAATATCCATAAACGCTCCTTTTGATTAAGGTAAAATAATGAAGTAATTGCTTATAACAATAGCTTATGTCTTTAACTTTTTAAAGGAGTCGTGTTTAATAATACTAATTTTTTATCTGAAAAGGTTAAATTGATGGCATCAATTGCTCATAAATTAAAACAAATCAACCGTGAAATTCGTCAGGCAGAAGCTAGTGCGCAGCGAGAAAATGGTACAGTACAATTATTGGCGGTTAGTAAAACTAAGCCTGGCTCAGTCATTATTAAAGCTTACCAGGCAGGTCAACGCCATTTTGGAGAAAGTTACGTTCAAGAAACGTTGATTAAGCAGAAAGAACTGAGTAGTTATCAAATAACATGGCACTTTATTGGACCCATACAGTCAAATAAAACACGCCAAATTGCTCGTCACTTTAGCTGGGTGCACAGTGTTGATCGTATAAAAATTGCAAAACGCCTAAGTGAGCAACGCCCCCTCTGGTTACCACCGCTAAAAGTCTGTATTCAAGTCAATATTAGTAATGAGCAAAGTAAATCAGGTTTTCGTCTGGAAGAATTAGCGACGACTATTGAACAAATTGCGCGACTACCTAATATCAATTTGCGAGGTATTATGGCGATTCCAATGCCTGTCGTTGACTATGAACAACAACGGGATTCCTATCGCCAGTTGTATCAAAGCGTAAAGGCTTTGGGCAGATCAGAAATAGAGACTTTTTCTTTTGGAATGACAGGTGATTTAAGGGCTGCTATTGCTGAAGGAGCCACCGTTGTAAGAGTTGGGACGGCTTTATTTGGTGCAAGGACTTAAAGGTTAGAGAATAGATAACATAGGAATGGGAATCAAATAACGTGTGCATTCTGACGTGTCTTTTTGTTCGCCTTCTACGTTGCGGAAACCGTTACGTAGCTAGCTATGCGCCTGTTACCGCGCCTTGAAGGC
>CAYZUM010000051.1:0-14467 GCA_964481455.1 uncultured Methylomonas sp. | reverse complement strand
CTTAAAGAAAGCAAAATCGACTGAGTTATTCAAAAAAGCGGCTACAATATTAAAAAAAAATTCATTAATAGTCGTCGAGGAAGAAATTTTTATTGAAGCTCTTAGAGCATTACAGAAAGCCAGTCATTCAAATTCATTTGGTGTATGTCATACCTGTAAAAATTTTAGTGCAAGGACAAAAGGCTTTTTTTGTGAGCTAACGCAAGAAAAATTAAGAAAAAGTGATAGTGAGAAAATTTGCCAAGAACATATTCCTGTATAGAGCAAATAATAACGTATTTAGAGGAACAAAATAGAATGAATAACAAGCCATTTATGGCGGAAAATGACTTGCTCCTGAATTATAAATCTAGTCTTCGTTACGACTTCCTGCCAGTATCGTTGTGTTTCTATTGGCGCTACCGTTGTGCCTAGGAATTGCACTTGCTTCGGGAGCACCGGTATTCTCAGGGTTCATTGCTGGCATAATTGGAGGGGAGGCGTCACCAACCTGAGTGGATCTTTCCTAGGAGGCTGTCCAAGAATAGAAAACCTACTGCGGAAAAGGCCTTTTGGGCAGCTTTCCCGAACATTTTCGTTAAAGAGCACACACTTCGCCTCAAATGATCGAAAAATCTGACTCAAAATGGCTTTCCCTCGCGACGGCTTCTATTCTTGGACAGCCTCCTAGGTATTAGTGGACTCGCTGCGGGTTTAGCTGTGATTGTGTTTGCAGCTATACAGGATCTAGGTTTTGAAGCTATGCTGCTAGCCGTTGTTTTGGCGGGTATTTTCAATACGTGATAGGAAACCTAGGAGCGGGTGTCGTTGGCTATTATGTTTCTTCGGCGGTCATTACAGGCATGCTATCAGGAATAGGCATCATTATCTTTCTTAAGGAATGGAAATCAAATAACTTGTGCATTCTGACTTGTCTTTTTGTCCGTCTTCAACGTTGTAGAAACCGTTTCGTAGCTTGCTATGCGCCTGTTACTGCACCTTGAATACGAACAAAAATACTGCCTAATATTGGACGTTTATTTATTTCCAGCTCCCTAATATTCAATCGAGTGGTCGTACTAAAATGGTTGCTGTGATACAGGGTATATTTTTATTTCTCGCGGTGATATTGATTCCAGATCTGGTTAATAAAATTCCCCTGGCGAGTTTAGCAGCGATTTTATTGATGGTTGGCTATAAATTGGCAAAGCCATCATTAGAGTTGTTCTTTTGAATATTCAATAATAATCAGTATGTTATGTTTTTTAGTGTCCTTTATTTATGAAGAAATTGGATAAAATTGCATTTCATCTAGCTTTCTGACAAACGAATTATTTTAATCTATTGATTTTAAATAGATTTTATTTTTTAATTCACAAGAACAACTCTATTCAAGAGCAGAAACAAATTAATAAAACCATTATTACCTTATCGGAAAATGTTTCATTTCTGAATAAGTCCAATATTTTGCATTTTCTGAGTGAATTGCCCAAAAAATATGAGGTTGTAATTGATGCGACGAGTGCAAAGTATATTGATTATGATGTTTATGAAGTGATCCAGAATTTTAAAGTGGATGCCAAGCGTAAAGGGATTAGTTGGGTGGTACAAAAATTACGAGGTTTTGGTTTTTTAAAGCCTGTAGAGCGTGCTTTACCGATTACTAAAGAAGAACAGCAGCAGCAGCAGGCATTAACACCAGACGATGTCTTGACTATCTTAAAATCTGGGAATAACCGTTTTGTCAACAGTTTAAGGGAAAACCGTAATCTGCTAGAGCAAGCAGATGAAAGTGTGGATGGTCAGTTTCCGATTGCAATTATTCTCAGTTGCATTGATTCTCGAACATCAGCGGAATTGATTTTTGATCAGGGTTTGGGGGATGTTTTTAGTGTCAGGGTTGCCGGTAATGTCGTCAATAATGATATTCTGGGCAGCATGGAATTTGCTTGTAAAATGGCAGGTTCAAAATTGGTTGTTATCCTGGGACATACGCATTGTGGCGCGATTAAAGGAGCATATGCAGGTGCTGAACTTGAGCATTTAACCGGCTTGCTAGATAAAATTCAGCCGGCAGTTGAATCGGTGAATAGTGGTCAGTTAGCTAAAAATAGTGATTCGGCTTGCCCTTTAATAGATAAAGTTGCTGAGCGTAATGTAGACATCATGGTAGAACAAGTTAAACAAAAAAGCAGCGTACCGGGAGGAATGGAAGCGACTGGTCAAATTGGTATAGTCGATGCGATGTATGACATAGAAGCAGGGAAAGTCGAGGTTTACAATTAAACGTTTTTAAAGGGGAGTCGCTTTACGTTAATGGGAATGAAATAACTTATGCATTTGACGCAGGATTTTTATTCGTCTTCGAAGCGCGTAAATAGGCACATAGCAGGCTACGTAACTGTTTACGTAACAAAGAAGGCGGACAAAAAGACACAAGTTATAAAATTCACATTCCTAAGAACGTGCACGATATATAGTGAACCAACTTGCAAATCTAGGCATCCTTCATTTGGAACTAAAAGTAGTTTACCCTTTGTTTTAGGGCGAGTTATCGTCATTTCTATATACTTCTTGCAGGAATCTCGCGTATACAAAGAAATTCCCGATAAAGCTTGTGCCCATGCTTGACTCAGTAACATTCGGGAATGACGGTGTTAGGCAACTCGCAATAAATAACCCACCCATCTTGCTTGTCTTTTTGCCCGTCTTCAGTGTTGTAGAAGTAGTTACGTAGCCTGCTATGCGCCTGTTTTCCTAACACGCCTGTGAAGCCAAAATACTGCGTGATACTTTCGGGTATTATGAATTCCTCGCTCCTTAGCTCAAGTAAAACAGCGTATTCAATAGTCACTCTATTATTGTTAAGAAAAAACAAAATGCTGATTTTTTATAGCTAAGCAAGCAAGATATATAGTATATAATGAAAATAACTAACATTTATCGGTTCTCAAATAGCTTAAAAGCATATGCAAGAAATAAATCCTATTACTAACAAGATTGTTGATTTAAAGCGCCGTACTGATACGCTTAGGGGGTATCTTTGACTACGATCTTAAAAGTGAACGTTTGGTTGAAGTTCTAAGAGAGCTGGAAAGTCCAGGTGTATGGAGTAATCCAGCACAAGCTCAGGCTTTAGGGAAAGAGAGAGGAATGTTAGAGTTGGTTGTCAATACTATTATAACGTTGCAATCAGGATTAGATGATGCCTCTGAGCTATTGTCCATGGCCGTAGAAGAAGCTGACAGTGAGACGGTAGAAACCGTTATTGATGACCTAAATGTCTTTGAGGAGAAGGTTGCTGGTCTAGAATTTCGCAGAATGTTTTCAGGTGAAATGGATGCTAATCATGCATTTTTAGATATTCAGTCAGGTTCCGGAGGAACAGAGGCGCAGGATTGGGCGGCAATGATTGAGCGTATGTATTTACGCTGGGGTGAAAGGAAAGGCTTTAAAACTGAATTGATTGAAGAGTCACAAGGTGAAGTAGCTGGTATTAAAAGTGCTACGATTAAATTTGAAGGTGATTACGCTTTTGGTTGGTTACGCACTGAGACAGGGGTACACCGCCTAGTCAGGAAATCGCCTTTTGATTCTGGTAGCCGGCGACATACCTCTTTTGCTTCTGTCTTTGTTTCCCCGGAGATAGATGATGATATAGAAATTGATATTAATCCAGCTGACTTGCGTATTGATGTGTATCGGGCGAGTGGTGCAGGTGGACAGCATATCAATAAAACAGAGTCAGCAGTACGGATTACTCATTTACCAACGAATACTGTTGTGCAGTGTCAGAATGATCGGTCACAACACAAAAATAAAGACTCTGCGATGAAGCAGTTAAAATCTAAATTATATGAATTAGAGTTACACAAACGCTCCGAATCACAACAACTTGTCGAAGATAACAAGTCTGATATAGGGTGGGGAAGCCAGATTCGTTCCTATGTTTTAGATCAGTCAAGAATTAAAGATTTACGTACCAATGTTGAAACAGGGAATACTCAAGCAGTATTGGATGGTGATTTAGATCAATTTATCGAAGCCAGTTTGAAAAGTGGTTTGTAACACTCGACGAACTATTTTTAGTTGCGGAAAAAAATAAACTCAGGGCTGGGTATATATGATAGGCAAAGTATAACGTACTTCTTTTTTAGGCAATATGAGTATGAGTCGCCATAATCCCCCAAACAACACATAACAATAAATTAATTAACAATAGTAAAAAATGTCAGAAATAGAAAACGACGAACAAGAACAGGTTAAACAACGCCGCATAAAATTAAATGCTTTGCGTGAAAATGGGGGCATAGCCTTCCCAACTGATTTTCGCCGTAATGTTATAGCCGGTGAATTAATCGCAGAATATGGTGCAAAAACCAAGGAAACGTTAGGTAACGAACCTGTGCGCGTTAAAATTGCGGGACGATTGATGACGCGTCGTATTATGGGTAAAGCAAGCTTTGCTCATATTCAGGATATGTCCGGGAAGATACAGCTATATGTCACTCGCGATACTTTGGCTGAAGGTTTTTATAATGAACAGTTTAAAAAGTGGGATATTGGCGACATTATTGGTGCTGAAGGTGTGCTTTTTAAAACCAAAGTAGGTGAGCTAAGCGTTCGGGTGGATGACATTCGTCTATTGACCAAGGCTTTGCGTCCATTGCCTGAAAAATTTCATGGTATTGCTGATCAGGAAATTAAATATAGACAGCGTTACCTGGATTTAATCATGAGTGATACCTCTCGTGAAACATTTTTGATGCGCTCCAGAATTGTTGCTTACATCCGTCAGTTTTTAACCTTACGTAATTTTCTTGAAGTCGAAACTCCGATGATGCAGGCTATTCCGGGGGGGGCGACAGCAAAACCTTTTGAGACACATCATAATGCACTGGATATGGGCTTATATTTACGTATTGCGCCTGAATTGTATCTAAAACGCCTGGTTGTCGGTGGTTTTGAACGAGTGTTTGAAATTAACCGAAATTTCCGTAATGAAGGTTTGTCTTCCAGGCATAACCCTGAATTTACGATGATCGAGTTTTATCAGGCCTATGCCGAGTATGGCGACTTGATGGACTTGACTGAAGAGATGTTAAAAGGTATCGCTGAAGAAGTAGTTGGTCAATCAGTGATTAGTTATCAAGGAGAAGAATACGATTTTGGCAAGTCATTTGAGCGCATGACTGTTTTTGATTCTATTTTGCATTTTAACCCTGACTTAACGGCGGGCGATATAGAGAGCCGAGAAGCGGCTGTTAAAGTCGCGGAAAAATTAGGCATTCCTGTAAAAGAAGGATATGGTCTTGGGAAAGTGCAAATTGAAATCTTTGAGAAAACAGTAGAAAGTCGGCTAATGAATCCTACGTTTATTACCGCTTATCCGGTTGAAGTTTCGCCCTTAGCGCGTCGCAACGATCATGATCCTCATGTGACTGATCGTTTCGAATTTTTCGTAGGTGGCAGGGAGATCGCAAATGGTTTCACTGAGTTAAATGATTCGGAAGATCAAGCAGAACGTTTCTTGAAGCAAGTAGAAGAAAAGGAGGCAGGTGATGATGAAGCAATGCATTATGATGCGGATTATATTACGGCATTAGAGCATGGAATGCCACCGACAGCGGGAGAAGGAATAGGTATTGATCGCCTGGTCATGTTGTTTACCGATGCGCCATCGATCCGTGATGTGTTGTTATTTCCTCATATGCGCCCGAAACTATAGGCGATTATTTGGCAAACATTTAGCGATATTCACAATAAGGGAGCTGGAAATAAGCCTTATATTAGGTTTATTGTGAAGTAGTGCTAATTATCTATTGGCATTAGCCGCAATTTTTTCAGAACGTTTTTCGCTTGCATGTTCAATTTTCGCAAACACATTGAGTATATCTGTGGCAGTTAAAATGCCAACAAGTTTGTTTTTATTATCAGTGACTGGGAGTGCTCCAATTTTATTTTCAGCCATTAACGAGGCGGCTTTTGAGGCATATGTGTCTGTCTGCACAGCAATAACCCCACGGTGCATGATATGGGTTACTTTTTTAGGCAGTACATGCAATTCTGTAGTGCCTTCTGCTGCAATCGAGTTTGAATTACTTTTTGGGCCGAGTGCTTTATACAGGTCTCTATCTGAGACTATGCCAACAACCTTGCCTTTTTCTATCACTGGTAAATGACGCACTTTCTCGTAATGTATAACTCGATCCTCAAGTTTTTAGTTTTTCAAAATATAAAAATTGGCATAAAAACTGCTTTAAATGAAAAGTATTTTATATAACAGCATGTTATGATGTTAGATATAAAGTCACTATTTCCGTTATTCTTGATAAATTTAAAATCTCAGAAAAAATTAAAAGTTTTTTCCAATTGATTCCACAAAAAACCACATGTCTGGGTGAAATTTAGGCTAAATCGAACCTTTATTTTGGCAAAAACTAAAGTTTTAGGCTGTTTTAAAAAGTCAAGAAATAAAAAAATTAAAAACTTGAGGATCGAGTATAAGGAAAAAGACGCGGTCAATCATGTCTTGCGGCTCTACCGTATATACTTTTTTGGTCATTAAATCTTCAACACGGATGCGTTTATCTCTCCTCAAATTAATTATTAGTCGCACAGAATAGGCAGTTATGCATAATTTTACAAGAGTTATATCATCGAATGTTATAAAATAATCGGTTATGTTAATTTAAAGTAGGCTGGAAACGCGAGTAATCTCGCGCTTTAATGCTAAATAATTATAGCGGCAGCTATTGGAGTATAAAATATGCGCGTCATTCTTTTAGGTAGTCCTGGGTCAGGCAAAGGTACACAAGCACAATTTATAACTGAAAAATATGCGATTCCTCAAATTTCAACAGGGGATATGTTACGTGCTGCTGTTAGAGAAGGAACAGAACTAGGTAGGGCAGCGAAGAAAATCATGGATGAAGGGGGGCTGGTATCAGATGATATTATATTAGGCCTTGTAAAAGATCGCATTACCCATACAGACTGTCAAAATGGTTTTTTATTAGATGGTTTTCCACGGACTATTACCCAGGCAGAAGGCTTGCTGGAAATGGGAGTACGAGTAGATAATGTGTTAGAGATTGCTGTTGCAGATGATGAAATTATTAAACGCATGAGTGGTCGTCGTGTGCATCTGGATTCAGGGCGTACCTATCATATTGAATTTAACCCGCCTAAGGTTGCAGGTAAAGACAATGAAACAGGAGAGCCTTTAATTCAGCGAGATGATGATAAGGAAGAAACAGTTAAAAAACGCCTAAGTGTATACCATCAACAAACCAAACCTTTGGTAGGTTTTTACCAGGCAATGGCAGATGATAACAGGGTCAGGTTTGGCTCAATTGCAGGTGTCGGAACTGTTGCAGATATTACTACCAAAGTTTTTGCTGAATTAGCATAGGAACGTGACAATATAACTCATACATTTGGCTTGTCTTTTTGTCCGTCTTCTTTGTTACGACAACAGTTACGTAGCTTGCTATGTGCCTATTCTCGCGCCTCGAAGACAAAAAAATCCTACGCCAGATGCACACTAATTTCATTCCCGTTCCATAAAGTACAGGAGTTGCAATGGATATTTTAAGTTCAGAAATTTATCAGGATTTTAAACAACAAGGTTTAATTACTGCACATTCTGGTGCCGATAAGCGGATAACAGGAATTGTACCCGCAGAAGCTGCTGGGCAAGGTGATCTGGTTTTTGTAGAGCATGAAAAGTATCTACCTGCAGTTCTGGAGTCTGGTGTAGCAGCCATTGTGACAACACAAGCAATTGCGCAAACAATAGCGCTAAAGAATACGGCTATTTTACTTGCGCCTAATGTACGTATGGCAATGGCGTATATACGTCAAAAATACGTCGATAGAGATGTTTATCATTCGGAATGGGGGCGTATCCATGCGACTGCAGTCATTCATGAGTCTGTCCACGTTCCAGAGGATGCAATTATTGGCCCTGGGGTTGTTATTGGTGCGCGAGTTCAGTTAGGGACTGCCGTGGTTATTATGGCCAATACAGTGATTGAATTTGATGCTGTGATTGGTGCTAGAACAGTCATCTACGCAAGTTGTGTGGTGTCTTATGATTGCCATATCGGGGAGGACTGTATCTTAAAAGCAGGCTGTATCATTGGTAGTGATGGGCAGGGCTTTGCACAAGATGAGGCATTTCATCATCATCGCATTCCACAAACGGGGCGTGTGGTGATAGGAAATAAAGTCGTCATTGGCTCAGTGACGACGATTGATAGAGCAACTTACACTGAAACAAAAGTCCATGATGGCAGTATTATTGATGCGCAATGCCATTTAGCACATAATGTCATAATTGAAGAAGACTGTATTCTGGTTGCACAAACTGGAATTGCTGGGTCGAGTCACTTTGGTAAACGGGTGATTGCATCGGGACAGACAGGTGTTCTGGATCATGTGTATGTCCCTGATGATACTATGTTACTCCATAGAGCAGGCGTACATAGCAGCATAAAAAAATCAGGTATTTATGCCTATGGTCCAGCCCAGCCCTTTAAAAAATATGTTAAAAATATTGCGATTTTTCAGCGCTTAAATGAAGTTTGGTCGCGACTGAAAACATTAGAAAAACAAGTAGAACAATTACAAAATAATAATAAAAACGGCACAGATTGAAATGTCAGTAAAAACATTATATGACAAACTTTGGGATGATCATGTTGTCCAGACAGAGGGTGATGGTTCTGCGTTAATTTATATTGATAGGCAATTGATTCATGAGGTAACCTCACCTCAGGCCTTTGAAAATTTAAGGCTTACCGGCAGGCAGCCCAGGTATACAGCGCGAAATTTGGCAGTTGCTGATCATAATGTGCCAACAACTGATAGAAGCCTAGGTATTGCTGATCCTGTTTCACGCTTACAAGTAGAAACACTGGATAAAAATTGTTCTGAGTTTGGAATTACAGAGTTTGATATGGCCGATCCCAGACAAAGCATTGTGCACGTTACAGATCGTCTATTAAAACAGGACTTCGTTTTGAACAATTCCGATTACCAAGGTGCTGGGATTTTATTGACACGCGAAAACTTTGGTGGTGTGTTCTATTGACTGTGCATAATGAGGGGAAGATATAACTCATCGTTTAATCAGCCAATAATTATTACGTTAACGGGTATTTCTTGGTAGTAACTTCCATTAACAGCTAATAGACGACACCACCCAAAAAAGTTAACGTATTGACGATACAATTTAACGATAGATTATCATAGATATAACCATTGTGAGACGAGGTGTTCACCCTGTTTCAAACGATTATAGAAATAAGAGAATTTAATAATATGTACATTGAGTAGAGTGACAAATATTCACAAGCTCTGCGTAGGTTGGGGGTCGTACCTCACCCGCAACCTACATTGATTCGGAGTTTTACACGTCAGCAGTGGGATGAATATCTCGCTCATGACGTGTTACTATTTTGTATTGCACTCCAATGAACGGGGTGCGAACCTTTGGATCGCTTCTATTCGGCTTTTCGGTGTAAAGCATACGTTATATGCTGCTCGTCGGAGGGCTGCATATCCGTATAATTTATTAAGAAAAAAGGTTTACAGATAGATGACACAGAAAATTGCAGTATTGCCTGGAGATGGCATAGGCTCGGAAATTGTTGCAGAAGCTATTAAGGTATTGAACTACTTAAATACCGATATGCAGCTGGGTTTAGAATTTGAGTACGGACTAATTGGAGGTGCAGCTTACGATGAAACAGGTTCGCCCTTTCCCGAAGCAACTATAAAACTGGCAAAACAAGCTGATGCAGTTTTGTTAGGTGCCGTCGGTGGCTACAAGTGGGAGTCGCTGGATATTGCAGTACGTCCAGAAAAAGGCTTATTAGGCTTAAGGTCTGAGTTACAGTTATTTTCCAATTTACGTCCTGCTATTTTATATCCGCAATTAGCCGAAGCTTCAACCTTAAAGTCGGAAGTTGTTTCAGGTCTGGATATTATGATTGTGCGAGAACTCACAGGCGGGATTTACTTTGGGCAGCCTCGTGGTGTTAGAACATTGGATAATGGTGAAAAACAGGGTTTTAACACTTTAATATATAGCGAATCTGAAATTCGGCGTATTGCGCATTCCGCTTTTAAAATTGCTCAGAAACGGGGGCAGCGTTTATGTTCGGTGGACAAAGCAAATGTACTGGAATGTACTGAACTATGGCGTGAGGTGGTGACAGAAGTAGGCGCAGATTACCTTGATGTCGAACTTAGCCATATGTACGTTGATAATGCTGCTATGCAGCTTGTTCGAGCGCCTAAGCAGTTTGATGTCATGGTAACGACAAATATGTTTGGTGATATCTTATCAGATACTGCTTCTATGCTGACAGGATCAATCGGTATGTTGCCTTCAGCCTCTTTAGATATCAATGGGAAAGGAATGTACGAACCGATACATGGATCAGCCCCGGATATTGCTGATCAGGGCATTGCCAACCCCTTGGCAACTATTTTATCAGCAGCAATGATGCTGCGCTATACCTTCAGCCTGGCGAAAGCAGCTGATCGTATAGAGCAAGCCGTGAATGATGCGTTGAATTCAAATGCGCGTACAGCGGATATTTATTCAGAGGGCATGCAAAAAGTGAGCACTTCTGAAATGGGCGATGAAGTCGTGAAAGCGTTAAAAGTGAGAGCAATATAATGACAAAAAAATATAATATAGCGGTTGTTGGAGCAACGGGAGCGGTTGGTGAAGCAATGATCTCAATTCTGGAAGAAAGAAAATTTCCTGTTGATAACGTTTATGCATTAGCGAGTGCGCGTTCAGTTGGTAAGCGTATCCCTTTTAAGGGAGGAAGTCTTAAAGTACAAGACTTAGCTGAATTTGATTTTGCTAAAGCAGGCATTGGTTTGTTTTCAGCAGGTGCATCTCTGTCAGCAGAGTATGCGCCTAAGGCTGTCGCAGCAGGATGTATCGTCATTGATAATACCTCACAATTTCGTTATGACGACGATATTCCACTCGTTGTTCCTGAAGTAAATCCAGAAAGTATTGCTAAACATACAACGCGTGGAATTATTGCTAACCCGAACTGTTCAACGATTCAAATGTTAGTCGCTTTAAAGCCTATTTATGATGCTGTTGGTATTGAGCGAATTAATGTCTGTACTTATCAGGCCGTATCAGGTTCTGGTAAAGAAGGTGTTGAAGAAGTTGTTACTCAGACGTCTCAGTTACTCAATGGTAAGCCTATTGAGACAAATGTATATCCGAAGCAAATTGCCTTTAATGTATTGCCGCAAATTGATGTCTTTATGGAAAATGGGTATACCAAAGAAGAAATGAAAATGGTTTGGGAAACCAAAAAAATTATGGGGGATGACAGTATACAGGTTAACCCGACAGCAGTTAGAGTACCTGTCTTTTTTGGGCATTCTGAAGCGATTCATATTGAAACAGTCAGAAAAATAAGTGTCGAAAAAGTGCGTGAAATTTTAACTGCAGCACCAGGTATTACCGTAATAGATGAACGTAAAGAGGGTGGTTACCCTACGGCTGTGACCGAGTCATCTGGAAACGATGATGTTTTTGTCGGGCGTATTAGGGAAGATATTTCCCATGCAAAAGGGATTGATTTATGGGTAGTCGCTGATAACGTGCGCAAAGGGGCCGCCCTAAATAGCGTACAAATTGCGGAAGAGCTAGTAAAAAATTACATCTAGTCTAAGCTTATAAACATATTTGATTGTATTTGGGAAAGCTATCGTGGAAATTTTGTGGGAAGGAGAGTGTAGTGCATAATTTGACTAAAACTCTAGCAGCTATGTCTTTATTAGCGCCATTAACTGCACATTCATTAGGTGTGGGGGATATAAAACTGCATTCAGCACTCAATCAAAAGCTGAATGCAGAAATTGCTTTATCCTTGGCGGCAGACGAAGACCTTTCTGATATAAGAGTTTCTCTGGCTACACCTGATAAGTTTGATAAGCTTGGGATTTCCTGGAGTTATTTTTTATCGAGAGTTAAGTTTCAACCTGTTGTAAAGGCCAACGGAAAAATTGTTATTAAAGTCACTTCTGATGAAGTTGTGCAAGAACCCTTTCTAGATTTTTTAGTTGAAGTCAGTTGGCCTAAAGGTGATATTTATAAAGAGTTTACGGTATTAGTTGACCCACCTGTTATTTATCAACAAAGCAACGTAGATGTCGCTGCTCTATCACCCACAAAGCAGGGAAATACTCGCTACAGAAACACTGCAGCAGCACAAAATGATTTGAGCAAAATGTCGGTTGATGGCGAATATGGTCCAACCAGCAGAAATGATTCATTATGGAAGGTTGCTGAGAAAGTTAATAACGGTAGTGACATTTCTGTAGAACAAATGATGATGGCTTTGTACAAAGCAAATCCTCGGGCGTTTTACAAAAAAAATGTTAATGCTTTAATGGAAGGAAAAACGTTAAGGATACCCAAAAAAGCAGACATTGTTCAATTATCCAAAAAACAGGCAAATACTCAATTCTATCGACAGATGGCTGTTTGGGAAGGAAAAGTAGATCCTGAACCAGTTGTCCAGCAAACTGCAACTAACGAGAGTAATAATAACCAACTCACCTTAGTGCCACCAACAGAAGAACAGCTTACAAGTTCTGATGCATTAACACCTGATACGACTGATCAGAAAAATTTAGCAACTGAAAATCAGCAATTACAGGAAAGGCTTGCAAACCTGGAAAAACAGTTTTTCATTATGCAGGAAATGATGGCAATCAAAGATCAGCAGCTTGCTGTCATGCAAAATTCCCAGGCTGACGCTAATACAGTAGCCGATTCTTTAGCGGAGGAATATAAACCCGTTAAAATAGACTCTTCTGAAGAGAGTTTAAGTGAGGAGGTCTCTGACAAAAAGCCTGATCCAGTACAAGAGACAACAACTGAACGGGTTGGTAAACCGCCAAAAGCTACGCCTCTTGCAACTGTGAAACCACCAGTGCACAAAGTCACAGAACAAACTTCTGTCAAGCAAGATGATGGTGTTAACTACTATTACATTGGCTTAGGTCTTTTTGGTATATTGGCAATTGGAGGGCTAGGTTGGATATTATGGAGTAGGCGCCAGGCAGAGGAAGAAATCAATGAAAATAGTATGTTTGCTTCCTCTAGTGAGATATTTTTACCAGATACAGATACAGATACAGATACGGATACGGAGGGTGACTTAGATCTGCCTATTTTTGATGAAAGGTCTTCATATGATGTCGGGACTGTAGGAGAAAGTTCCTTTTTAAGCGAATTTACGCCGAGTGACTTTGATGTTTTTGAAACTGATCAGACAGAAGTAGATCCCGCTTCTGAAACAGATGTATATCTTGCCTACGGACGTTACCAGCAAGCTGAAGAACTAATGCGTCAGGCTATAACTGATCATCCCGATAACGATGATTATAAGTTAAAGCTATTTGAGATTTTTTATACCAGTGAAAATGCTGAAGCGTATGAAGAATACTCTAGTGAATTAATCAAAGAGGGCAAAAATTCAGATGTAAATTTCTGGTCTAAAGTGATTGAGATGGGGAAAGAGTTGATACCTGGCTCAGCCTTATTTTTACCTAAACAGGAGGCAGTATATGCCACGGATGATGAGTTGCCTGAAGACTCATTAAATGACATTAATGAAGATGTGAATGAGCTAGCAGAGCAACCTGTGTCAGATGAAGGAATTTCAGATCTTGATTTTGACTTAAGTGAGTTTTCTTTGCCGGATGATAAGACAGATGAATTGCTTGAAGTCGAAGAAAATGTTCTAACTGAAGAAATCAAGGCCCCTGAAAGCATTGATTTTGATTTGAGCTCATTTGATATGCCAGATTCCTCCGAAATAAATGACTCGAAAGAGATAGATTCATTAGATATCAGCGTGGATGACGCTATTGAAACCGTCGAGTTTAATGCGGATGAAATTAATGTAGAAGATTTTGATTTTTCTTCAGAAGGCCTTACTTTTTCTGATTCACAGGATGTAGTTTCTGATAATACTCAAGTTGATGAAGAGTCAGGTAATAGTGATTTTGATTTTGATGAAGTCACTGATGTACCCGTTGCTGGGCTATCAAGTGGATCAGGTGGCGAAGATGAAAATAACCTATTAGTTTCTGATTTAACGGATATGGACGAGTTTGAGACTAAAATAGATTTGGCAAAAGCCTATATTGATATGGGTGACGAGTCTGCTGCAAAAGAGATAGCCCAAGAAGTGTTAGATAAAGGTAGTGACGCACAACAAACTGAAGCACAAGTGATTTTAGACCAACTCAATTAACGAGTTGGAAGTCTCTTTGGAGGCGAATTGGATTAGTTGCAGAGAATAGTTCGACGAAGCGGCTACCTTGGAGAAACATAACCTTCCCCTAACAATTAAAGGGTAGGCTCATTCTACGTTCGCTGAAAATCAGGGAAACGGAGCTTAGCGAAGTGATGATTTTTAGTCCCTGA
>CAYZUM010000050.1:0-14514 GCA_964481455.1 uncultured Methylomonas sp. | reverse complement strand
CCTTGTTTTCATTTGTATTGCTCATATTATGTAAACTCAAGGGGTATAAAAGATGATAAATCCTTTTTTAGCGTTTTAGCTTCTGTTTAAGAATCTTATTGACCTCTCCTGGGTTTGCTTTTCCCTGTGAAGCTTTCATCGTTTGCCCAACAAAGAAACCAAACACCTTATCTTTACCCCTTAAATATTGCTCAACCTGTCTAGGGTTATCAGCGATGATTTTATCAATAATGGCTTCAATGGTACCGCTATCAGTAATCTGTTTTAAACCTTGTGTTTCAATAATGGCATCGGCGCTGTCTTCGCTATTGAGCATTAACTCAAAGACCTGCTTGGCAATTTTTCCTGAAATGGTGTTATCGCTTATGCGCGTTAATAAACCTGCAAGGCGCTCATGAGTGACAGGTGATTGATTAATGTTCAGATTTTGTTTATTTAAGGCGGCGGATAGCTCTACAGTTACCCAGTTGCTGCATATTTTTGCATCACAATTTGACTCACTGATTAAAGCTTCAAAATAGTTTGCTAGTTGTCTGGAGCTTGCTAATTGAGCAGCTGTGTCAGCATCTAATTTATATTGTTCAATAAATCGCTGTCTTTTCAAATGCGGTAACTCAGGTAAATCGGCTTTAACCTCAGCGCGTAATGCTTCGCTGATATAAACGGGCAATAAATCCGGGTCAGGGAAGTAGCGGTAGTCATTGGCTTCTTCTTTACTGCGCATGGAGCGGGTTTTATTTTTAACCGCATCATATAAGCGAGTCTCCTGAGTAATTTTGCCTCCCGCCTCAATGATATCAATCTGGCGGTCAACCTCAATATTAATCGCTTTTTCAACAAATTTGAAGGAGTTAATATTTTTCAGTTCGGTACGTGTGCCGTATTCTTTTTGTCCAAGCGGGCGCACAGAAACATTTGCGTCACAGCGAAAAGAACCCTCCTGCATATTACCATCACAAATATCCAGATATTGCACTAGTTCGTGAACTTTTCGCATATAAGCGATGGCTTCTTTAGCCGAGTGCATATCAGGTTCTGAGACAATTTCCAATAATGGTGTGCCAGCACGATTTAAATCTATCCCGGTCAAGCCCTGAAAATCTTCGTGTAAAGATTTACCGGCATCTTCTTCCAGGTGCGCACGTGTCACACCAACTCGTTTTGTCTGGCCATCGACTTCAATATCCATATGGCCGATTCCGACGATAGGGTGATCCATCTGACTGATTTGATAGCCTTTAGGTAAATCAGGGTAGAAATAATTTTTTCTGGCAAAGACTGAGTAGTCAGCGACTTCAGCTTCGATTGCCATACCAAATTTGACGGCCATACGCACGACTTCCTGGTTTAAGACAGGTAAAACACCAGGCAAGCCTAAATCAACTGCACAGGCCTGGGTATTTGGCTCCGCACCATAGGCAGTAGAAGCTGCTGAAAAAATTTTAGTTTTTGTAGCAAGTTGGGCGTGGATTTCCAGCCCGATTACGGTTTCCCATTGCATAGCTTAACTCCTTACTCAAAGCCTTTTGGTGTTTGTTGATGCCAGTCGGTAACTTGCTGGTATTGGTGTGCTACATTCAGTAACTTGTCTTCGGCAAAGTAATTGCCAATAATTTGCAAACCAATGGGTTTTTGATCGATAAATCCGGCAGGAATTGACATGGCGGGCAAACCTGCCAGGTTAATGGCAATAGTGTAGATGTCCGCTAAATACATTTCAATCGGGTCACTGGTTTTTTCGCCGATGCCAAATGCTGGGGTAGGGGAGACTGGCCCCATAATGACATCGACTTCTTCTAGGGCTTTATTAAAATCATCGCTAATTAAGCGGCGAATTTTTTGTGCCTTGATGTAATATGCATCGTAATATCCTTCAGATAAGGCGTATGTCCCCACAAGAATACGCCTTTTTACTTCAGTGCCAAATCCTTCACCTCGTGAGCGTATATAAAGATCATTTAAATCGGCAGGGTTGCTGCAGCGATGACCAAAACGCACGCCGTCCATACGGGATAGGTTAGCTGAGCACTCCGCGGGTGCAATCACATAATAGGCAGGAATGGCCAGTTTTAAATTTGGCATGGAGACTTCAATAACGTCTGCTCCCAGTTTTTTATATTCGTTAATAGCCGCTTCAATGGCTGTTGCCATATCGCTACTTAAGCCCTCGTCAAAGAATTCTTTAGGCAAGCCAATTTTAAGTCCCTTAAGGTTATTGCTTAAACCTATACTGTAGTCTGGTACTTCACAGTCAACACTGGTTGAATCTTTAAGGTCAAAGCCAGCCATTACCTGTAACATCAGTGCCGCGTCTTCAGCCGTTTGAGTCATAGGGCCGCCTTGGTCCAGGCTAGAGGCATATGCAATCATACCGTATCTGGAAACACGTCCATAGGTAGGCTTTAATCCGCTAATGCCACAAAGTGCAGCAGGTTGGCGAATTGAACCACCGGTATCTGTGCCTGTTGCGCCGGGTATTAGGCGAGCAGCAACAGCTGCCGCTGAGCCGCCTGAAGAACCTCCGGGAACAGTGTTCTCGGCCCAGGGGTTTTGCACTGCACCGTAAAAGCTAGTTTCATTAGAAGAACCCATCGCGAACTCATCCATATTTAATTTACCTAATGAAACAGCCCCTGCAGCGTTAAAATTGTCGACAACGGTCGCATTATAAGGTGCAATAAAATTATCCAGCATTTTGGAGCCGCAACTGGTTCGAATGCCTCGGGTGCAAAAAATATCTTTATGCGCAATTGGGATGCCCGTTAATAATGGTGCATTGCCAGCAGCCAGTATGACATCAGCTTGTTTGGCGGCAGCCATCGCTTGCTCAGCAGTGACACTGATAAAGCTATTTAATACCTGATACTGTTTAATGCGATCCAGGTAGGATTGAGTCAGTTCCTGGCTGGAGTAGTCTCCTGCACGTAGTCCCTTAGCAAGTTGTGTTATGGTTTTAGTATGCATGAAATCTGTCCTTATTCAATGACTTTGGGAACAAGATATAACCCTGCTTCAATTTGTGGCGCAATGGCTTGAAAGTCTTCGCGTTGATTTTTCTCGCCTACCTGATCAATCCGTAAGCGTTGAACTTGATCCAGTGGGTGCGCCATTGGTGTGACATCATCAGTATTCACTGAACTCATCTGGGCAACTAAATCTAACATGCCTGATAAATCTTTAGCATAGGACTCGGTATCCTGAGTATCAATCCCCAAGCGCGCTAAATACGCTATTTTATTAACATCATCAGCTGTTAACGACATTATAACTCCATGAAATAAAAAGGTTCTTAAGTAGTTTTTTCTGTTTTTAAAAAGCACTACTTTTTTTTAGATAAAAACGAATAGGGCAACATGATACTTTATATACATCGTGTGGTCACGGATGCGGAGTTTATAGGCAGTTGTTTTTTGTCGAGTGTCAGGTGCTGAAACAGGCTCATAGTAGGCTACGTAACTGTTTCAGCAACACCGCTATTTACAAAAAACAGCTGCTAAATATCCGTAGTCGTGACCGCGTGAAGTATAGCTTGCCCTAATACCTTATTGATTGTTAAAGTAGTGAAATTTTATATGTGTTCAGGAATAAGAATTTAATGTTGTTTAAAAGATTTCGCGGCATGTTTTCTAATGATTTATCAATTGATCTAGGAACCGCAAATACACTTATTTATATGCCAGGGCAGGGCATAGTCCTAAACGAACCTTCTGTTGTTGCCATTAAAGAAGACCGTGTTCGTGGCACTAAGATAGTTGCCGCCGTTGGGGCAGATGCCAAATTAATGTTAGGCCGTACACCTGGAAATATTACCGCGATTCGTCCTTTAAAAGATGGTGTGATTGCTGACTTTGCAGTCACAGAACGTATGTTACGTGAATTTATTAAAAAAGTGCATGAAAACAAGTTTTTTCGCCCCAGCCCGCGTATATTAATCTGTGTCCCTTGTGGGTCGACACAGGTTGAGAGACGTGCTATTAGAGAGTCTGCTGCAATGGCAGGTGCGCGTGAAGTGTATCTCATTGAGGAACCTATGTCAGCAGCGATTGGCGCGGGTATGCCGGTTGATGAAGCTTATGGTTCTATGGTGCTAGATATTGGGGGTGGAACATCTGAAGTGGCCATTATTTCACTTAATGGAATTGTTTATTCAGCATCGGTACGTATCGGAGGGGATCGTTTTGATGAAGCGATTATCAATTATGTGCGTAGGAATTATGGTACATTGATTGGCGAAGCAACTGCCGAACAAATTAAGCTGGAAATTGGCACAGCATATCCAGGCAGTGAAATTATGGAGATTGAAGTAAAAGGGCGTAATTTAGCAGAGGGTGTGCCGCGTGGCTTTACGTTAAACAGTAATGAAATTTTAGAAGCGTTACAAGAACCTTTGTCGGGTATCGTAGGGGCTGTAAAAGTTGCTCTGGAGCAGACACCGCCGGAGTTAGGTGCAGATGTTGCCACTCGGGGAATAGTGGTAACCGGAGGAGGCGCTTTATTAAAAGATATAGATCGCCTGGTTTCTGAAGAGACAGGTTTACCTGTGCATATTGCGGATGATCCATTGACGTGTGTTGCCCGTGGGGGAGGCGCTGTCCTGGAAATGCTGGATGATAAGGGTTTGGCGGCGTTTTCTTTAGAGTAATTTCAGAGAATTTTCTTTTTTACCTAAAATATAGTTTATACTTTTCAATATCTTAAGGTGCCGCGAAAATATACTTCGCGCGGTCACAAGTGCAGAATTTATAGCGAGTTGTTTTTTGTCGAGAGCAAGGCGCTGAAATAGGCGCATAGCTGGCTACGTAATTGTTTCAGTGACACGGCTCTCGGCAAAAAACGGTCGCTAGAAACCCGCAACCGTGGCCGTACGAAGTATAGAAGCCCTCCGACAAACACAAAATGGCAAGCAATACTTGTTCCTAAGCTCTGCTTGGGAATACAGGAACGAACAGCTCTGCTGTGAGAGGCTCCAGTAAGCAGAGCTTACTTTGGCTACCAACTTAAAGCGGGACAGATCTTGGGCAAAACAAGTAGGGTGGGCAGTTTTTTTACCCACCATCAAGGTTGCATCTCGGTGGGCAGAAAAGATTGCCCACCCTACAAGTTATAGCTTGTCCCGTCTTAAGTTGGTAGCCCTTACTTTTCATGCGTTCCCAAACAGAGTTTGGGAACGAGAGTTGTGACACTTTCATTTGATTCATGCCATTTTGGGTGGTTTATTTATTGCGAGTTACCTAACGTATACTGGCAGTAAAAAAACTTCAGCAATAGCTGAAGCTATTGAACTACTGCATCGGGTGTTGACCTCCCATAACCGTGCCTTATGTTGTTAGCCTATTTTTCTAAACTATTATTAACTCGATCCTTCACATCAGGGTAAACAACTATTAAACTCTTATTCTCTTCTGGCACGTTAATTAATACGCGTTTTCTTATCGTGGCTCTTTTATCAATTGCTTTGATGATATTTGACCTGAAAAGTGAGAAAATAAAGCCGTTACGTGATGCTCTCTCTGTTTTAGTGCACCCTATACAGTATGCTGTTGCTGCACCCACTCGCCTTTTCAAGGGTGCAGTGGATTCGTTAGGAAGTTATCAGAATCTGGTAGCGGAAAATAGTGATTTAAAATTGCAGCATTTGATGAATAATGCAAGGTTATTAAAACTAGCAGCCTTAGAGAAAGAAAATATCCGCCTGCGTTCTTTATTAGACAGTTCATTTAAGCTAGGAGAGCAAGTATTAGTTGCCGAATTAATGTCTGTTAATCTAGCGCCTTATGAGCATATTGTGGTAGTTAATAAAGGTAGCCAGTTCGGTGTTCATAAAGCACAAGCCGTTTTGGATGATGACGGGATTGTTGGTCAGGTTAGCAAAGCTTTGCCTTTGAGTGCGGAAATTATATTGATCACAGATCCTAATCATGCGATTCCCGTACAAGTGAATCGTAACGGATTACATACCATAGCGATTGGTAGTGGTCAATTAAATAAGCTATCCTTACCCTTTTTACCGAATAATGCGGATATACTCCCCGGCGATTTATTAGTGACTTCTGGCCTGGGAGGAGTATTTCCCCAAGGTTATCCCGTTGCTGTTGTAGAGTCTTTTATACAGCAACCTGATAAGCCTTTTGCCATCATACAAGCAACACCTAAAGCAGCGTTGAATACTAACAGAGAGCTCTTGATAGTGTGGAATAATGAGCAGGTGATTCCACTGATCAAGCAGGTAAGTGTTGAAGGTGTTGGTGCAAATAAATAAATCTAGCGCGTTAGCTTATTGGCTAACGGTGATCATTGCGATGGCTCTGAGGATCGCGCCCTGGCCAGTCACCATTGCTGTTTTTCCACCTGACTGGGTATTATTAACCTTGATTTACTGGGTGCTGGCGACACCTGAAGAAGCCAGTGTGGGTAAGGCATGGTTTGTAGGTTTGCTGGTAGATGTGTTAACGGGGCAGTTATTAGGCCAATATGCATTAACCTATGCATTTAGTATTTTTCTGTGTGAAAAACAACATAAGCGTATCAGGCAATTTCCTATCATTCAACAGAGCCTGGCAGTTGTGGCGCTCATTTTGCTTGCTCAAATTCTGGTGTTCTGGATCGAACATATTAATCATCAATTGATGCCCCTTTATTTTTGGTTGCCTGTATTGACGAGTGGCTTAATGTGGCCAGTGGTTTATATTGTTTTAAGTAAGATACGCCTACCATAATATTATGGTAGGCGTATCAAATAAGTTGTGCATTATGGCTTGTCTTTTTGCTCGCCTTCTGCGTTGCGGTAATAGTTACGTAGCCAGCTATGCGCCTATTGCCGCGCCTTGAAGACAAGAAAAAATACTGCCCCATAATTGCACAAATCATTCAATTCCCATTCCTATGCGACGTCATCAAGTTATTAAAGATAAATACTTAGAAAATCGAATTTTCTTAAGTAGAACCATTATCTTATTTATCATTATACTACTGTTAGTTGTTGGGCTAATCAGTCGACTTATTTTCCTGCAAATCGTAGGTCATAGTCAATATCGTAATATGGCAACCCATAATCGGATAAAGGTTACTTCAGTCCCCCCGACGAGGGGAATTATTTATGATAAACAAGGGCGTATACTCGCGCAAAACCTACCTTCATATAGTCTGGAAATAATTCCAGAACAGGTTGACAATCTTGATGAAACGTTAGAGCGTTTACAGATAGCCTTGACGATTCCTCAGGAAAAAATGGATGCTTTTAAAAAGCAACGCAAACGTTATAAGCATTTTGATAGTATTCCACTGTTATTGCAGCTAAAGGATACTGAAGTTGCCCAGTTTGCAGTGCTGAGGCACACTTTTCCAGGCGTTGATATTCACGCGCGCTTAATACGACACTACCCCTATGCAGAACTCACTGCTCATGTTGTGGGGTATGTAGGGCGTATTAACGAACAAGAATTGAAAACCTTGCCTGAAGCAGAATATCGCGCGATTCATTCCATTGGAAAAATTGGCATAGAACGTTCTTATGAAGACGATCTACGCGGACATGTTGGTTATGCTGAAATAGAGACTAATGCACAAGGTAAACCTATCAATGAGTTAGGCACTATTGAGCCAATACCTGGTGCAGATGTGCATTTAACACTGGATATTGACTTACAGAAAACCGCCTATGATGCTTTAGGGGAATACAACGGAGGTGTTGTTGCGATTGACTTAAAAACCGGTGGTGTTCTCGTTCAGGTGAGTAAGGCCAGTTTTAATCCTAACTTATTTGTCACGGGTATCAGTTATGCTGATTATAAAGCTCTCAATACCTCTAAAAATAAACCACTGTTTGATCGAGTACTTCGCGGTCAGTACCCACCTGGATCAACTTTTAAACCTTTTATGGGGCTTGCGGGACTCGAGTATAATATCAAACACAAGCATCAGACTTTATTTTGTCCTGGATATTATCAATTGCCGCATAAATCGCATAAATATCGTGACTGGAAAAAATGGGGGCATGGAAAGGTTGATCTGGATATTGCGATTACTCAGTCCTGTGATGTCTACTTTTATGATCTTGCTTTAGCCCTTGGGATAGATAAAATATCTGAATTTATACAGCAGTTTGGTTTTGGACAAAAAACAGGCATTGATTTAAAGGGAGAAAAAGCAGGGCTGTTACCTTCCAGAGAATGGAAGCGTATTTATCGCGGGCAGGTATGGTATCCTGGCGAAACATTAATTACCGGTATTGGGCAGGGCTTTACGCAGGTAACGCCTATGCAACTAGCGCGAGCCATTGCTACATTGGCGAATAAAGGAAAAGTAGTGACACCTTATTTGGCTGAGCGTGTTATTGCGCTCAATAGAGACATTAAAATCAAACGTGCAGCCTCAAAACAGCTACCCATTCAATCCGAGAATGTACAGGATATCATTAATGCAATGATAAATGTTGTTCATTCTCCAAGAGGAACGGCAAAAAGGATCGCGAAAGGTATTGATTATCAGATTGCAGGAAAAACCGGAACTGCGCAGGTGTACACAGTCAAGCAAGATGAGGAATATAACGAGGAAGAGATTGCATTCAATATGCGTGACCATGCTTTATTTATTGCATTTGCACCTGCGGATAACCCCAAAATAGCAGTCGCGGTGATTGCCGAGCATGGTAGTCATGGTAGTTCGGTTGCAGCCCCTATTGCAGCAAAGGTTATTAAACAATATTTGAAGGATAAAGTTGAAATCAGTGAGTAGTGGAATGACTCGGGTAACGCGCAATAAATAACACCCCATATTGCGCAGGATTTTTGTTCGTCTTCGAGGCTCGTAAATGAGCGCATAGCAGGCTACGTAATTGTTTACGCAACAAAGAAGACGGACAAAAAGACACAAAAATGTGCAAGTTATAAAATTCCCATTCCTAAGGTACTTCACACGTATTCTTAACTTGTCAGAAAAAAATGATTCAAATCTTGTGTCAAACTTTGTTTATTGGTACAGCATATGGCCGAAAGGGTCATGCATTACCAAGCTAAATTATGAGATCAAAAGTGCATAGATTGGTTCTAGATTAAATGTTTGGGCGGAATAAAGCTTTGATTTTTAATGACCTCAGCATTAACTGACATAAGGAGCGTGTCATGTTTTAAGTGGGAGATTTGCTTGATTGGAAAAGCTGGGTTACGGTATCTGTGCTACGCTTGATAAGCTAACCCAGCCTACGTGATGGTTTTAAACATGACTTAAATTATTTCGAGTATATTGCCTGGAAACTCAGTGAGTTAAATTTTATGTCGTCAGATTAAACATTAATTGCAAAGAAAATGAGAAAACACACATGAAGGTGGAATTAAGAGCTGAACAATTTAAAGAGCATACTTTAATTGGTCGCTTATTACGCAAGTTACATATCGATATACCCTTACTGGCCGGTTTGCTGGTATTATTGTTATTGAGCTTTATGATGCTGTACAGCACGGGTAATAAAGAAACTGAATTGCTTATCCGTCAGTCAGCACGAATGGGAGTTGCGGGTATATTAATGATTACCCTGGCGCATATAGACCCGCGACAATTTCAGCGTTTTTCAATTTTACTTTATAGTATTGGTGTGATTTTGCTGGTAGCCGTTTTACTGGTAGGTGATGTAGGAAAAGGAGCGCAACGCTGGTTAGATTTAGGTTTTTTTCGTTTCCAGCCTTCTGAAATGATTAAAATTACCACGCCTATGATGATTGCCTGGTATTTGTCAGGACATGAAATCCCCCCTAATTGGCGGCATATCATAATTGCAACGGGGTTTATATTAATTCCTACTTTACTCATAGTGCGTCAACCTGACCTGGGAACGTCATTACTTGTTGCGAGTTCTGGTGCATCCGTCTTGTATTTTGCGGGACTTTCCTGGCGTTTTTTATTAGGGGCTTCCTTTAGTTTGGCGGCATTTGCTCCCGTCTACTGGAATTTCTATATGCGTGAATATCAAAAGGATAGGGTATTGACTTTATTTAACCCAGAAGCGGATCCGATGGGGAAGGGATACCATATAATTCAGTCGAAAATTGCTATAGGTTCAGGTGGTGCCTATGGTAAAGGCTGGCAACAGAATACCCAGTCCCAGCTAGATTTTCTACCAGAAAGCTCGACTGATTTTATTTTTGCAGTATTTGCTGAAGAGTTTGGTTTATTAGGTTGTCTTGGTTTATTATCGGTGTATTTATTTATTATTGCCCGTGGGTTTTATATCGCCGTTCAGGCGCAAGATACCTATAGTCGATTACTTGCCGGGAGCCTAGTTTGTACTTTTTTTGTCTATGCCTTTGTTAATATTGGCATGGTCATCGGGATTTTGCCTGTGGTCGGTATTCCGTTACCCTTAATAAGCTATGGTGGTACATCAATGGTAACGTTATTTGCCGGTTTTGGCATGTTAATGTCTATTCATACCCATAAGAAAGTATTACCTGGTTAATGAAAGTGGTGGCATCAGTCGGTGCGACAAATTCGAACTGCCCTAATTTCTCAAAACAGATAGACGTGTTAACGTTAATTTAAATCGTTAAGCGATGGGTTTTATTTATTGTCTCGGGGCGCTAGTCAAAACTATGCACTTTAGTGCAAGACGTTAGATGATACACGCTTTTTTGTACAATGTATTAATGAATGAATAAAGACACGGTAGCCATACCGTCAGTATTCTAATGGTACATATAGTTTGGGTGACTAAATATCGCTACCCTGTTTTGCAAGGTAATATTCAAAAACGTTGTAGAGAGTTCATCAGTGTTCGCCTATTAACTCTACTCGCGGCACTAACCTCGCCACAAGAGTTCTCATAAAGGAGTGCAAAGACATTCCTGTTAAAATTGTATTTTGAACTGCTCGAAGAGTATATGAGCTGATACGGGTTATTCTTGTCTGAAAGAATAATGGGTAGTGGGTCAAACCTGTGATTATTGTTTAGTTACAAGTTATGCAATAGTCCGAGATATAAGGGGTTAACGTAATAGGGAGAATATTAAAACCACAGGTTTGACCCACTACCGATTTTTGTTCGTCTTCAAGGCGTAGAAATAGGCGCATAGCTGGCTACGAAACTTTTTCTACAACGCTGAAAACGAACAAAAAGACTAGCAAGATGGGTGGGTTATTTGTTGCGAGTTACCTAATACGTAAACCGGCTCACAAATAGGTGTTCCTGAGCGTTTACGAAAACCCGCCTTGTTTAATAAGGCCTTCATACCCATTTGTTTCCATAAATCGGCAAATAGCTTATCGACTAAGCAGCCATTGCTTTGAAGTAAATCTGCGGTTAATGCAGGTAGTTCAGTGATTTTTGTGGCAGTCTTCACGTAGGGTCTCTTTTGGTGATATTGGGTGGTAGAGCAAGCAATATTACGCCATTTGTGAGGCACTTTCTATTTTTAATTCAATTGGTTGATGAGAAGTTTTAGATATTTTTGAACTCCGAAACGTTAGTATATAAATATAGACAAATAAAAACCTCCAATTTTAGATAAAACCTTTGTATTTAGCTAGCTTGATGCCTATTTTCAATAAAAATGTTGAGGTTTGATTTTATCAAAAGTAACGGCATATTTTGCGGTTTGGGAGATTTTATTGCAAAAACAATAAGCTTTGTAAACCGCTCCCAAGGTTAGTGGCTGATGGGCGTGTTATGGGGATTGCAGTTTTTGCTGTTGCTGATACCAAAGTAGTTTTAACAGCTAGTGCACAAGAATAGAGATGAAAGATGATTTAAACAGTTGAAAGAAAAAGGAAATGATGTTAACCTTGATCTGATTACAGAGGGAGAGAGTTACGTGATCATCGCGATAATGAGCGAAAGACAGCGCAACGTATTCCTGCAGAAGAGGTATTATACCTGAACATATCTTAGATGAAATCATCTATCAGGTCACTGCTTTAGCTGAAAGACGTAATAAATTGGTGGGTTGTGTCCTTAATTGTACAGCCTTAATTATAACTACTTAGAAAAAGAGACTTGATGTGTTTAAGCAAGTCTTGGGATAGAAAACAATGAGCGAAAGCTTTGCTGAATTATTTGAAGAAAGTCTGAATCAAACTGAAATGCGTACCGGTGCCATGTTAATGGGCACGGTGGTTGATATTGATAATGACAAAGTGATTGTTAGTGCGGGATTAAAATCGGAAGGTGTTATTCCTAAATGGCAATTTTTAAATGCAGAAGGTGATCTGGAAGTTAATATCGGCGATGAAGTAGAGGTCGCATTAGATTTAATTGAAGATGGCCTAGGTGCGACACTACTTTCTCGTGATAAAGCGAAGAAACATAAAGCCTGGGGTGAGCTGGAAACTGCTTTTGAAGCAGAAGAAACCATTACTGGTCGTATTAATGGTAAAGTTCGCGGAGGTTTTACAGTGGCAGTGGGTGCGTTACGCGCTTTCTTGCCGGGTTCACTGGTTGATGTGCGTCCTATTCGAGATACTACTTTCCTTGAAGGTCGTGATCTTGAGTTTAAAGTTATTAAAATTGATCAAAAACGTAATAATGTGGTGCTTTCTCGTCGTGCTGTGGTTGAAAAGGAATACAGTGCAGAAAGAGATGAACTACTTAAAACGTTGGAAGACGGCGCAGTTATCAAAGGAATTGTTAAGAATTTAACCGACTACGGTGCTTTCATTGATCTGGGCGGTATTGATGGATTATTACATATTACTGATATGGCATGGCGTCGTGTACGCCACCCATCAGAGTGTGTCGAAATCGGTCAAGAGATCGAAGTCAAAGTGCTTAAATTTGACAAAGAAAAAACACGTGTTTCATTAGGTATGAAACAAATGGCTGAAGATCCATGGCACGATATTGCTAATCGCTACCCAGCAGGTACTCGTGTATCAGGTAAAGTTAATAACTTAACTGATTACGGTTGTTTTGTTGAAATAGAAGAGGGTGTTGAAGGTCTGGTGCATGTCTCTGAAATGGATTGGACTAATAAAAACGTTAATCCTTCTAAAATTGTACAGCTTGGTGACCCAGTTGAGGTTATGATTCTTGAAATTGACGAAGAAAGACGTCGTATTTCATTAGGTATGAAGCAGTGTCGTACTAACCCATGGGATGAATTCGCAGCAACTCATAATAAAGGCGATAAAATTTCAGGCAAAATTAAATCAATCACAGACTTTGGTATCTTTATTGGTCTGGATGGTAATATTGATGGTCTGGTGCATATGTCTGATATTTCATGGTCTGATGCACAAGAAGAATCAATCCGTGAATACCAAAAAGGTGATGAGGTAGAAACAGTTATTTTAGCGGTTGATGCTGAGCGTGAGCGTATTTCATTAGGTATCAAACAATTACAGCAAGACCCATTCCAGAATTATATTGCTATAAATGAAAAAGGTAGCATGGTAAAAGGTGTGGTCAAAGAAGTGGATGCAAAAGGTGCGGTGATTACTTTAGCAGACAATATTGAAGGTTATCTTAGAGCGTCGGAAATTCAGCGTGATCGCGTTGAAGATGCTACTAAATTACTGAGTGCAGGTGATGAGATTGAAGCTAAATTTATTGGTGTAGACAAGAAAAATAAATCTATTTCTCTCTCTATCAAAGCTAAAAACTCAGATGAAGAAGCTTCTGTTATGAAAGAATATTCAGAACAAGTTGCTGGAACACCTACTATGGGTGATTTATTCAAAAATCTGGATAAATAAAAGCTGAAAAGTAAAAGGGAGCTTAATTATTTTTAGATTAAGTTCTCTTTTTTATGCAAAGTGTAGTAAATCTACTCTTTGCATAACACCTTTAAATTATCACAATAAATTTAGGAAATAGCGTGACAAAATCTGAATTAATTGAACAGCTATCTAAACAACAGTCCCATCTAGCCTTTCAGGATGTTGAGCTGGCAGTCAAATGTATATTGGAGCAAATGAGCCAGTCTTTAGCAACAAACGAAAGAATAGAAGTGCGTGGCTTTGGCAGTTTTTCTCTGCATCACCGCAAACCAAGAATGGGGCGTAACCCTAAAACGGGTGATGCAGTCTCTTTAACAGAAAAGTATGTTCCTCATTTTAAGCCAGGAAAAGAGCTGCGTGATCGAGTTGATGGAGCAAGGCTTAAATTTAAGATTACTGATTAGCTCTCTATAAATGGGATTCCTTATATGATGCGAATTATAGCGGTTTCTTTTTTTGCGTTAATTGCATTAATTGCACTTATTTTTTCTTTATTGAATTTTCAGGTAGTGGAGATTAATCTCTACTTGACTAGTATTCATATGCCATTGGCTTTAGCCTTGACGATAGGGTTGTTTGCAGGCATTTTTATTGGTTTTTTAGCTGCCTTTATGCATATTGTTAAGTTGAAATCTCAATATAAATCCTTAAATAGGCAAGTGGAGAATGGAGAAAATTAGGTTTGGATATAGCTGTAGAAGAGTCCTTTAGCCGAAGTATTTTTTGATATTTTCGGTTAAAGGCTGTTTTCTTCGGCCGCTGAAAATCAGGGAAACGGAGCTTAGCGAAGTGATGATTTTTAGTCCCTGA
>CAYZUM010000049.1:0-14524 GCA_964481455.1 uncultured Methylomonas sp. | reverse complement strand
TATCACGCTCAGCCAAAGCGCCAGCAGAAAATCAAACAGTCTTTTCATTCAAATAGTCATCCGCTATTTTTTTCAGTTGCTCATCCATCGTAATCACCGGTTTCCAGTCTAGTAATTGACGTGCTTTTGAACTATCAACTTGTAAAGAACCAAATAAACGGTTAGCGATATCCTGCTTACCTAATAACTTGGCAACCCATGTCATCAGACTAACTGGAACAGGCAATAGGAGTGGCTTTTTGCCAAAAGCAGTTGCCACCTTGCGTAATAACTCCGTAGTTGAAACATCTTCACCATCAGAGATTAAAAACACCTCATTAGCAGCTTTGGGGTGTTTTACACAATGAATAATAAAGCTCACTAAATTATCTAAAGCGATAAAGGAGCGTTGGTTATCAATTGCACCAAAAGGTAGGGGAACCCCTTTAACAGACCATTTTATTAAAGTAGAAAAATTTCCTGGCGTATTTTCCCCATAAACTAACGGGGGTCGAATAATAGTAACTTCCATACCTGTTTCTTTCTGCAACTCAAGTAAAGACTGTTCCGCCTCAAACTTTGATATCACATATGGTTCTTGTGGGTTTGGATCATCTTGCTCCACGAACGGGCTAGAATTATTATTACCATTTACTCCAATAGAACTAATAAAAATGAACCGTTTTATTCCTGCATCTACTGCTTTACGAGCCAATGAAAGAGTGCCATCAGTATTAACTTTGCGAAACTCAGCTAAAGAATTTTCAGCAGAATCGTTCATAATATGTGCACGAGCAGCAAGATGAATCAAGGCATCAGCACCGTGCATAGCGTAATCTATACTTTCATCTAAGTGCTCAGATAATAGCATCTTATAATCGATGAGAATTTGTTCAACTTCACTAGGCAGAACTACGGAATGCTGACGAACTAATGCCACCACTGTTATATTTTTATCAATCAGCGCATCCACTACTGCACGCCCAATAAACCCTATAGCACCTGTTACGATGATTTTCATATCAATTAGTAAAGCCCAACTAAAACAAGGACAAATAATATAGCTCTATCCTGCCAACGACGTCTTAACTGACTGATATTTTTTAACAACTGCCACTGCTTATTGAAATCAACATCATTGAAATTTACTAATTCTGATATTAGCATTACCTGCTCTCTATACCAGCCACTATGAAATAGTTTGATCCGCTTTAATGCGGCATGCCAACCTTTATTCACACCAACTTGGTTATCATCATGCTGCCGATAAAGTAGTCGATAGTTTGGATCAATAAACCAAGAATAGTTTTTCGAACGAAAAAAAGCATAAATAAGCCAATCGTGTAACGCTACCTTTTTTATTTTATCTTCGTTTTGAACTAAAAGGTTTTTAAATTTTAGTAATGGTTCCACTCGTAACACATAACTACAACCAGGACCCGCAGCCTCAAATAAATAGTCATATCTTCTTTGTGGCTGCGCTTTATTAATTAACTTTTTTCTTCCATCATCCCAGAAAGCCAGTACATTGCTTGAATAAGCAGCTAAATCTTCTTTCTCAATCTGTGTGCAAGCCATAATCAATTTATCTTCCAACCAAATATCATCTTGATCAGCTAAAGCAACATAGTCGTAGCCAGAAAAGTCAACATCTCGAATCAATCTGAAAAAATTAGGTGCAGCACCACCAAATGAGTCTCCATATGGAAGTATTGTGATATTACCGTTTTCGCTTGCTAAGTAGGCGCAAAGCTTGTCAGTTCCATCTGAAGATAGGTCTACACTCAAATAGATATGCACTTCAACATTAACTTGATTATTTATAGAACAAATTTGTTGCTCTAAAAAAGCAGTTCCATTATAGGCTGCTAGAATTACAGCTACAGACTTCAACTTCTTCATTACTTTATGCTTTGCAATTTAACGTTTGGTGGGGATACTTTAAAGCATAGACTGAAAGAGAGATCTAGAGTTACTTTCTCACAAGACCCTGAATAAATTCTCTTCATCTGATAATCCTCCCATTTTTAACTGATTTCAAAAGTAGACAATTAAGCCACTTTCAGTGGTGGCCTGCCATTATTGGCTTTATGAGGTCTTTTTTGATGGAAACCACCAAAAATCCGCATGAATATTGGAGTTGCACTTATTAGTTGAATCCAAGAAAGTAGGATGAGAATATTCACAATATATTGCTTGTTTTTCACTTACGGACATTACCTAAAATGCGATACATTAAGGCGCGTTTCCTAAACAATATCTGGGCTAATAATGGCATTATAAAATATACCAAAGGCGATCCATGGCTCGACAGTATTTCATGCTTTCGAACTGGATCTAGACTCACTCTACAAGTCCATACTCGATAGGTTATACGAAAACAATGAAGTACCTTCTCAAGCCAATTGCATCTAATGTACGGCTTATCAGCATAATCATTAAGAAGCTGAACATTATTTTCAATCAATGCTCCAGATTGAATGCTTTGCACAGTCATCTGACCAGAATGGCGACGAATGGCACATAGTGACTCAGGTAGACAAAAGAGCTTCCCCTGTTCGAGCAAATAAAACCACATTTCCATATCCATCAAATGAGCTAGGTCTTCTCGAAATCCGCGCAAGGCAGTCTTTCTTCTAAACATCACAGCAGTCGGTTCTCCGATATAATTTGTGCCAAATAGACAACGACTTATTACTTTTCCCCCAGAGAAAGTTTTTTCGGATTTATAAAAGAAATCTGATCCAAATACAACTCCAGACGCATCAATCAACTGACGACCACAAGTCACCAAAGATATTGAAATATCTTCATCCAAGGCTTTACTCATTCGCCTTAAGCAGTCTGAAAGAAACAAATCATCCGCACACAAAAACTTGATGTATTCACCATTCGCATATTGCAAGCAAGCGTTAAAATTACCCACAAGCCCAATATTTTTCCTGTTCCTAAAAACTCTTAATCGGCCATCTTTAGCAGCAATAATCTGCAACAGCATCCACGTAGAATCTGTTGATGCGTTATCTACCACAATCACTTCAAAATCAATTCCTGACTGTGACAGCGCAGACTCCAATGCTTGTCTTAAATATAATTCACCGTTTCTTACAGGTATACAAATACTGACTTTAGGAGTGTTTTTCACTTAATACTCTCATCTTCAACATCGTAATGATATTTATTCCATGCATTATTTGATAAAATATAACGATGCTCAGGTAAAGCTTTTTGGTACACACCAGTTTGATTATCTTCAACAAGCAAATTCTCTTGCTCATACTGCCAGAATGTCCTACTCTGATCCCATAGATTCATTTCATAACCCAAGCCATCCTTACCAACAACAAGCACCTTTAGCCCTAGCTTTAATACTTGTCTTGTTAAACTTCTCCGCCCACTTTCAAATCGGTATGCATCCCTTTTGCTTTTAATCGGCCTAATAGCCAATTTCATAAAGACTTCTCGGGAAATAAAAAAAGCATTACTACGAACGTGATAGTTCGGGAATTTCGGAAAATACAAATGTAAACCCAGGCGCTTTATGACTGCTAAAAAAGCAAGTATTAGTCGTCTCCACCAAACTTTATTTGGATAGAAACCGGAGAATTTTTTTCGTAAATAAACTATCCATGCAACGGGAAGGTAATTCTGCCAAGATCCAGTTGCGCCTATCGAACCTATACTCTGCCAAGATCCAGTTGCGCCTATCGAACCTATACTCTGCCAAGATCCAGTTGCGCCAACCAAACCTACACCTTCAGCGAGCAAACTATTATACAATTTAGACAACCACTCTGGATCACGAAATTTACTAAATGAATTTAGAAAGCAGAAATACTTATAATTTGTTTGATATTTATTCACCACTTTTTGATAGGCTGTTATATCAAAACCGTCATCTGACACATAAAAAACTTGGTGCTCTAAAGGCTGTAACAACTCCAAGCATTTATCTCTTTCTAAATCACTAGTATCAAACCCCTTCATAATCACAATAAGATCATGGGCTAAACCACCAGGGTTCTTTTTATATGAATCAACAAATCGCTGCAGTATTTCCACCCCATTTTTCTTACGAACCAAATGTACAACAGCAATTCCTATAGGGTATAACATCAACGATAATTCCGACAATAGAAAAGTTGTCTAATTTTCTTCATAGTGAGTTGGATCAATATTATTAAACACATCTAGCAAAGTATTAAAGTCACCTCCAACCTTAGGCATATGAGTTGCTGGGTGCGAATTTGATGCTTGAATAATCCTGTGTGCTATATTTAAAAAATATCGCGTAGGTAACAGCTTAAACATCAGCCAGAATGGCAGGTGATAACGAAGCTTCTCATACACAGTCATATGACACTTAAGTTCACATAGCACCTCCCAAGCTCTCTCTTTATCTTGAAATAAAGCCGCATAAACTGATCTTATTTGAAGCTCTCGATAACGAGAGTATGCAACTGGCAAATCAAATTTATCGGCAAGTGTTTCCATCGAAATTAACCAAGAAGTATTCATATCAGTTCCTGGCAAAATGATATTTTCCAATCGTTTTGCGATAGATTGATCTGGTATGTTTTTAAGAAATGCTGTTCCCTCACTTTCAGCATCATTAAAATAATAGAACCCAAAAGACTTGGGGCTGATTCCAATAGCAATAAGAGGATGAGGTGCAATAAGTATTTTTTTAGCCTGTAACATAATTGCATTAGATGCATAGTAATCTGGATAAGGTGACTGGTAAAATGATCCGAATTCTTTCATCTGTTCAATCAAACTCCTGCTAACAAGAGAAAACTGCATATTATAATCGAATTGAACCTGAAAATTTAAAGAAGCACGAGCAAATTTAATCGCTTCCTGTTGTTCCAGTAAAAATGGTTTATTTTTCCCGTGATAAATTTTTCTTTGGCTATACGTTCGTAAAAAACCTTCTGGAAGGTCAGGCATTACATCTGGATATGCATACAAAAATGCACTGGTATAAACAAAATCTGGACGATCAAATCTTTGAATAAGATCATTCAAAGTCGAAAAATAACTTCGCATCAGTCCATCATCATCACCCAACATAATCACATAGTCGCCATCACTTTTCTCAAGCGCGCTATTCCAGTTGTCAGTCACCGGTATGAAGCTTTCCGTACGAAAGTACTTAATACGAGAATCATTTAACGATTTAATATAACCAGAAATATTTTCCTTAGAATAGTTGTCGGAAACAATAATTTCCCAATTTTCATAATCTTGGCGACATACCGTTTCAATGGCTCGTGCAAGTAAATCAAGGCGATTCCGTGTCGGAAGAAGCACTGAGAATTTCATGCTAACCATCCTTCCTAAACACTATGGTATAAGCACTTCCCTTCCCTTCTCGCTGTTCAATAGGAGCTACAATCTTCGCTATTATTCGACCAACAATTTGAAGAATTTTCTTAACACGCAAACTTCTACAAAGATTAGAAAAGAAATATTCCCATCCAAAAACATCCCATCCAAGTCCGCCTTCATCCATCGTCGTAATCAATTCAACACTCATCCCTAAACCTTTCATTTTCTCAACGATCAACTTCGAAGAAATCAGCATTAAGTGACGAGGTGCATCGACATGCGGCCAGTAGCGACCAAGTATCTGAAACTGAAATGCATCAGGATTTGGCGCGGCTATAACCAGAATGCCTCCAGGTTTTATTTTTTTACTAATTGCGTCCAACATCTCCCAAGGGTTTGGTAAATGCTCAATAACATGCCACATAGTAATAACATCGTAAGGTTCAAGAGAATTAAGGGCAGCACAAGCATCATTACTATTTACCGTTGGTATTTCAGCCACTTCATTTAAAAATTTACTACACCTTTCATCCATTTCAATAGCCTCAACATTGAAACCAGATTGTTTTGCACGATAAATAAACGTACCTAGAGATGGACCTATCTCTAATAATCTACCTTGCTTTACATAACGCTTGATAATTTCAACCTTATATTTTTCATGTTCTGAATTTTCTTTTAAAAAGTCAGTAGACTCAGGGATATAATAATATTCTTGGGGGTAATAATCATCAAGGTTTTCAGGAAAAGGCGAAATAAAAACAAGTTCACACTGCGGGCAACGGTAGTGATCAAAAGTTTCATCAGTCACGTTCCGATTATAGTCTCTGCTACGAAAGTAAAAATCAGAATCTGTATTACAGTATGGACAAAGTGCTCTCATATTATCTCAATTAACAACTTAAAATAGTGGGGGGATACAAACATTCTTCAATCTACCTTACCTAGATACTTTTCATCAAGGTAACGATGTAATGCATCTCGCCAAGAAGGCATTACAACGCCTAACTCTCGTGCTCGATCGTTGGCAAGCACTGAGTATAGTGGTCGCCGCATCTCGCCACTCATTCCACCACGATCCACTGGACGAACAATAACATTAAGATTCATTTGTTCATAAATAGCTTTGGTAAACTCATACCACGTACACTCACCCTCATTCACAAGGTGGTAGATTCTAGGTGTCAATTTGGGGTGTTCAACCAATTTCAAAACTGCCTGTGCAAGATCATGCGTATAAGTCGGGGATACAATCTGATCACAGCCCATTTCCAGTTCGGTATGACTACTTGCATCAACAATACGCTTATCAACAAAGTTTCCACCTTTAGAGGCCGCACCACTTAACCCATATAATCCACAGGTTCGAATAACAACTGCGTGATTAGGAGCAGTCGCCAATGCCGCATGCTCACCCGCAAGCCTTGAAATACCATACATTTGTATAGGGTTAGCCTGATCACCTTCCAGGTATGGAGTGTCTTGACTCCCTTCGAAAACATAGTCGCTACTAAAGGTTACAAATAAGACATCCTTTTTCCTACATATTGCAGCTAGATTACGAACAGACTGGCAATTAACTTCAAATGCGCGATGTGGCTCAACTTCACATTGGGGAACATTATGAAACGCAGCTGTATTAATTACGATATCTGGCTGGAATTCATTAACTGCATGTTCACATGACTCTTTCGACACGATATCAAGCACCTTTCGATCTGGGGCATAAATATCGTGTCCTGAGTCGGCAGCGAGGATGCTACCTCCAAGTTGCCCTGTTTTACCTATCAGTAAAATTTTCAAAGCACGAACCCATCAAAATCTATATAAACTTGATCCTTAGCTGAAACCACTGGATTTGCCACTGGCCATTGAATATTGAAGGCAGGGTCATCCCATCGCACACCATCAGCACTCTTCGCCTCAAAAAAACTGTACATCTGGTAAAATACTTCGGTGTTATCCACAAGTGTCTGAAAGCCATGTGCAAAACCTTCAGGAATATAAAGTGCTGTGCGATTCTCTGCTGTCAGTTCAAACGCTTCCCATCGTGAGAAGGTTGGAGAGCCCTTGCGAAGGTCAATAATGACATCACAAATAGCACCAGCAGTACAACGAACCAATTTAGCCTCAGCACAAGGCTGCCGCTGAAAATGCATGCCTCGCAAAGTTCCCCGCTTCTTGTTAAAAGAGAGGTTGCACTGCACTGGCACATCCTTTAAACCATGCTCAGCAAATTCTTTCTGACAAAAACTTCGGGAAAAAAAGCCGCGTTCATCCACAAAAGGTTCGGGGTTAATCAGGTAGGTTCCAGCTAAAAAAATTTCTGTAAACTGCATATCAAAAAACAGTAATAGCTGGAATAGCTACTGCGAACTTTCCACCCCATTCCCTGATGAATTCCAACTGCTGAGTCACTTCCGCCTGAATATTCCAAGGTAGAATAAGCACAATATCTGGTTTGCGTTTGCTGATTTCATCAGGGTGTAAAATCGGTACATGAGTGCCTGGTAAGTATTTATTCTGCTTAGATGGTGCAGCATCGCAAACATAAGAAAGTAAATCTGGTTTAATTCCAGCATAATTCAACAGCGTGCACCCCTTAGCTGCGGCACCATAACCAACAACAGTTTTTCCAGCTTTTTTTTGCTCTATAAGAAACAGCAATAAGTCGTCTTTCACACGTTCTGCTCGCTCCTGAAAAACTTGGTACATTTCCAACGTGCGCATGCCTCTGGAAACCTCTTCAGCTAATATCACATCAACCGCTGGTTCTGTATCACGTGTATCATTAGCATGACAACCGTAAATTCGAAGGCTTCCGCCGTGCGTAGGCAGCTCTTCGACATCGTAAACACGTAACCCAGCTTCTTCAAAAACCTGACTCACGGAATAAAGCGACAAGTAGGAAAAATGCTCATGGTAGACCGTATCAAATTGAGTAAATTCAAGAAGACACATCAAATGAGGAAATTCAAGTGTGACCGTACCCTCTGGTTTCAACGCTGTTCTGAGACCAACCGTAAAATCATTAATGTCTGGCACATGAGCATAAACATTGTTTCCAAGAATCAAATCAGCCTGCCTCCCTTTACTTACCAGTTCTTTTGCAAGCGATTCACCAAAAAACTCCTGTAAAACAGAAATCCCAAGGTCCGCGGCGGCGGCGGCAGTACTAGCAGTTGGTTCAATGCCCAAGCAGGGAATACTAGCTTGCACAAAATTCTTTAGCAGATAGCCATCGTTTGAGGCAACCTCAATAACATAACTATCCTGATTCAATCCTAAACGCTTTGTCACCATTTCACAGTAATGGGCAGCATGCATTAACCAGCCTTTTGATACAGAAGAAAAGTAAGCATAGTCCGGACTAAATAGTTCATCAGCCTCAGCATAATCCTCAGTCTGAACCAACCAGCAACGCTCACAGACAAACAGTTTCAACGGGTAGTAACGCTCCGGCTTTTTAATTTCCCCCTGATTAAGATATGCATTTGATGGTGGTGCAAACCCTAGATCGAGAAAAACATGTTCTAGTAATTGTTGGCAATGACGGCAGTTCATTTTATAAAATGCTCCTGAAACTTGGTAATTTGGTTAAGTGAAAAATCACGCATATCCTTTCCTTTTTCATACGCCTTGTACCAGGCGATAATATTCTCCAGTGCATATCCCAGTGACCATTGAGGTTCCCACTCTAAACGCATCTTGGCCTTTGAGCAGTCAAGCTTAAGGTAGTGTGCTTCATGTGGATGTGTAGCCTCATCCAACACCCAGCTAGCTCCCTCACCCCAAAGTTGAGTAAATTGTGCAACAATCCATTGTACTGGTTTCGCATCACTATCGTTTGGTCCAAAATTCCAGCCCTCCCCCCAGTCCGATCCTCCCTCATATAACTTTTCAGCTAATAGTAAGTATCCAGAAAGTGGCTCCAGCACATGCTGCCAAGGACGAATCGCATGCGGGCTACGAATAAGAACTGGGCGGCTTTCAGCAATTGCACGTAACATATCTGGAAGGAGACGGTCTTCAGACCAATCCCCACCACCTATTACATTACCTGCACGAGCTGTTGCAAGTGAGGCGGTAGTTCCATCCTTGTTAAAAAAAGATTGCCGATATGCAGAAGTGACCAGTTCTGAACACCCTTTACTGCTGGAATAAGGATCATAACCACCCATTGCCTCATTTTCACGATAGCTCCACGCCCATTCCCGATTTTCATAGCATTTGTCACTGGTGATAACTACAACAGATTTCACACTGGCTGCCAGCCGAACTACCTCAAGTACATTTATTGTCCCCATCACGTTAGTTGCATAGGTCTCAACGGGGTTGCTATATGAATATCGCACCAATGCTTGTGCGGCCATATGAATCACGATTTCAGGTTGATGTTCTTCTATTGCTAAACGTAAATGAGTAAGGTCGCGGATATCCCCTTCGAGCGAAATCATATCTTCCGCAACATCTGCAACTTCAAACAGGTTCGGTCTCCTTGGTGGCGCAAGCGAATAACCCACTAAATCTGCGCCCATGCTTTGTAGCCATAGAGAAAGCCAACTTCCTTTAAAGCCTGTATGCCCAGTCATAAAAACTTTTTTTCCTTTCCAGAAGGCAGTATTCATTTCCATACTTTCCACGGCGCCTCATTTGCTGCCCAAAGCTCTTCCAAATGATTTTTATCCCGTAAAGTATCCATAGGCTGCCAGAACCCATGATGGAAGTAGGCCCCCAACTCTCCCTCTACAGCAAGAGCCTCAAGTGGCTCTTTCTCCCAGACCGTTTTGTCGCCATCAATATAATCCAATACTTCTGGCGAACAGACAAAAAAACCACCATTCACCCAACCACCGTCACCGACTGGTTTTTCCTGAAAGCTGCTTATCTTATTTTTATCCAAGTTCAATGCGCCGAATCGACCGGGTGGTTGTACAGCACTCAGCGTAGCCTTAAGCCTACTTTTTCTATGGGAGTCCACCAGATCGGTAATATTCACATCACTTACGCCATCACCATAAGTAAAACAGAAATCTTCCTTTCCCACATACTCTCTCACTCGACCAAGCCTCCCCCCTGTCATAGTCTCATCACCAGTATCAACAAGGGTGACTCGCCAAGGCTCCGCATTATTTTGATGCACTTCCATTTTATTATGCAGCATATCAAAAGTTACATCCGACATATGCAGGAAATAATTTGCAAAATACTCCTTAATTACATACCCCTTATAACCACAACACACTACAAAATCGTTAATGCCATGAGCCGAATAAATTTTCATAATATGCCAAAGAATCGGCTTGCCACCAACCTCTACCATCGGTTTGGGCTTCACTAATGTCTCCTCACTAATGCGAGTACCTAACCCACCTGCTAAAATTACTGCTTTCATATTTCTTCACAACTCCAATCTAATGCTGGTCTGATAACTCCCGGGATTACTCCTGAATACCCGTTACGGGTAATCGTGTTTTCTATTTTATCAATAACATGTAATTGCAATGCATCTTTTTCAAAAAAATGCACATGTATCGATGGTTTAAGATTGGTTAATGCAAATCCAATAAAATACACGTCATCATTTAAATAATTAGCAGGTATTTTACATCTAGCAACATATATGCCTTTATTCTCTTTCATATTACTATCTGGATCTATTTGAGAATCAGAAGTAATAAAAGCACAAGCTCCCTCGGCACTATAAATATGAACATTAGGATAAACATTCATTTTATCAGCTAACAGCTCATATTTCATAGAGATATAAACATCTTCACCTATATCAACATCTGATGTTATTTCACCCGTACTATTTTTTATATCTACATATAATAATTTTGCTTCATTATCTCCGGGGAAATAGTGCTCATTCTGATAATCTATTTTTCCTTGACTGGCCTGATTTGCTGAAAAATATTCTGTTACTGTCTGCTGAATTGTTCCAGAGAACTTCAATTCTCCTCTTTCCATCATAATGCCTTTATCGCATAAAGAAGAAATCATAGCCATGTTATGACTGACAAAAAGGATGGTTCTTCCTTCTTTACTTACATCATCCATTTTTCCAAGACATTTCTTTTGAAATGCCGCATCACCAACAGCCAAAACCTCATCGACCACTAAAATCTCAGGCTCAAGGTGAGCTGCAACAGAAAAAGCAAGTCGGACATACATGCCACTAGAGTATCGTTTAACAGGCGTGTCTAGGAATTGCTCGACTTCTGCAAAAGCAACTATCTCATCAAATTTTTCTTTTATCTCTTTTTGACTCATTCCTAAAATAGCACCATTGAGAAAAATATTTTCTCGACCTGTCAGCTCGGGGTGGAATCCAGTCCCTACTTCTAAAAGGCTCGCAATACGCCCATTGATATGTATTTTCCCCGTAGTTGGCTCCGTAATGCGTGAAAGAACTTTTAAAAGTGTCGACTTTCCAGCACCATTCCTGCCAATGATGCCGACTTTATCTCCTTTGTTAATTTCAAAATTAACATTCTTCAGCGCCCAAAAATCTTCCGATAAGCTTTGGTTTTCATTTTTTGATGTTTTTGAAAAAGGGCTTAAAGTGGTAATTATTTTTTTTGTATTTTCAATAATAACCTCGCGAAAAGTATCGCTACCATTTTCTTTTTGATGATTGATAATATATTTCTTACCCAAATTCTCAACTTTTATGGCTAGATTTGTCATTAAATTACATCCGCAAACGTTTTTTCAGTTTTTCTGAAATAGATAGCACCAAACAAACATAATAAACACACCATACCTATTGAAATTATAATTTCAGTTGCATTAATAGCAGTACTGCCACCACTTACAGCCCAGCGAAAGCCATCGATAACAGCAACCATTGGATTCATATAATAAAGCAACTGATATTTATCTGGGACAAGTGTTGAACTAAAGGCAACCGGAGATGCATACATACCCAACTGAACAACAAAAGGAATGATAAACCTAAAATCTCTATATTTGACATTGAGTGATGCTATAAAAAGTCCTGCACCAAAAGCGGCAAAGAACCCGAGCAATAAGAAAAGTGGCAAAGTTAGCATGTGCCATGTTGGTATGTAATGGAACCAAAACATTAAAACAATCAGAATTGAAAACGAGATTAAAAAATCAACCATGGCGACAATAATAGAAGCTGCTGGAATAATTAGTCTCGGGAAATAAACTTTAGATATAAGACTTGAATTTCCAATAAGACTATTTCCCGCATTTGCAAAAGCAGTTGCAAAAAACATCCATGGGAGCATCGCAGCAAAAACAAAAATTGGGTATGGAACACCCTCACTCGGAAGTTTAGCAATTTTTCCAAAAATTACCACAAAAATCATCATCGTCAGCAAAGGTCGAATTACTGCCCATAAAACACCCATAATAGTCTGTTTATATTGCACAGCAATATCTCGCCAAGCTAATATGTAAAAAAGCTCTCTATATCGCCATAGGTCCATCCAATAATGACGTTCAGCTTTCCCCGACTCTATTATAAATTCAAAATCGTTACTTTTTTTCATCCTAAGGTATTATTTCCTCTTTTTTGTATACCTTTATATTTTCTAAACCTGATGTTTAGTATTATATATGTCAAGCTAATTTTAGTCACTCCCAAATAAATCTCGTGTATAAACTTTATTTTTCACATCTTTAATATTTTCCGTCATACGGTTTGCAACAATCACATCGGAAAGTTGTTTAAAATCATCAAAAAGCTGCATGAATATTGGAATTGCACTTATTAGTTGAATCTAAGCTTGAATGAAAAAACTCATCTTGTTGTAATTCAGGCTCATAGACTATAACTTCAATACCTTTTGCTTTAATACGCTTCATTATGCCTTGTATAGACGATGCACGGAAATTATCTGATCCACTCTTCATAATTAAACGATAAATACCTACTACTTTGGGGTTTTTCTTCAAAATAGATTCTGCAATACAATTTTTCCGTGTAGTATTTGCATCGACAATAGCGCTAATCAGACTATTAGGAACATCTTGGTAATTGGCTTTTAATTGTTTGGTATCTTTAGGTAAACAATAGCCTCCGTAACCAAAAGAAGGATTATTGTAATGATTGCCTATGCGAGGGTCCAATCCTACTCCCTCTATAATCTGTCGCGTATCTAAACCATGTGCTTCAGCATAACTATCAAGTTCATTAAAATAAGCTACTCGCATCGCTAGGTAGGTGTTTGAAAATAATTTTACTGCCTCAGCTTCTGTTGAATTGGTAAATAGGATAGGGATATCTTTTTTGATTGCACCTTGCGATAATAAGTTGGCAAAAATCTTTGCCCGCTCTGAGTCTTCTCCCACAATAATCCGTGATGGATGCAAGTTATCATACAATGCCTTGCCTTCTCTTAAAAATTCTGGAGAAAAAATGATGTTTTTTATATTTAATCGCTCTTTTATTTTTGCCGTGTAACCCACTGGCACTGTCGATTTTATAATCACAGTCGTATCAGGGCTAATATTTATCACATCTTTTAATACGGCTTCTACCGATGATGTGTCAAAATAGTTTGTTTCAGAATTATAGTCAGTCGGTGTGGAAATAATGACATAATCAGCATTTGAATAGGCTTCTTGTTTACTTAGCGTCGCCTTGAAGTTAAGTGCTTTATTCGCGAGAAATTCTTCAATTTCTGCATCCTGAATGGGTGATTTTTTGTTATTCAGTAATGCTATTTTCTGTTCGTCAATATCATACGCAACAACTTCATTGTGCTGAGCAAGTAATAATGCATTCGATAGGCCAACATAGCCTGTGCCCGCAATGGCTATTTTCACTTAAAGATACCTCTAGACTCAAGATCTAGATTAATAGCGTTTGCTACACCTACTAAAAATTCTAAATTTTTATTTGCTGCTTGCAGTGCATCTACTAATATATTCAGATCTTCAATATATTCATGAATCATTTGATTTCTTAATTGTCGCAATTCAAGCCACAATTCTACAGAAGGTAATGCACCTATTTTTTCTGCTTTATCTAAATTATCAATAGCTACAGTTGTCTTTTCTTCTAAAACATCTAACCAGGCAGGGAGCAATTTATCCCCCAGCGTATCCTGTAAACGACAGAATCGACTAGTAAATGCTTCTAACTGCTCTGCCATTTCTTCATTAGTGTTTAATTGCTTGGCACGCTCAACAGTAAATGGTTCATTAAAGACTTTATGTGCTGAATAGTTTAAGT
>CAYZUM010000048.1:0-14845 GCA_964481455.1 uncultured Methylomonas sp. | reverse complement strand
CCCTATATGGTGCCAAGGACCATGTCGAGTACCAATGTTGCCTGTTTGGCGACGCCTTTTAAAATAAAAGGTATCAACTATTCAATAACGTCCGCCTGTGCGACGAGTGCCCATTGTATTGGTAATGCCATGGAGCAGATTCAACTCGGTAAGCAAGATATTGTGTTTGCAGGTGGCGGTGAAGAAGTACACTGGACTATGTCAGTTTTGTTTGATGCAATGGGGGCAATGTCATCTAAATATAATGATTCGCCAACGGCTGCATCTCGGGCTTATGACTTAACAAGAGATGGCTTTGTAATTTCGGGCGGTGGAGGTGTGTTAGTCGTAGAGGAACTGGAACATGCTAAAGCTCGCGGCGCGAAAATCTACGCCGAAATAACCGGTTATGGTGCCACGTCTGATGGTTATGATATGGTGCAACCTTCAGGGGAAGGCGCAATTAGGTGTATGCAGCAAGCCATGGCTACCACTGATGGCAACGTTGATTATGTTAATGCGCACGGAACCAGTACGCCAGTGGGCGATGAGCGTGAAATAGGTGCATTACGTCAAGTTTTTTCAGTAGATGAAATGCCTTATATTACTTCGACCAAGTCTTTAACGGGCCATGCATTAGGCGCAGCGGGTGTTAACGAAGCTATTTATTCTATCTTAATGATGCAGAATAATTTTATCAGTGCTTCTGCCAATATTACCCAGCTTGACCCTATGGCAGAAAGCATGCCGATAGTGACTGAGCGCAAAGATAATGTGACTTTAAATACCCTGATGTCGAATAGTTTTGGTTTTGGTGGCACTAATGCATCGTTGATCTTTCAGCGTTATAACGGATAATTTATCCCCTTTCAATTGACACACTAAAGGCGAGAGAGTACTTTCTAACGAGGGTGTTCTCTCGCCTTTTATCGTTATGAATAAGAAGTTTTTACATGTCAAACCCTAAACAAGATCGTACCGAGAGTAAAAAACTACATAAGCGCTTACGTAGAAATATAGGTAGTGCGATTGCTGACTTTAATATGATTGAAGAGGGCGATAAAGTGATGGTATGTTTGTCGGGAGGCAAGGATTCTTACACTTTGCTGGATATTCTGTTGCATTTACAAAAAACTGCACCCATTCAGTTCGATATCCTTGCAGTCAATTTAGATCAGAAACAACCAGGTTTCCCCGAGCATGTATTACCTGACTACCTTCAAAAAATCGGCGTTCCCTACCATATTATTGAGAATGATACCTATAGTATCGTTAAGCGAGTGATTCCTGAAGGGCAAACAACTTGCAGTCTATGCTCGCGATTGCGTCGAGGCTCATTATACGGGTATGCAAAGCAGCAGGGAATAACAAAAATTGCTTTAGGTCATCACAGAGATGATATTCTGGAAACCTTTTTTCTGAATCTATTTTATGCCGGAAAATTAAAAGCGATGCCACCAAAACTACTCAGTGATGATGGCCAGAATATGGTCATCAGGCCTCTGGCTTATTGCAAGGAAAAAGATATAGAAAAATTTGCCGAATACAAGCAGTTTCCGATTATCCCTTGTAATTTATGTGGCTCCCAAGAAAACCTACAACGTCAGGCAATGAAGAAAATGCTTGAAAACTGGGATAAAAATACCCCAGGGCGGGTGGAAAGTATTTTTGCCAGTTTACAGAATATCGCGCCTTCGCAATTAGCCGACTCGCAGTTATTTGATTTTTCTAGTTTGCAATTGGATACTGATCGTATTAATGAAGCAAAAGTATTTGCAAGTGATTCAGCAGGGTTGGGAGTATTGCAGTAAATTTTAGAAATTCAGCGTACAGGTTTTCGGCTTCCGTCATTTCAAGATTCAGCCAAGAGCAGAAGTAAAAAGCTTTAGTTTTTTTTAGTACACAGCAATAGCTATAGTTATTGCACTCCTGCAAAGTGAAAACTGATAAATAAAGGATACCTTTTACGATGTTAGAAGAGGGCTTCAGGAAGAAGAGCAGGCTTAAGGAGCGAGGATTTAATAATATCCGAAAGTATGGCGTAGTATTTTGGCGTCACAGACGTGTTAAGAAAACAGGCGCATAGCAGGCTACGTAAGTTTTTTCTAGCACGGCTGTAGAGTCAAAAGACAAGTCAGACTCGGGTATTATTGAATTCTCGTAAGGAAGGTGGAAAAATATAGGGTAGTGGGTTAAAACTGTTATTTTCTCTGTTTTCAGAATACTGAAAAACAGATTCTTTATTGCGCGACTATTAGCCTGTCGCTAAATTATTGAGGATGAAATAAATTGCAAAATAACAGATTTCACCCATCACTCTGGTTTTTAAACTGGGTACTCCCATTTTGGCAGCAAGTCTGACTATTTTCCGGCTTTGCACAATCATTCCAGTGGGGTGCTACATGGCAGGATATAGTGTTGACCGCTCAAGCTTTGCAGAAAGAGCGCGACCGCTACATCATTACTAAACCTGAAAACCGTGATCTCGCTAAAGAAGTCGCTTTACTCAATAATTTTGTATTGGTAGAGAGCACGAGTTTCTTTGAACGTATGCTGGGTAGCGCAAGGCTATTGGAGACTAAAGAAACCTTAAACTCGATGTTCCAGTTTTTGTAGTATGTTGATTTTATTATCTATTTTTGATTTCGATAAAATTAAGTTTACCTTTAAAATCAATGCACTAACTTTTATTGCAACAAAATCTAGGTGCCTTCAAGCCCAGATATAGCTGGAAACTGGAACATCGAGTTAAAACAAGAAACGACTCATTCTACTTTAGTCGTTAACGAGAAAATAAAAGCTGAGAGCATAAAAAGGGATAATTAATTTTTCGACTAGCCCTGCGCCTTTTTTTGCTAAACGTAGTTTATACCTTTAAGATTCAACTCCAAACAGGAGTTAAAATGCAATAGATTTTCTCGTATAGTGCAATGGCTAAAGCTATTGCACTTCTGCCATAGTGTTGATTGAAAAATGAAGGACTCCCCAAGCCTTTAAAAAAAATTGGAGTTTCATGTGCGGTACTTATCTTGTTTAGTTCTCATACAGATAGAGGAGTCATGAAAATTATGTATTGAATCCATAGAATATCGAGTAATACGACTTTTAAAATCCAATAAATAGAACAGGTATTAAGTGACTTCTTGCTATCGAGCTAAAGATTTTATTCAAACTAAGGAAGGACTGGTTTTTGCCGTAGTAGAGCAGGGCTTAGAAAATGGTAAAGTGCTCTGTTTTTTACGTTATAGGCGTCAAAGTGGCTCTTGGAAAAAATTGGCAACTCATCAAGCGAACGAATTACTCATCAAACGATATCCTCAATATTTATTTTTTTCAGTCGTAAAATCTGCCCATTTACACGCAGTATCAGTTGTTGATATTGATATCCATTATCAACCTCAGAAACGCTTACACTCTCTTTTAAGCAAGCAAAATCCAGATAGGGTTGAACAAGATTTTATTCTTTTATTGCAGTTATTTATGGCACAAGGTATTCAGACACACTATTTAGGTGTTACCGGTTCTTTGTTAATAGATGCACAGAATATTAATTCTGATATTGACCTTGTTGTTTATGGTAGACAAAGATTTCATCAGTTGAGAATAGTTGTTAAGCAACTAATAAGTATAGATAAACTGCAGCCACTAGATGAGACCTCCTGGTTAGAGACATATAAGCGCCGCGCATGTGATTTAAGTTATACGGATTATGTCTGGCATGAACAACGCAAATTCAATAAGGCACTGTTTAAGCAACGTAAATTTGATTTGAACTTGATTGAGCATCAAACAGAGGCCCAAACAGTTGTAAAATATCAAAAACAAGGAGACATTATTCTCAGGGCGCGTGTTGTTGATACGCAATATGCCTTCGATTATCCGGCAAGGTTTTTGATTGAGCATGATAAGGTGTCTGAAGTGATTTGTTATACGGCAACTTATACAGGACAGGCAGAACAAGGTGAAGTCATTGAAGTGTCAGGCCAGTTAGAAACATCGAGTACAGGTCAGGTGCGTATCCTCGTAGGGTCTACACGAGAGGCACAGGGAGAGTATATAAAAGTTGTGGCGAGTTTATGAATCCGTTAGCTGATTTTAAGGCTGTTATTTTTGATATGGATGGTCTGATTTTAGAGACTGAACCCACTTATTTTAAAGCATGGCAACAAGCGGCAGACAAGCTAGGTTTTCATCTTAGCGATTCATTTTGTATCACTTTAGCAGGCTTGCCTTTTTCACAAATTGAAGTAAAACTTACACAGTATTTTGATGCTTCATTTCCTTTCAATATTTTTTATAGCCTTAGTTCTGATATTTGGCGAACAAACGTAGAGTGTGAAGGCATCGCTGTTAAAAAAGGTGTCTTTGATATATTGCATGTTCTTAGGGAGCATCAAATTCCTTACTGTCTGGCAACCAATAGCGCCGAGATCAATGCTCGTGAATGTTTACAATACGCGGGGATAGAAAGATGGTTTACCCGACTAATTTGTCGCGAACATGTTGAAAGCCCGAAACCGGCCCCAGATTTATTTTTACTGGCTGCTAGTGTTTTACAGCAGCCTATTGAAGACTGTATTGTCATTGAGGACTCTTTAACGGGTATGCTCGCGGCCAGAAGGGCCAACGCCTTTTCGGTGTTAGTACCTTCTATGCCTGATAAAGATGGAAAAACACAGGCTTTAGCAGATCTGTTTGTTAATGATTTATCTGAATTATCCGTGCTGGTGCAAGACAAGATATCTCTAAATTCTGTCACTATTGATTATTAACCGAGGTATTTGCATGATATTAATGAATTCGCACCAACAGATGCTGTTTATTGATGGTTAATGCCTAGAGAACGGATTCTAAGCCAATATCGCAAGGGAATAGAGGCATTTCACATTGTTGGATAACGGAGTGCAAAAACAGGTTGTTGCCTATTTAAAACATACAAAAACTTGTTTTTTGACTCCTTTTCGTGCAGTTTCTCTTTTCTCGGGCTTTTTATGGGAGACTATTTTTGGCATCTGATTTTAACCATTATCGAAACAAAATATTTTTTTCTGCTTAAAGCTTTAATAACTATCAATATAATACCTATGGCATATAATATGCCATTAAATTTAAGGAACGTACCTGAAAGATCAGAATTTCAGGTTTGCTATCTATCGTGAGGATGAATTCGCTCCTACAGATGTGCAGTTTATCTCGTGCATGTTTCTTAGGAATGGAAATAAAATAACATGCGCCTTTAACGCAGGATTTTTGTTCGTCTTCTTTGTTGCGTAAATAACCGCATAGCAGGCTACGTAATTATTTACGCAACAAAGAAGACGGACAAAAATGTGCAAGTTATACCCCCCCATTCCTTAGTAGCCATGACCTCTTAGGACGTAGTAATGCGAAAAATACTAGGTAAAAAATGAATATTAAAGACTATATGACTAACTTAGGCCAACAAGCTAAAACGGCTGGGCGTGAAGTGAGTCGTGCTGATTCGGGTAAAAAAAATGCTGCACTATTAGCAATTGCTGAACAATTAACCCATCAAACTGATTTTCTAACAGCAGAAAACCAAAAAGATTTACAAGCAGGCAAAGAAAAAGGTCTGGATGACGCTTTATTAGATAGACTGGAATTAACACCGGCTAGAATTCAGGCGATGATTGAAGGCTTAAAAGAAGTCGCAGCATTACCTGACCCTGTTGGCGCAATATCCAATTTGGATTATCGTCCTAGTGGTATTCAGGTCGGACAGATGCGTGTACCCTTAGGCGTGATTGGGATTATTTATGAATCACGTCCAAATGTCACAGTCGATGCTGCGGCCTTATGTTTAAAATCAGGTAATGCCTGTATTTTACGCGGTGGGTCTGAATCGATTAATTCCAATAAAGCCATTGCCAGTAGTATTGCCAAGGGGTTAGTAAATGCAGGTTTACCAGAAGCAGCTGTGCAAGTTGTCGAAACGACCGATAGAGCGGCAGTCGGTGAACTGATCACTTTGTCCGATTATGTTGATGTGATTGTACCTCGCGGCGGAAAAAGCCTTATTGCACGTATTTCAAAAGAAGCAACGATTGCCGTTATCAAACATCTGGATGGTATTTGCCATGTTTATATTGATAGTGATGCTGATTTGGAAAAAGCGGTTAATATTGCTGTCAATGCAAAAACGCATCGTTATGGTGTGTGTAATGCGATGGAGACTTTGCTCGTTGCGGAATCTGTAGCAACTAAAGTCTTGCCTGAATTAGCGCGGCAATATAAAACCGCAGGTGTTGAGTTGCGGGGATGTTTAAAAACCTGTTCGATCGTACCAGATTGTGCGCGCGCAACTGAAGAGGATTGGGGGACAGAATACTTAGCACCGATTTTATCTATAAAAATAGTGACAGATATAGATGAAGCGATGGCGCATATTCATGAGTTTAGTTCTGGGCACACTGAATCTATTATCACTGAGAACTATACCTTAGCGCGTCGTTTTTTACGTGAAGTTGACTCCAGTTCGGTGATGGTAAACGCTTCCACGCGATTTGCAGATGGCTTTGAATATGGTCTAGGAGCTGAAATAGGGATTAGTACCGATAAATTACATGCACGTGGCCCGGTTGGCTTAGACGGGCTCACGAGTTTGAAGTATGTTGTTCTGGGAGATGGGCATATCCGCCAATAAATGATTGGTATTTATGGGGGAACATTTAATCCTATACATTACGGACATTTACGTACTGCTCTGGAAGTCAATGAGCTGTTTGGTTTAGATGAATTGCGCTTTTTGCCTTGTGCTCAGCCAGCTCATCGTGCCGAACCTGAGGTGAGTGCAGAGTTGCGGTTACAAATTCTTAAGCTGGCAATAGCAGCTTATCCTCAGTTTAGCTGTGATGCACGCGAACTGGACCGTAAAGGGCTTTCCTATATGGTTGATACACTGGCCTCTATTCGTACTGAGATTGCGGATGTTCCTTTGGTATTATTGATAGGCACTGATGCTTTTAATGGTTTAAACACTTGGCATCACTGGCAAGACATTTTTAACTATGCCCACATTGTCATTATGACTCGCCCCTTCTATAAACCAGAACCTTTGTCAGGTTTTTGCTCTGAAAAGCTAGTTGAAGATAGGCAGTCGTTAAAATGCACTCCGAGTGGTAAAATCTATTTCCAGCAAGTCACCCAATTAGATATTTCGGCAACATTGATTAGAAAAATGTTTGCCGAGCAAAAAAGTACCCGTTTTTTATTGCCTGAATGCGTTATCAAATATATTCAGGAAAAACGATTATATAGAAAAAAGAATTAAGGAAATTGAATGCAAGCAGATGAATTATTAGTCCTAGTGACTAATGTATTAGATGAACGTAAAGCAGAAAATATCACAACGATTGATGTGATAGGCAAAACCAGTTTTACTGATTACATGGTAATTGCGACAGGTACTTCTGCTCGTCATATCAAGGCCTTATGTAATTATGTAGCGGTTGAATTAAAAGAAAAAGGGGAACCCCCTAGAGGTATAGAAGGTGCTCAAGGGTCTGAGTGGGTATTAATGGATTTAGGTGATGTCATTTTGCATGTTATGACCGCTCAAACACGAGAGTTTTATCAACTCGAGAAACTTTGGTGTGTTGAGAATACACTGGATAATGGAGAAGAACTCTATGATGAATAATAAATCTATATTAGCTATAGTGTTTTCGCTATATGTGCCTTTTATCTATGCACAAACGCCTGATATCAAAGAAGGCTTATGGGAAATAACGTCGCAGGGCAGTATTATTGGCATGCAGATGGAAGTACCTGAAATGAAAATAGAAAAATGTTTCACAAAGGAGAGCATGAGTCCGGAAAATATTCTGCAACAAAATAATTGTCAGATGAAGAATCTGAATATTCAGGCAAATAAGGCGAGCTGGAGCATGAGTTGTCAGCAACAAGGCATGACAATGGAAGGCTCTGGGAATATTCAGTATCAGAAAACAAGCTTTTCGGGCACATTTGATTTAACGATGTCTGGCGCATCAGCAGGCGCTATGAGCATGAAAACAACACTTGCTGGGCGTTATATTGGGAATTGCCGTTAGTATTTCGGTATAATAATATCTATATTGTTTTAATATTTTTCGAGAGTTATTCATGATTCAAGGTAGTATCGTAGCATTAGTCACCCCCATGTTTGATAACGGAGATGTTGACAATGATAGCCTGAAAAAGATTGTGGAATTTCAGATAGAGCAGGGAACAGATGCCATCGTTGCAATGGGGACGACAGGCGAATCTGCCACTCTAGATGAAGAAGAGCATATGGGTGTCGTCAAATCTGTTGTTGAATATGTTGCTGGTCGCATTCCTGTCATTGCAGGAACAGGTGCTAATTCTACAAGTGAAGCGATTGCCTTGACAAAAGCAGCGCAAATTGCAGGTACCGATGCTTGCCTATTAGTAACACCATATTACAATAAACCCACACAGGATGGCTTGTATCTCCACTTTAAAGCTATCGCGGATGCAGTAGATATTCCACAAATTTTGTATAATGTTCCAGGGCGCACAGCCTGTGATATGTTGCCAGAAACCATAGGGCGTCTGGCAAAAATAAAAAATATTATCGGTATTAAAGAAGCAACAGGTGATTTATCTCGTGTTCCGCTTATGCGTGAGTTATGTGGGGATGATTTTGCAATTTATACGGGAGATGATGCCAGCAGTTGTGAATTTTGCTTGCTAGGGGGAAATGGATCAATAACGGTCTCTGGTAATGTTGCGCCACGTTTAGTCCATGAAATGATAGCAGCTGCAGTGAATGGTGACCGTGAAACATCGACAAGTATTGATGCAAATTTAAGAGGATTGCATACACAACTCTTTATTCAATCTAATCCAATTCCCGTTAAATGGGCTGTTGCCGAGATGGGCTTAATGCCGAAAGGAATACGCTTACCCTTAACATGGTTGACTGAAGACTGTTTTGATGAAGTCCGCACAGCAATGCAACAAGCACAAGTTATTTAATATTACCTTAAAACCTTTGCATGAAATCGATTAAACTCATTTTTATTTTGTTGATAACGCAAGTATCTGCCTGTAGTTATTTTTTTCCAGATAAAGAAAAAGACTATGTAAATAGTAAAGAAATAGCGCCTTTAGATATTCCACCTGACCTACAAGCGCAAGATACGCTGACCCAGCAAGACCCCATGATGGTTCCCATAACCTTAACAAATACTATTACGCGTGTTGATGACGGTTTAGAGATTTATTTACGGATTAACTCGCCTTTTGCTCATGCATGGCGAGTTGTAGGTAAAGCTTTAACAGCGAGTTCAGTTGAAATTACTGATAAAAATAGGGCAGATGCTTTATATTATGTTCAATATGATCCTAACATGATAATCATTGAAGATGGTTCTTTCTGGGATGAGTTGGTTTTTTTCTTTGGCGATGATCCAAACCAGGAGAGGCCGTATCAGATATATTTAACCCAAACAGAGTTAGGGGTCAATATTTATGTGAGAGATGATTTTGGCGATACTTTGAATAACGGTGATGGTCTTAAATTATTAGATTTGCTTTTTGAAACGATACAAGAGGATTTTGCAAGGTAATTAGTGCCTGCACGGAAATTCGGAAAGCCTTGCCGGCTAAGGGTTTCAGAAAAAATAATGAGTTGAAGTTTTTTTAAAATTAGAGCGTAAGCCCTTGATTTTCTCTTAGTCATTCAGGTTTAAAGGATTTCTTCAAAAACTTCAAACAAAATAAATCGCTGTATCCCTTTCGTATCAATGCTTCTAGCTTCTCCGTTCAGACACTAATTATTAATGACCGTCTATAGCGAAGGATGAGCTGTTTTTACTTCATGCCATATAGACAGACGGCTAGGAACTTTAGACGGAATATAGGATAAGTACTCACGCAAAATTGAATTAACCTTTTTGGAAAAGTATAAAATTTCCAAAAATTAGTGTGATTTTGGTAAATTTGAATATATTTTTACAAAAAAATAGAATTTTTTATTGAAAATGATGAATTTTTACTTTTGAAATTTAAGTTAAAATAATTTTACCTGAGTACTTAGCAGTGAAATAGCTTTATCTATTTCCGAAACAACAATAGCTACGGAGCGAGGATTTAATAATACCCGAAAGTATGGCGCAGCATTTTTGCCTTCACAGGCGTGTTAGGAAAATAGGCGCATAGCAGTCTACGTCATTATTTTTCTAGCACGACTATGGGGTCAAAAGGCAAGTCAGACTCGGGCATTATTGAATGCTCGTTCCTAAGGCTTTTGCACTCCTATCTTGGCTTTAAATGTCATTTGTCCCGGTTAAAGTTAGTCGTCGAAAAAAACTGCTTTTTTGCAGCTTATTTCATGCAAGTTTTTTATTAATGAAAAAGTTATCTCGTTAAAATTTGAAAAGCCAGCATTTTTCCTTATATGCCTGTAGGCTAATTCGCAAATAATAACCTACCCACCCCAAAAAATGCCTAGCATCGCTTGTTCAAAGTTCTGCTTGGGGAAACAGGGACGAACAGATCTGCTGTAAGAGGATTTGGTAAGCAGAGCTTACTCTCTGCATTCCCAAACAGAGTTTAGGAGTGAAAGAGTTTAGATTTACTCTGACACAACATATCATTTTATTACATACTCCTATTTTTTATGCTAAAAATCCCTGGAACATCTGCACTATCAAAATTTCGAATTCAGAAATTATTAGTTGATTTACAAACAATAGAGCCTTCTATTATAAATATTTCAGCACGTTATATACATTTTGTTGAGGTACAAAATGAAATCAGTCAAGCAGATAAGGAGGTTTTGCTGAAATTATTATCCTACGGTTCTGTAGTAGATAGTATTGAGCCACTAACAGGCGAAACTTACTGGGCAGTACCTCGCCCTGGAACGATTTCACCCTGGTCAAGCAAAGCAACAGAAATCGCTCAACGGTGTGGTCTAAGTATCGAGCGACTGGAGCGTGGCATTGAATATACAATCAGTAGCTCAGATGTCAGTGATAAAAATAAGCGACAAGCGATGCTAGCGTTATTACATGACCGAATGACACAAACGGTCGTCAATGACATTGAACAACTGGATTTATTTGCTCATTACCCGCCTCAACCCTTAAGTACTGTCGCTATTATTGAACAAGGACGTGACGCTCTGGTACAGGCAAATAGTGATCTAGGAATGGCATTATCGGATGATGAAATTTCTTATCTGACAGATAGCTTTATCGAACTGGATCGTAATCCAAGCGATGTTGAATTGATGATGTTTGCCCAGGCAAACTCGGAACATTGCCGACATAAAATTTTTAATGCCAGCTGGACGATAGATGGGGTAGATGAAGCGAAATCTTTATTTAGTATGATTCGCAATACTGCCGAAAAAAATCCGCAAGGGATATTATCCGCCTATAGTGATAATGCTTCGGTGGCTCAGGGCTTTAACGCGGATGTTTTTATTCGTAACCCGCACACGGGTGAATATGCGTATACACAAGAAGATGCACATTTATTAATGAAAGTGGAAACCCATAATCACCCAACGGCTATATCACCTTATTCAGGTGCCGCTACAGGTTCCGGTGGAGAAATTCGAGATGAAGGGGCCACTGGACGAGGTTCAGCGACAAAAGCTGGATTAACTGGGTTCACCGTGTCGCATTTAAAAATACCTGGATTCAATCAACCTTGGGAAACCCATTATGGTAAGCCTGAACGTATTGCCTCTGCATTAGATATCATGCTTGATGGACCAATTGGCGGCGCGGCCTTTAACAATGAATTTGGCCGGCCTAATCTTGCCGGTTATTTTCGTAGCTTTGAACAAGTTGTTGAAGGCAGTACAGGGGATCAGTTACGCGGCTATCATAAACCGATCATGATTGCTGGTGGTATGGGCAATATTCGTCCTATGCTAGTGGACAAACATAAAATACCCGCTGGCTCTCTGATTATTATTTTAGGTGGCCCAGCCATGTTAATTGGTTTAGGCGGTAGCGCTGCTTCTTCACAAGCTTCAGGCGAAAGTGCTGCGGAACTGGATTTTGCTTCTGTTCAACGCGAAAACCCTGAAATGGAACGCCGTTGCCAAGAAGTCATTAACCATTGTAATGCCTTAGGTAATGATACGCCAATCGTTTCAATCCATGATATTGGCGCGGGTGGTTTGTCTAATGCTGTCCCTGAAATCATTCATGATTGTGAGCAAGGTGGAAGCTTTGAGTTACGCAAAGTCAATAGCGACGATAAAGGCATGTCGCCAATGCAAATTTGGTGTAATGAGGCGCAAGAACGATATGTAATTGCTATAAAACCAGAAGCTTTAGAGTTATTTGAATCATTTTGTACGCGAGAGCATTGTCTTTATGCCGTGATTGGAGAAGCGACCGATGAAGAGCACTTAACACTAAGTGATGAACTGTATGGTGATAAGCCTGTTGATCTGCCCATGTCTGTCTTGTTTGGTAAATCACCAAAACTGCATCGCGATGTAACACGTCTTGAAACAGAACATAAAGCACTCGATTTTTCAGGTATCGATATTAAAGAAGCGGTTAAGCGGGTTTTAAGCTTTCCAGCGGTAGCTGATAAAAGCTTTTTAATTCATATAGGAGATCGCTCAGTGACAGGTCTGGTCGCTAGGGATCAAATGGTTGGCCCTTGGCAAGTACCCGTAGCGGATGTTGCCGTCACTGCGTCGGGTTTTCATGCGACAACAGGTGAAGCAATGGCAATGGGGGAACGAACCCCGTTAGCTGTTGTCAATGCACCAGCTTCAGGACGTATGGCAGTTGCTGAGGCGCTAACAAATTTGGTTGCAGCGAAAATTGCATCGCTCAAAGATATAAAAATCTCAGCAAACTGGATGGCTGCGGCGGGTAGCGCTGGTGAAGATGCAGCGCTTTTTGATACCGTAAAAACTGTTGGTATGGATATCTGCCCTGAACTTGGTATTGCTATTCCGGTTGGCAAAGATTCTTTATCCATGAAAACAGTTTGGAATGAATCAGGGCGCGAAACCACGATGACTTCGCCGCTTTCGCTTATCATTACTGCTTATGCACCGGTTATTGATATTACCCGCACTTTAACCCCTGAGTTAAAAAATGAAGACAGTCTTTTAATTCTGATTGACCTAGGCCTAGGTAAGAACCGCTTAGGTGGCTCAGTATTAGCACAAGTCACTGAACAAATGGGCTGTGAAGTGCCTGATTTAGACGATACTGCTTTATTCAAGGCTTTTTTTAATACCCTACAGAGCTTAAATGCTGACGATAAACTACTCGCTTACCATGACCGTTCCGATGGTGGTTTACTGGCTACCGTTGCTGAAATGATTTTCGCAGGTCGTAAAGGAGCTGAAATAGAATTAGATCGCTTAGGCAGTGATGTCTTAGCGACTTTATTTAACGAAGAACTTGGTGCAGTTGTTCAGGTTAAGCAAAGTGATTGCGATGCTGTATTGGATGCATTTGATGTTGCAGGCTTAGCAGACTGTACACATCTTATCGGCTGGGTCACTGAAGAAAGGCAACAATTAACGATTACGCATGATGGCGAAGTGATTTATTCAGCTAACCGGTCCGAGCTACAGCAAATCTGGTCAGAAGTCAGTTATCGAATGCAAGCCTTAAGAGATAACCCCGACTGTGCAAAACAACAGTTTGATCGTATCAGTGATGATAAAGACCCAGGTTTAACAGCGCAGCTTAGCTTTGATATTAACGAAAACATTGCTGCCTCTTTTACCACGGTGCGTCCTCACGTAGCCATTTTAAGAGAGCAGGGCGTTAATGGTCATGTCGAAATGGCGGCTGCTTTTGATCAAGCGGGTTTTACCAGCATTGATGTTCATATGACTGATATCATCAGTGGTAGAGTAAGCTTAAAAGAATTTGTTGGTTTAGTCGCCTGTGGTGGCTTTTCTTACGGTGATGTATTAGGTGCTGGTGGTGGCTGGGCGAAATCAATTTTATTTAATGAACGTGCCAGACATGAATTTTCAGCATTTTTTCAGCGCAGTGATACCTTTGGTCTAGGCGTTTGTAATGGCTGCCAGATGTTGTCAGGGTTAAAAGAGCTTATTCCTGGTGCTGATCATTGGCCTCAGTTTAAGCGTAATTATTCGGAACAATTTGAAGCGCGTGTTGCGATGGTTAAAGTGCAAGATTCGCCTTCAATATTACTTAAAGGTATGGCAGGATCAAGTATGCCAGTCGTGATTTCTCATGGGGAAGGGCGTGCAGAGTTTTCTGAAAATGATCAGCTGCAGGCATTAGTTGCGCTAAATTATGTAGATAATTATGGCGAGCATACAACAGACTTTCCGATGAACCCAAATGGGTCGCCTGATGGGATAACTGGCTTAACCACGACAGATGGTCGTTTTACTATTATGATGCCTCACCCAGAACGTTGTTTCAGAACCTTGCAGAATTCATGGCAGCCAGAAGGCTGGAATGAAGAAGGTGCTTGGTTACGGATGTTTAGAAATGCACGAGTGTGGGTAGGGTAGATTACTAAGATTGTAACTACTCAACTGGAGAGTCAAAAGTTCTCGTAACATACTGAAAAAAATGAATTTAAAAAATATTCCATATCTGTTGATGAGTTCTCAATAGGGCATTAAATTCAATGGCTTAAAAAATATAGCATGTATTAAAACTGTAAATTTCATGAGAACTTGTAACTCTCAAGCTATTATTTCCTAGGCTTTAGGGTATTTGTGGCATAAAAAGTAGCTAAGGAATGAGGATTTAATAACATGAGCACTGACTGCCGCCCACTTACCGGAGCTTAAAATATGCACAAGCTCTATGGAATGGGAATTGAATAAGTTGTGCATTATGACGCAGTATTTTTGTTTGCC
>CAYZUM010000047.1:0-14930 GCA_964481455.1 uncultured Methylomonas sp. | reverse complement strand
GCCTGCTATGCGCCTATTTCTACGCCTTGAAGACGAACAAAAATCCTGCGCAATAGGGGTAGTTTATTGATTGCGAGTTACCTTATTCAATTCCCATTCCTTAGTGGTGGGTGCCATTGCAACAGTCTTGTTTATTTTAGCACTGGTCACTCTTGTATCGTTTATTGTTTAAGGCCCAAAACAAAAAAGCCTGGGTTTTGCCCAGGCTTTTGCTTAGAAATTATCCTTGTTGATAGATAAAATCAGCCAGTTTTGAAGCTGTTTTTTATGCCTATGAATACATCAGTAATGCCGCTTGTTAAATTCTTTAAATTAAGCTCTTCTTTCAGCATGTATTTAGTTCTAACAAAAGCAACAGATAAGCAGCCCATAACAAGAGGCATAAGCTCATATAAGACATTTAATATGGTACCTAAGAATCCCTTTTTAGTGTCACCGCCACTCGTTACTCTAGCGCCAATGTCAGAAATGTCACGGTCATATTCGCCGCCTACATCATTGCCTAGTCCATCTATAATAAAAATATTTAAATTAATAAAAAGTACTTGTACAGCTAAGAATAAAGCGACGGCCCCCGCTGTCCATAGTATAGCGTTACTCGTTTTTGCCTTTAATGCTGTTCTGAATACCCAAATTGCAATAAGAATTGCTAATACACCACCAAACATTGTTATCCCCTTAATATTGTTGTTATTTTTTTGAAACTCAATCCCTGCAAAGATTATTTTGATCTTGCGTAATATGAATTACACCTTATCAAGAACTGGTCATTATAAACATCTAGGCTTTAATATGGCAATGTATCCTCAAAATTTAGTTGCGCATTTATACTGGATGAGGTTTTGATAGGGGGTGTTTGCCGCTTTTTACGATACAATTGCCGAGGTATTTAAGGTTTCTTTGTTTATGTATACAATTATCTATCCTCGATAGAAGGATAGTGATCAAGGGTATTGTTTATATGCAGAGGAGTAGCATAAATTTGCTTAGTATCAAGTGTAAAACTAAAAATATGGCTGCTTGAAGTCGGTGGCGAAGTAAGAAAATCTTGACTTCAATATTTCATCTAGTATTATATTAGGTTCATTTACTGTCATTACTTAATGACGTAATAACTACAATTATTTACAAGAAGGTAGGACACTCATGGGTGCAATATTAGACGTAACTGAAATGTTAAAAGAGCCTGCGGGCATGGCCGTTGCTGCAGTTGTTATCGCAGGTGGTTATTTCTTCGTAAAATGGGTTTTTGCTGAGCCTAGTGACGAAGATTAAGTAATAGCTTTTTTAGCCTTACTTGAAAGCCTGTGAGTATTTTACTCACGGGTTTTTTTATGCCTAGAGATTAAGTATAGTGCATAGTATTGAAATGTGAAGTCTGCTAATAAATAAGTGGTTCTTTTCCTTAGGGGTGGCCAATAAAAACAATATAAACAATGTGTTACATCGTATTTTCTTGATCATGTTGTTTAAAAAATAGCCATTAATTTTGCTATTATCACCAAGATTACGGGTAAATTTCATAAGAAACTCAACAAGGCCGACATTTCTGTGATTTTTTTGCGACGAAAACCTGTTACAACTGACGCTAGAAACTTATTTTAATCACTGGTAGCAAGTTGATTATTAATGAATTATACCTTCACGTCAAAAGGAAAAGAACCATAAAATAAGTTCGTAGAGTCCGATACTAATACTGCTTACTTAAGAGCATGTTAATTAATAAATTCAATAAGATACAACTTAAAAAGGCTATTTTAGAATTTACTTGAAAAGCACTAAAATCAATGCCTTACAATTGACCTATTGGGATAGTGATGCCGCAACACATTCCGTGCACGTCCCTAAGTAAGCAGTATTTAGAGTCCGATACTATTAGTAATATCCTTTTTACCGTTCATTTTTGTGTTCATCCATTGGGGATTGTGCGATATTTAGGCTAAACCTTGTGCTCAGTCCGGTTGCCGACTGAGCAGTTGTCGGGATGATGTATAACTTTGAGTCTGTTTGAGAGTTCTGGGTAATCAGCAAGAATTAAGTCTATACCTGTGAGAGCACATTCCATTATAATTTGTAGTATTTTTCAATACAAAAATTATAAGATGCTCAGTATTATTTCTCGCGCGATTGCGCGATATCATCAGCGTTCAGTGCCTGCCTTTATTATCGGTATGTTTCGTATTCTTTACGGAATTGTCGCTTTTCAAGAAATACTCTTTTTATTTTATTTTCATCACCTCATTTTTGATCCTATACCCTATATTGATGTGGAATTTCCAATGATTCCACTCTTTTTGTGTTTGTGGGGTTTAGTCGCAGGGGCCGTGATAGTAGGTTATCGTAGTCAGCAGGCCATTATTGCAAATTATATTTTCTGGATTGTTTTTGTTAATTTTACCCCTATGCAACGTGATTTTGATGGTGGATTCGATTTATTTATGATCGGTGCGGGTTTTTTTCTAATCTTTATGCCGATTGGAAGAACGCTATCTGTTGATAATTTGTTATATAAGTTACAGTTTAGATATAAGCAGAATCCATTATTACCTAAAAGAACCAGTGCCTTAAGTTTGCTGTTCCCAGTCATGGTATGCCTGGGGTTTTTATATTTTGATTCGGGAATTCATAAATTGTTTGCTCCGCATTGGCTTAATGGGCTGGGGGGGTGGTTACCGTCTACAATGCCGTATTATATTTCAGCGCTCGATTTATCATGGATGCTGAACAATGAAATTTTACAAAAAAGTATTGGCTATTTGATCTTAGTTTTTCAGTTTACCTTTATATTTTTGTTTTATCGTCGTGCTTTTCGTCCAATTTTTTTATTTGTTGGTGCCGGGTTGCATATAGGAATTACTATTAGCCTTAATATATATCCTTTTGGTTTAGGGATGTTGGTCGTTTATGTATTGATGGTTCCTTTTTCATGGTGGGCAGCAATGGGTGATAGCTTTATTTATAAAACGCCTCAGCTTACGGTGTTTTATGATGGTGATTGCCCATTATGTAACCGGGCAGCAACAATTATTAATCATTTTGACGTGCTGCAGGGGGTTGCGTTTAAAGATTTACAGACACAAGTTGATGCTGCACCGCAGTTGCAGGCGTATGATGAAAAGGTGTTACTGGCTGATTTATATGCAGTGGATCGGCAAGGGCAGGTTTATGCCGGAGTGGATACTTATAGACAGATTTTTCAAAAGATGGGTTATCTGGTGGTGTTTTCCTGGATAATGCGTATGCCAGGTCTCTACCATATCGCTAAAGTAATCTATCGCCGTATTGCTGATAATCGTGCGCGTAATGTGTGTGGTGCGACATGTCTGCCGCTAGTCAGTAAAAAAGAACCTTATCCCGTAGATTTATATACCCGTATTTTTGAACATTATGCTGAGCATAAGCCAAAGCAATTCAGGTTTAGAGTGGCTAAAATATTTGTGGTATTGGTGATATTGCAGCTTAACAGTAGTATCCACTATGGGTTTTTGTATCGTTTTTATGATTTATCCAGTGTTGAGAGCTCGATTGCAAATCAGGCACGCTTATTCAGTAATTCAGTATTAATGCTATCAACTGCATTTTTAGGTATTACACCACATGCGCTCTACCTACATGATCATTTTGAAGGTTATGATGACCTATTGGCGATAAGTTACATTGATGGGAAGGGTGATGAGCAATGGCTGCCCTTTGTGAATGAGCAGGGACGAATGTTAGCGCCAAACTGGGGAAGAGTGCATTCAATGTGGGCTAATATTGCCGTGACCCCTAATATCAATAATGACAGACTGCATAAATTTATTATGAAAGTAACGGCATTCTGGGGAACTAAGGTTGGATTAGACCTTAATCATGCTCGGTTTATTATTAAACATAAGACAATCGACTCTCCGGTGCAGTGGCGCCCTGACTTACGCAGAGATAATTTATCTGGGGAGTGGGCTAATATTGGTACAGCAATCTGGCGAGAGAAGCATATTAAAATTACATTGCAGCCTATTGATTAATTATCTGTATTAAAACTTTTATCGTCTTTCTGAAAAGCGTCGCTACAACATTGTGTGGTCAGGGATGTGGAGACACGCGTGGCAAAATTGACCAGTCGTTATCCAGCTGTAGCTGTGCAAAGTATAGTCGAAGGAGATTTAATATTAGCTTGATATGGTGCGTATTTCAGGGAAATCAATGCAAATTGAAGGCATCCGTTAATAAATGATTGACATCTTTCTTTTTTATTTAAAAACAGTGTGCACCTTTCGGTTGCATTCATAAAAGGGGCATCATATTTGTGGCGGCTCACTTTACAAGGTTAAATAAAGTGCAAAATTAAAAAGTTTTAGCTTTTTATGAAGGCAACAATAGCTAATTCCCTTGCAATTTTATGGTTACAATGAGCATTTTTGTGTTTTCTAGGTGTGACTAAGGTAGCGTTTTTTTTGAGTAACATCAGGAAGTTTATTAAGTGCAGTGCACATCATAAATTTCACAGCATTAACCGAGAGACAGGACTGTCCAGTTGGTACAATTTTAAGTATGTTGAGCGCGTTTTTTTGGAAAAAAACAGTGGCTAAAAATTACAAATCGAACTTAAGGAATAATAATATATCAGTGTAATATTAATTAAAATCAATTGGTTGTGTTTGTAAGTCTGGGTCAGTTAGACTATCGAACAACCCTCCCGATAACCGCAACGAAGAGTGTGAAAAGCTCAGAAAGTTTGCACACCGCCAAAGCATATTTAACACTCGAAGTTTTTGTTATTTACATATAATTTCTAATTTTAAGCATATTATTTTTGCAACTAGATTCGACTAAAAACAAAATAGTGTTGCGTCAATACTATTGTCATGATATAAAATGTTCGTGCTTTTAACTTAGTACAATACAAAAATAAAAACTAAATCCTGAGGAGGACGAAATGAAAAAAGTATTATCTCTATTAGCTATATCTTTAATGTTAATTGGCGGAACGGGTTGCATGGATGATCCTGATGGTAGTGCACAAAAAGTGTCTAGCACTATCTCTCTGTAAGTTGCTTTAAATAGAAAAGCCCAGGATTTCTCTGGGCTTTTTTATGAATTTATTAGCTTTAAGTCAAAAGAGCTTCTTAATCAATGTATTACTTCCCTTGGTTTATCTATATTTTAAGAGTATCACTAGTTTGAATGTTGCTAGGACTGCTAATGTGTCAATATCGAGCAGAAGTAATGATTTCTCTATAACCTACCCACTTCAGAGTTTGGACGCTAGATTCTAATTTTAAATTAATGCGTTAGATTTTAGGCTGGGAAGTTACGCAACAATGCATGGACATAGCTGATTTTATGTTTATTGAATCAGAGGTTTTCGTCTTAATGCTATGAAAAAAAGAACTTTATTGATTTTTTTGGTGCCTAGGCTTTTTTAAGTACCGAGTGATTTTTCTAGTTAACCTAGGTCAGTAGCGGCCTCTAGCTTGATTGAAAAAAACTCAGTGCAAATTGACTTGGAATTCTGCGAGATCTATATACACCCTAATGGATGTCATGGCGAGAGCAGAATAGGCGGCTGATGTGTTGCATCCCCACGCTGAATTTTTATACCTATAAAGCCTGTAAATAGCGGTCGTTATTTCAAAAGGAAGATTTAAGAAAAAGTGCTACCTTTATAGACTTTAGCTTAAGATAGTTTTTTTTCAAATTTTAGTTTTCTGGCAAAAAAGACTGCAATCCCCTCAAACATCAAAGAGTATTAAAGCCTCTTATTAATTTAGTTAACTGTTTGGTGTAACATGTTGCTGTCGACCATCAGTGTCATCCATGCAACCAGTTCCATCTATTAACATCAAAATGATCGCTAAACTGATGATATTCTGTCCATACCCCCCTGCCCCAAAAAAATTTAATAGTTATCAATTTTTCTACTATTTAAGGGAATGCGCAATCAATAAAAACCCCATATTACGCAGGTTTTTTGTTTGTCTTCCATTAGTAGACACGGCACATAGGAATGGGAATCAAATAACGTGTGCATTCTGACGTGTCTTTTTGTTCGCCTTCTGCGTTGCGGAAACAGTTACGTAGCTAGCTATGCGCCTGTTACCGCGCCTTGAAGGCAAACAAAAATACTGCGTCATAATGCACAACTTATTCAATTCCCATTCCTAGCAGGTTTATACAGCACCAATTTTCTAATAGTTGATAACGGGCGCTCGTCAACCACTGAAAACACAACTAATAAAAGGTGCTGTACTATGAAATTATTTCTACAACACAGACGACGGACAAAAAGACAAGTCAACTTCACTTCACACGTTATAAAATTCCCATTCCTTAGGATGGTAGGCAATAGTCATCATCCAGAATTAAAATGTGAATTTTTTTGGGGTGTTATCTGCTATTTTATAAACTGTCTGAATGTGTTCAAAAAAATTGCATGCGTTTCTTTTGCACATTTGCTAACCTCTTTAACTGTTAATAAGTTTTGTGCGTTGAGTGGAATAGCGGTAGCGTGTTCCACTTTGGGTGGATATACCATGTTTGATAATATCACTAAAAAATACCGGAAAACGCTAGCGCTATCCCAGCCTACGATAAAGGAAGTGATATAACGGGCAGGAAGGGCTAATTATTTTTTCCATGTCGCTTTGTTTCGCGCTGATACTGGCTTTTATCTTAGAACATAACGGCTTAGGTAACTCGCAATAAATAAACTACCCATATTGCGCAGGGTTTTTGTTCGTATTCAAAGCGTAGAAATAGGCGCATAGCAGGCTACGTAACTATTTCTACAACACTGAATATGGACAAAAAGACAAGCAAGATGGGTGGGTTATTTATTGCGAGTTGCCTTAGTTAAAGTGATATGCGTAGTTTTCGACCAGGTTATTGGTATCTGATACCCTGTTTTTCTGCTGTTTTTTACCCCTTTTCATCAGTTAACGCCCCATTAAAGGGGGAATAATACATTTCTTTTGTGCAAAACTCCCACGAACAAATTAAAATACTCATTTGTTCAATATTAAGACAAGTCAGTGGAATTTTCAAAAGAATTTGATGTTATTGTTATTGGAGGGGGTCATGCGGGCACTGAGGCTGCTATGGCGGCTGCACGCTCAGGTGCGCAAACCTTATTATTAACACAAAGTATAGATACTTTAGGGCAAATGAGTTGCAATCCTGCGGTAGGGGGAATTGGTAAGGGACATTTGGTTAAAGAAGTGGATGCGCTAGGTGGTGTAATGGCGCGCGCAATTGACCATGCAGGAATACATTTTCGTATTCTTAATGCCAGTAAAGGCCCAGCCGTAAGGGCAACTCGTGGTCAGGCAGACCGAGAGTTGTATAAAAGGTTTATTAGAAATACTTTGGAAAATCAGCAAAATTTGATGTTATTTCAGCAAGTGGTGTCCGACTTGCTGGTAGAGGCAGAAGCCGTTGTTGGTGTTCAGACACAAATGGGTTTGCAGTTTAGGGCGAAGTCAGTGGTTTTGACGGCAGGTACTTTTTTAGGTGGAAGGATTCATATTGGTTTAGAGAGTTATACCGGCGGTCGTGCCGGTGATGCAGCTTCGATTGCTTTAGCTGATCGTTTGCGAGAACTGCCCTTTAAGGTTGGCCGGTTAAAAACAGGGACTCCTCCGCGTATTGATGGGCGCACCATTGATTTTTCACAATTAGAGCGGCAACATGGTGATACGCCAGTGCCTGTTTTTTCATTTATGGGCCGCGCGAGTCAGCATCCAAAGCAAATACCTTGTTATATAACACGAACCAACCAACAGACACATGATATCATTCGTGCGGGTTTAGATCGTTCTCCGATGTATGCTGGTGAGATCGAAGGTGTTGGGCCGCGTTACTGTCCTTCTATTGAGGATAAGGTTGTGCGCTTTGCTGAGCGTGATTCACATCAGATTTTTATTGAGCCTGAAGGGCTGAGTACTAATGAGTATTACCCAAATGGCATTTCAACTAGTCTGCCTTTTGACGTGCAATATCAATTTGTACGTTCTATGCAGGGCTTTGAGCAGGCCGAAATTGTAAGGCCTGGATATGCAATTGAATATGATTTTTTTGACCCAAAAGACTTGAAAACATCCTTGGAAACTAAATATATTCAAGGTCTGTTTTTTGCCGGACAGATTAATGGTACAACGGGTTATGAAGAAGCGGCAGCACAAGGCCTGATAGCGGGTCTTAATGCCGCTCGCAAAGCACAGGATAAAGAGAGTTGGTGCCCTGGTCGAGATGAAGCTTATATCGGCGTTATGATTGATGATTTGATTGTTAATGGAACGATAGAGCCGTATCGGATGTTTACTAGTCGAGCTGAATATCGTTTACTCTTGCGTGAGGATAATGCAGATTTGCGTTTAACGGAAAAAGGTCGCGAATTACAATTGGTTGATGATCAGCAATGGCAGTTTTTTAATGAAAAACGAGACAGCATTGTGGATACGCAAAATGCTTTAAAAGCAAAATGGATTAGAAAAGGTAGTGAGGAAGCAAAGCGAGTTGCTGATGTTTGGGGTAAGCCATTGACTAAGGAAGTCAGCTTAATGGATTTATTGCGTCGCCCTGAGGTTGATATCGCACGGCTGATGGATTTTACTGATGGCTTGGATGTGACTAAACAAGTTGCACAGCAAGTTGAAATACAAGCGAAATATGCAGGCTATATTGAGCGTCAACAACTAGATATAGATAAGGCCAAGCGTTATGATCATTTGAAAATTCCAGATGAGCTGGATTTTAACCTGATTAAGGGATTGTCAAATGAAGTGCGTGAAAAATTTATTAATCAGCGACCTGAAACATTGGGCTTAGCCTCAAGAATACCTGGCGTAACACCTGCTGCAATGTCCTTGTTACTTATCTATATGAAAAAGAAAAATGGATAAAAGTCGTTATATACTACAGGAAGGGATAGAGCGGTTAGAGCTTGTAGCGACAGAATATCAACTGGATTTATTGCTATCATTTGTGTGCCTGATTGAAAAATGGAATAAAGCTTATAATCTTACCGCTATTCGTCAGCGGGATGAGGTTCTACGCTTACACATTTTAGACAGTCTGGCCGTTCTACCCTTTGTTGCCGGCGAAAAAATTATCGATGTGGGAACGGGAGCTGGTTTACCAGGTATTCCTTTGGCAATTTTGATGCCTTATGTACAATTCACTCTGGTAGATAGTAATGCCAAGAAAACACGCTTTGTGCAGCAAGCTATACTAGAATTGAAATTGAAAAATGTAGATGTAGTGCATTGTAGAATAGAGAATTTAGGACGTACAGGCGAATTTGACGCTGTGCTGAGCCGAGCGTTTGCGAATTTAAATGACATAATGAATTTAACCGGATATCTATTGCAGCCAGAGGGAGTTTTGATTGCTATGAAAGGGCAGGTGCCCGAAAGTGAGCTTAAAAAAATAGACAGGACTTATACTGTAAACTCTATTTTGATTCCGGGTGTAGAGGCTGAAAGGTGTGTGGTGCGGATAAATAAAACATGACAAAAATAATAGCAGTCACCAACCAAAAAGGTGGCGTAGGTAAAACAACAACGAGTGTTAATTTAGCGGCAACATTATCAGCTGCACAGCGTAAGGTGTTGTTGATTGATCTGGATCCTCAGGGAAATGCTGCTATGGGTTGTGGTGTCAATAAATCAAATATTCTGTACTCAAGTTGTGATTTATTAATTGAGGATACTCCTATTTCAGAAGTTATTGTAAGCGTGACATCGTTAGGGTTTGATGTGATCGCCGGAAATTCAGATTTAACGGTTGCTGAAGTACAGTTAATGAAAATGACTCAACGTGAACGACGTTTAGCCAATGCCCTGCAGCAGGTGGAGGGTGATTACGACTATATTTTAATTGACTGCCCACCCTCTTTGAATATGTTAACCTTAAATGCTATGGTTGCGGCGAATAGTGTTTTGGTGCCCATGCAGTGTGAATATTATGCGCTGGAAGGCTTGTCTGCTTTAATGGATACCTTACGCAATATTCAGGAAACGGCAAACCCGGATTTATATCTGGAAGGCATTTTACGGACAATGTTTGATACACGTAGTCGCTTAACCAAGGACGTCTCTGAGCAATTAATTGAATATTTTGCAGACAAAGTGTTTCGCACCTGTGTGCCTAGAAATGTAAGGTTAGCAGAAGCTCCGAGTCACGGAATGCCGATTTTACAGTATGACAAAAATTCGCGCGGAGCAATTGCATATATTGCCCTAGCTGGCGAAATCATTCGAAAAGAAAAGTAAAAAGCTTATGGCAGAAAAAAAAAGAGGGTTAGGGAAGGGCTTAGGTGCTTTAATGGGGGATTTGGGGGGAAATGAACAAAGCAAAAAAAATACCCAGACTTTACCAGTTGAATATCTACAGCGCGGAAAATATCAGCCTAGAAAAGATATCAACCCTGAGCGATTACAAGAGCTTTCGGAGTCGATAAAAGTACAGGGGATTGTGCAACCCATTATCGTCAGAGAAGTTGGTTACAACCGCTATGAAATTATAGCAGGAGAACGTCGCTGGCGGGCTGGTCAGTTGGCGGGTTTGGCTGATATCCCTGTAGTGATTAAGGATGTAGATGATCGTGCAGCATTAGCTATTTCCTTGATTGAAAATATCCAGCGCGAAAATTTAAACCCTCTGGAAGAGTCAGAAGCTTTTCAGCGGCTGATAGAGGAATTTGATTTAACGCATCAGCAAATTGCCGAAGCAGTAGGTAAGTCAAGGGCTGCCGTCACTAATTTCTTAAGGCTCAATGAGCTGGGTAGTGCCGTAAAAACCTTGATGGTAAAAGGAAAGCTTGGAATGGGGCATGCTCGTGCATTGTTGAGTCTGGAGGCTGAAAAGCAACTTATGCTCGCTGATAAAGTCGCAGAAGAGGGGTTGTCTGTTCGTGTCACTGAAAAATTAGTACAAGAATTGCAACAAGAAAAGCAAGATAACAAAGAGCATATTTCCGTGCAGGCTCCTGCAAGGATAGTTGATAGAGATACACTACGCTTGCAAGAGGCAATGGCCCATTTTGTTGGCGCTAAAACGACAATAAAGCATAAGCAAAACGGACAAGGAACAGTGGTCATAACTTACAACAGTCTTGATGAATTAGAGGGTATTGTGGCGCGCTTTGATGCAAAAAAAAACGGTCTGTTGGTGGATTATAAATAAGTATTGCCTGATTGAATGCTTAAATTGATGGAGGGGTGGCATTTTTAATTAAAAGTAATTAGGTACCTCGCAACAAATAACCACCCATCTTGCTAGTCTTTTTGTTCGTCTTCTGTGTTGTAGAAACAGTTTCGTAGCCAGCTATGCGCCCATTTCTACGCCTTGAAGACAAACAAAAATCCTGCGCATATGGGTAGTTTATTTATTGCGCGTTACCTTAGTAACTACTCAGGCTATTGTTTCCTGGGCTGTAGGGATATTTGTGGTATAAAAAGTAGCTAAACAGTTAAAAAATGCCTATTCCTCTGCCTTTATCATCCAAAATGAAGTGCCAAAATCGCTACAGCCCAATAAATCATAGCCTGAGTAGTTACAGTAATTAATCTTTTCAATAGTTATCACAGCCCAGAAATGGAAAAGCTTTAGTTCCATTCTAAGCTCTGCGCTAACTAAAGTTATTGCGCTCCTGAAAAGTCTCAATCAGGGCAAAGGAAGACCTAAAATTTCAGTTTTCAGGCAAACACAAAATGAGTATTTATCACGCTGTTTTGCCCCATGCTAGAAAATCTATCCTTGCTTAAATTTGTTCGGATGGATATAATTCGTCTATTATTTTATCAGGGTCTATGTGAGACAATTACAAAAGTTCTCAGTTGTTAACAAAATTCTTGTCGGGCAACTTTTTATTGTATTGCTTGTTGTCGCAGGTTTTTTCGTTCTGAGCAATGGCATAAACGCAAAATCAGCCTTATTTGGTGGCTTGGCAGCATTGATTCCTAATGGGTATTTCGCACGAAAAATCAATCAGCATAAAGGACAAGAAGCCAGAAAAATCGTCCGGTCATTTTATGCGGGCGAATCAGGTAAGTTAATACTTACGGCAATATTATTTGCCCTAATTTTTCAAGATCCCAAGATAAATTTTTTAGCTGTAATGACAGCCTATATTGCAGCATTGACAGTTTTTTGGTTTGCGTTATTGATACGTAAATATTAATTTTAAGAAAGCGAGGAAAAATGGCTACTGAAGCACATGCGGCGGAAGGCGCAACAGGATATATTGTTCACCATCTCACGCCATTGTCAGTAGGTGAAGGATTTTGGACTTTACATTTAGATACCTTGTTTTTTTCTGCAGTGTTAGGTGCTTTATTTATCTGGATTTTCAAAACAGCCGCTGACAAGGCGACAACGGGTGTGCCAGGTACAGGGCAGGCTTTTATCGAAATGTTGATTGAATTTGTAGACCAGCAGGTTAAAGATACATTTCACGGCAAAAGTGCTCTAATTGCTCCTCTGAGTTTAACCATTTTTATCTGGGTATTCATGTGGAACTTTATGGATTTATTCCCTGTCGATATTTTACCTAGCATTGCAGGTATGATGGGTATTGAATACCTGCGAGATGTTCCCAGTACTGATTTGAATGCCACTTTTGCACTTTCAATCAGTGTTTTTATCCTGATTATCTTTTATAGTATTAAAATTAAAGGTGTCTTAGGTTTTGCCAAAGAGCTTACCTGTACGCCTTTCGGCCCATGGATGATGCCATTTAACCTGCTATTAAAGCTGGTTGAAGAAATTGCCAAGCCTATATCACTTGCCTTACGACTATTCGGTAACTTATATGCAGGTGAGCTGATCTTTATTCTGATCGCTTTGCTGCCTTGGTATATACAGCCTCTGTTGAGTTTTCCTTGGGCTATCTTTCATATTCTGATTATTACACTTCAAGCCTTTATCTTTATGGTATTAACGATTGTATACCTAAGCATGGCGCACGAAGATCATTAATAAACACATTCTAATTTTTAATATAACAATACTTTTGGAGGTATTATGGAACTTGCAGCGTTGATTGCTGATGTACAAGGTATGACTGCTATTGCAGTAGGTCTGGTTTTAGGTATGGGTGCGATGGGGACTGCGATAGGCTTTGGTCTATTGGGTGGTAAGTTCCTTGAAGGTGCTGCACGTCAACCAGAAATGGTCCCTATGTTACAAGTTAAAATGTTCGTTGTTGCAGGGCTACTGGATGCGGTAACTATGATTGGTGTGGGTATGGCGTTATTCTTTACATTCGCCAACCCATTCTTGTCTGCTGTTGAAGCGGCTGCAGGATAAGACACTCGTAAGTTATTTTAACCGCAACGTGAGGAAGGCTAGTGAGTATTAATGCTACTCTAATCGGTCAAATGATTACCTTTACACTTCTGGTATGGTTTACCATGAAGTATATTTGGCCACCACTAATTGGCGCGATCGAAGAACGTAAATCTAAAATTGCTGAAGGATTGGCAGCGGCTGAAAAAGGCCAGGAAGATATGGAACTAGCAGCCAAAAAAGCGGCTAACGTTTTAAGAGAGGCGAGACAAGAATCAGCTGATATTATAAATCTTGCACAAAAACGTGCGAATGAGATCGTTGAAGAATCAAAAGGCACCGCTAAGATAGAGGGTGAACGAATGATTACAGCGGCTCAGGCACAGATTGAACAAGAAATGCAAAGAGCACAAGAACAAATGCGTAAAGAAGTCTCTGCACTCGCTTTAAAAGCAGCAGGACAGATATTACAGCAAGAAATTGACAAAGCTAAGCACAAAGAGCTTATCAGCAAAGTATCTGAGCAATTAGGTCAAGCATAATGAGTGAACTATCAACTTTGGCAAGACCGTATGCTGAGGCCGTATTTAAAAGAGCAAAGGAAACTAACAATTCTCAGGAATGGTCTGATACTTTAGTTTTTTTATCTGCGATCATACAGGATAAGAGCTTGGCTGCAATTGTGCATAACCCGAGAGTGGGTCAGGATGAATTAACGCAATTATTGCTGGATATTTGTCAGGATCAAGTCACGGGGGAAGCTAATAATTTTCTAAAACTATTAATAGAAAATGGAAGATTAACACTAGCACCACAAATTGCGGAATTATTCGAGAATTATAAAGCTGAAGATGAAGGTTATGTCGATGTTGATGTTATAACGGCTTTTGCTTTAACCAAAGCAGAAGAAAAAAGCTTTGCGACATCACTAAAAAAGAAGCTTAATAAGATAGTAAATATCAGCGCGAGTGTTGATAAAAGCTTGATTGGTGGCTTTTTAGTAAAAGCAGGCGACACTGTGATTGACGGCTCTATCAGTGGTCAACTTCAACAACTAGCTAAAAGGATCTAACAGCTTAGACTGAGAAAAAATATGCAATTAAATCCATCTGAAATAAGTGATCTGATTAAGAAGCGGATCGAAAATTTCGACGTAAATGTCGAAGCACACACGGAAGGTACCGTAGTCAGTGTGACTGACGGCATTGTAAGAGTGCATGGTTTGTCTGAAGCAATGCAGGGTGAAATGCTTGAATTTCCAGGCGACTCTTACGGCATGGCCTTAAACCTTGAAAGAGACTCTGTTGGTGTGGTTATGTTAGGTGCTTACCAACATATCACGGAAGGCGATACAGTTAAATGTACGGGCAAAATTCTAGAAGTACCTGTCGGTGAAGCCTTACTAGGACGTGTTGTAGATGCGCTAGGTAATCCTATTGACGGTAAGGGTGAAATTGAGACTGATCAGTTTTCACCTGTTGAGAAAATTGCTCCGGGTGTTATCTCCAGAAAATCTGTTGATCAGCCTGTACAATTAGGGTTGAAATCAATTGATTCAATGATTCCAGTAGGCCGTGGTCAGCGAGAGTTAATTATTGGTGACCGTCAGACGGGTAAAACCGCAATAGCGATTGATGCGATTATCAATCAAAAAGGCACAG
>CAYZUM010000046.1:0-15141 GCA_964481455.1 uncultured Methylomonas sp. | reverse complement strand
AGGCGAACAAAAAGACACGTCAGAATGCACACGTTATTTGATTCCCATTCCTAGGTATATGTTTATTTATAATACCTATCACCTTTTTATGAGTTATATTCTCTTGTTTGGCAACCTCTGTAATTGTACTATTAACTAATAGATTAATAATATATTCCGCATATAATTGAGTACAATGCCCTGCGCTTTGATACCAAGATAATTTTTCAGTAGTCGTTGGGAAGCCATCACAATCAAAACATTGAAATCTAGTAGGTTGAAATTCTATATAAACTGTATTTCCAAATGATGGTAAATTTCTTAATTTAATTGTTTTATTTAAACTATGGGCTTTGTCTATATATTGGCCACAACATTTACAATCAGTTTCTACTTTCACAATAATATCATTATCCAGTATATTTATATTAGTTACGTTAATATTAGGAATATTGATAGGGACTGAAATAGTAGTCATTTTTTAAGATATCAGAAAGTAAGTTATTGCCATATCATACTGTTTTAATCTATTTTGTCATTCACGCCAAAGGGAAAAGAACCATATATCTTTAGCATGAAAGAACAAAAGTTAGCACGTAGGCGGGGTTAGCTGATATGGCAAATCGAAGCAACATTCTCCGCCTATATACCACATACTTACCCTACGGCTTTCTCATAAAAAACTGGCATGATATTTGTCCAGATTACAAATCTCAATAAAATCAGACATTACAGAATTTATTAACATTAATTTTCTATAAAAAATGATGATTGAAAAATAAAACTCAATGACATTAAAAATAAATAACCTTATATATCATTGTGTTATGATAATAAAAAAATATGCCAAGTTTTTATGAGAAAGCCGTGATACTTACCCAAGCCGTTCCGCTTCCAGAATCTGAATAAGTTTTTCTGTACCTGGCCGCACGCCACGCCATAGATAAAAAGCTTCTGCCGCTTGCTCAACCAGCATTCCCAAACCATCCAGAGCTTTATTGGCCTGCTGTTCATTTGCCCAACGAACAAACGCTGTTGGTTCATTGGCATACGCTAGATCATAACAATTCCCCTGCTCTGCCAATAGACCTTCTACTAAAGGCGGTAACTGATCGCTTAAACTGGCTGAAGTCGCATTCAAAATTAAATCAAATGACTGCCCAGATAATTCGTCATACCCACAACCCTTTATTGTGCCTTTATGGGAAAACTCTTGTGCTAAGGTTAATGCTTTTTCCACAGTACGATTAGCCACTGTGATCAATAACGGCATTTGATCTAATAATGGCCCAATTATGCCTCGGCTCGCGCCCCCAGCCCCTAAAATAAGGATTTTCTTTTGCTTTAGCATTATCTGATGATTGTCTATTAAATCAGTAACTAAACCAATCCCATCCGTATTATCGCCCAGAATGCTGCCATCCTTTTGCAACACCAGCGTATTAACCGCCTTGCTCAATTGTGCTCGTTCGGTCAGTTTATCGGCATAAGCCCAGGCAAGCTCTTTTAAAGGGACGGTGCAATTTAAACCTTGCCCACCCTTGGCAAAAAAAGCCTTCACTACTTGTGAAAAATTCTCTGCAGGCACTAATTCCGAAACGTACTGCATCGCCTGTCCCGTTTGCTCAGCAAATAGTGTATGGATTCGGGGGGATTTACTATGTTTTATCGGGGAACCAAAAACGGCATATTGATCTGTATCAGTCATTTTTATTACTCCTTCAACCACTGCGCAACGGCCTTCGCATAATACGTCAAAATGGCATCGCTGCCCGCACGTTTAAAAGACAGTAAGGACTCCAGAACAACCTGTCGTTCATCTAACCAGCCATTGATACTGGCCGCTTTAAGCATCGCATATTCACCACTGACCTGATAGGCAAAGACGGGGACAGAAAACTCATCTTTCACGCGGCGAATAATATCTAAATAAGGCATACCTGGTTTAACCATTACCATATCTGCACCTTCTTGTAAATCAAGCTGAACTTCTCGTAGAGCTTCATCTGAATTAGCTGGATCCATCTGATAACTGTCCTTATTCCCCTTTCCTAAGTTACCCGCAGAACCCACTGCATCTCTAAAGGGACCATAAAAACTGGAAGCATATTTGGCAGAATAAGCCAGAATCTGGGTATTTATATGACCTGCTGATTCCAGTGCTTCACGAATTGCGCCGATACGACCATCCATCATATCCGATGGGGCAACGACATCCGCTCCTGCAGCTGCATGTGATAATGCCTGCTTGACTAGCACATCCACAGTTTCATCATTAACGACATAGCCTTGCTCATTTATCAAGCCATCCTGACCATGTGAAGTAAAGGGGTCTAAAGCAACATCTGTCATGACACCAAGGTCTGGACAGGCTGCTTTTATCGCGCACACAGCTCGCTGAGCCAGGCCATCAGGACTACAAGCTTCTGCGGCATCGTCCGATTTGACACTGAGTGGTGTAACAGGAAATAAAGCTAACATAGGAATCCCCAGTGCATCACACTCCTTTGCCTCCTGAACTAACAAATCAATTGATAGACGCTCTACTCCTGGCATAGAAGTAATAGATTCTTTTTTATTTTCCCCTTCGATGACAAATAAAGGATAAATCAAGTCATTGCACGAAAGCTGATTCTCCGACATCAGTCGTCTGGAAAAGTCATGATAGCGCATACGACGCATGCGTGTTTTTGGAAAATTAATGCTATTATTCATACCGTTTATTTATAAAGTTAATGATCGCTTATATAATTCATCTTAAAATATTCGTATGCGTTCAGTCCCCCACCTAAACAAGGAGGGGTTAAGGGAGGTTTTATTAGAAAAACTCTTTTCACTCGATGTTCCAGTTTTTGTAGTATGTTGATTTTATTATCTATTTTTGATTTCGATAAAATTAAGTTTACCTTTAAAATCAATGCACTAACTTTTATTGCAACAAAATCTAGGTGCCTTCAAGCCCAGATATAGCTGGAAACTGGAACATCGAGTTTCAACCCTTGGTTTTCAAAGGGGGATGTGAACGGTTACAAATATTCATTGTACAGAAAACAAGCCCTCTACTAAAACACTTGCCACTATGACTACGAAATTATTACCTACTACTTTATTATTTGGATTTTTCTTATTGATTAGCACCAATGTATCGGCTGCTACTGAAAATCTACAGGCTCCTCAGCGAGTCATTGAAGAAACTTCTGATGCCTTACTCGGTAAACTAAAAGAGCCGAGCTTCGCCAGTAACAAAACTGAAATTCGTGCCTTTATCGATAAAGAAATTTTCCCTAATGTGGATACTATTCGGATGTCTGCCCTTGTTTTAGGAAAACACTGGCGCAAAGCGAGTAAACAGCAGAAAAAACAATTTATCGCTGCGTTTAAAAATTTACTGGTAAATACCTACGCGACGACCTTTACTGAACAATTCAATCACTGGACGATTGATTATTTACCCTTAAAACTTAAGGGTAGCGATAAAAAAACTAATGTAAGAACCATTGTTTCACAACCTGGCAAAGCCAATGCGAAAATTGATTATGCAATGGTGCTACGCAATGATCAGTGGAAAATTTATGACTTTAAAGTAGAAGGTATTAGCTTAGTCATCAGTAACCGTGAAACATTTAACCAGATGATCAGGGAATCGGGATCTTTAGATTCTGTGATTGCTAAACTGGAGGCTAAAAATCAGCGCTGATTTTTTTTAAGCCGTCTTTTATGAGAGGACAAAAACAAGTTTTTGCACTCCAATGCCTAATGCTTCTAGTCTCTTATGCAAGACGGGGTAAATTCCCCGCCCAGCAAGAGTAACAAGCGGTGCTAGCCACTTTCATTTTAGTGAGTCGTTTATTATTTGCGAGTTACCTTAGGTTTTTAACGCCGCCCACCAAATAATGATCCCATAATCCCTCTGACAATCTGCCTACCTAGTTGACTACCTACGCTACGAGCGACACTTTTTAACATGGCCTCGGTTGCAGTCTGTCTTCCACGACGACTTTTGGGCTTTCCCTGCAATTCTACGATCTCAGCCTTTTTTTCTGCTTTTTGTTTAAGGAGTTCATAAGCAGATTCTCTATCAATTTCTTGATCATAACGGTCTTTATACGGTGAGCGTCCCATTATTTCGACGCGCTCAGCATCACTTAGTGCACCAATTTGTGATTCAGGTGGACGCACCAGAACTCTTTCTACAACGGATGGGCTACCATCTTTATTGAGTACCGAAACCAGAGCCTCTCCCGTTTTTAAATCCTTAATGACTTGCTCTGTATCCAGATCAGGATTATTACGAAAGGTTTCCGCGACCGCTTTTATAACTTTTCGATCTTTGGGCGTATAGGCTCTTAGTGCATGCTGAATCTTTAAGCCTAATTGCCCTAAAACATCTTCCGGAATATCCAGTGGACTCTGACTAATAAAATAAATGCCGACACCTTTGGAGCGTATCAGGCGTACAATCTGTTCGATTTTATCGACCAGTACCCGGGGAGCCCGGTCAAACAATAGATGCGCTTCATCAAAAAACAAGACTAACTTAGGCCGATCAGCATCCCCCACTTCTGGCAGTGTTTCAAATAAGTCAGAGAGTAGCCATAATAAAAAAGCAGCATACAAACGTGGCGATTTTGATGATAAATCGGTTGCATCCAGCACACTAATCACCCCATTACCGGAAAAATCAGTACGACAAAAATCATCTAACTGTACAGCGGGCTCACCAAAAAAATCACAGGCACCTTGCTCTTCCAGTACCAGTAAGCGCCTTTGTATTGCGCCAATACTGGCTGATGATATATTGCCATATTCAGACCTCAGGTCCTTCGCATTATCCCCCATCCAGCTGAGCATAGCGCGCAAGTCCTTGAGATCCAGTAATAACATACCCTGATCATCAGCGATTTTAAAACAGCTATACAAGATACCGGTCTGAGTGTCATTTAATTCCAGCAAATGACTGAGTAATAATGGCCCCATATCCGAAATTGTGGTGCGCACAGGATGCCCATTACGCGCAAACACATCCCAGAATACGGTTGGATTGGCGCGAAACTGAAAGTTATCAATTCTGACCTTCTGTACTCGTTCGGTAATTTTTTCATGTGTCTGCCCAGCCTTGGCAATACCCGATAAGTCACCTTTAATATCTGCCATAAAGACAGGCACACCCAGACGAGAATATCCCTCGGCAAGAATCTGTAAAGTCACCGTTTTACCGGTGCCGGTCGCACCAGAGATCATACCGTGGCGGTTGCCCATGGCAGCATCCATGATTACCTGAGTGTTGTCATTCGCACCAATCAATATTTCTTGCATGCATCTTCCTGTTTAATTGTTATTGAGAGCTATTGTTTTAACCCGTAGTCTATTGCAAGGCGGACTAAAACCACACCTTACAAGTATGTACTTCATCTTTACTTGTTACCTTAAGTGTGTCATGCACATTCCTTAGTCAATATTTTGTTAATTCAATCTACCCACTCAATATTTAAGCTTGACAGCAAATTTATTGCCTCAAAGCGAGAAAATCTGGCTTGATTAATCTCATTCAGGTAAACATCAATATTATAGTGTGTTGCTGCAGTGAAATCGGCGCTGGCAAGGTTTGTCTGGCTAAATAGGCTGTTGCAAAAATCAGTATCAGTAAAATTAGCTTTATTAAAATCACCCTCTCTCAAATCCACATCATGTGCTTTACAGCCTGAAACAACAATCCCGGGAAGCATTAGGCCAAAAAAGGAACAATCATTAATATTGCATTGATAAAATTTCAACTGCGCTGAAAAAGCAATTTCTGACCAGTTTGCCTTAGTCCAGTCTATGCCTATCAGCTTACACTCTGTAAAAGTAACGGCAGAAAATGTACTATGTACAATTTTTAACACACTGCTATTAGACTTTATAAATTCACAATCTATGAATTTGCAGTCCTTCAGTAGGGCATCACTAAAATCACACTCTTTAAAAGTGCAATCTTCAAATTCTCTATTATCAAGCGTTTGGCCAGATAAATTTACCCCTTTAAAACTTTTAGTACAATATTCACTTTCTTTAAAATCAGCATTCATTGCCATGTTTACTTGCTTCTTTAGGAATGGGAATTGAATAAGTTGTGCAATTATGACGCAGTATTTTTGTTTGCCTTCAAGGCACGGTAACAGGCGCATAGCAGGCTACGTAACTCTTTACGCAACAAAGAAAGACACAAATAATGTGCACGTTATAAAATTCCCATTCCTATGTATCATGCGAATGAATTCGCACCTACAAATGCGCAGTTTATTTCGTGCAAGGTCCTATACCCTGATGAACATGCTGGCACTTTGCCTACTCTACAGAGATGCTTCAATTATTCATGGAAATAAAGGATATTCTATAAAGATAAATATCTATTTCTCTTGTAGCCAGGCTAATGCTTCATCACTGTCTTCAAAAAATTTAACCTCACCAGAAACAAACCATGAACCCATTTTAGCGGCATATTTTTGCCATTGTTTATTTCCAAAAATAGCAATTTTATCAAATTCGCTACCGTGTTTTAAACCCAGTTTAAAATCATCCCGTGCCGCTCTTAATGCCCAGCCATCCAATTCAGAACCATCAATAAACACTTTTACTTTAGGGTCACTCACACTCGCCAGAGCAGAATCAATCATTGGGTTTATTTTGTCATAATCAGCATGAGTGAGTTTTCCTACCGCTTTTAAAGAAAGAAAAAATTCATCACCGACTCTTTCTATTTCGATTGAAAGTCCATGTCTCTTTATCTTCATCGTTTTATGCCTATTTCAATAGATCGTAGGAGCGCTCTTCAATCGCGAAATAGCACAAATTCTTTTTTTATTTCGCGGCTGAAGACCGATCCTACAACATTTGACCTGCCTAAAAACTTCAATATAACGCGTATCCCTCTGTTTTACAATTGATTCTGATTTCGCCGGTAAAAACCTATAGACGTATTAATTCATTTTGATCCGTATGTTCAAATACTCTACCATAAATTTTCAGCATAGTCGTTTCTGCCAACAAGAGCGTGTTATTGCTTATGATTAATGTTTGATAAAACTCTGTCGTACATGCGTTTTTCAGCATAAAAGACGACTGAATAATTTGCCAGTCTTTATTGTCTATACCCGCAGATACTTCAATATTGACACTATCCGCTAGGTCACTTGTCGCTGAATATTTTCCCCCTGCGAGTAGGCATACGCCACGGGGTATGGCTAAAGAATGCATTACGATTCCTTCTTTAGCGTCCCACATCCAATAACCCGCCTCATCATGAAAAATATCATCTGTCGATTTTCATTTAACAATTTGTCGATAATGAACTACCGATAAGACTTGTGATTCCGCATTCGTGAGCGCGCCTACTTCAGAAAACCGAATCGTTTCATAATATAAATTTTTTTCAGAACCTTCGGGGGCTGGTGCTACATCGACACCTTTATCACCTTTCCAGGTGCCAATAAGACCTTGTAATGGGCCATAATCTACTGCATTTTTGTCAGTCATACACACTCCTTGTGCCATTCATTAACCGCTATAAACTTCGACTACACACTTAATATTGCGACATTCGATGACTTGTTGGCCGCAGTTTCAGCTTACCTTAATTAAACTCAAATATTGGCGCAATGAAGGTGACAGGGATAAAGTTGATATTTCAGAGTACAAAAACTTGTTTTTGTACTCCTCACATAAATTAATACAATGACTTAAAAAACTCACAACCGTATTCTTGAATGCTTTCACTGTCATTAACAAACATGCCAGCCAGTATTTATGGCCTTAGGTCTTAAAATAATAGACTAAGGTTAATACCATCGCCAAAAACAAAACTCACCCTGAAGAACATGAAGGAAAACAAAGTGTTATCCATTATGAAATATCACCTGCAATAACCCTATAACACATTGATTGAAAACAACCTCATGGCCTTCATGGTGAAAAATTACTTTCACTTTGGCGAAGGTATTGTAAGGTAACTCGCAATCAATAAACTACCCAAAATAGCATGCATCGAATGAAAGTGTAACAACTCTCGTTCCCAAACTCTATTTGGGAACGCATGGAAAGTAAGCTCTGCTGACTGGAACCTTTCACAGCAGAGCTGTTCGTCCATGTTTAACCGGAGGACAGACACGCAGGGTATCCATGCTAATACAACCATCGGTAAATAATTCAAAGCGCTTAAATCCAGCCCATTCTTTACTTTCTTCACCATTCGCTAAACGTGATTGAATGCCAGTAGTAGGCGTTGAAGTATAAATAATACCGTTTTCCAGCCAGTGATATTCCTGATGAATATGCCCAGATGAGACACACCTCACCTTCCCCGTATCCTGCATTGCCTGTCGCAAGCGCTCTGTTTCTAGCACACCACACTCTATGCCACGAAAGTCCAGATCAACCAGGTTATAATGCATAAAAATCAATATATTCTGTATATCATTCTGTGCTGCTAGTTGCTCCAGGTCCTGATACACATCAGCTAATACCTTGGCATGAAACCATCCCCCCGCTATCGGATATGTTTCCAGCATATAGATGGCCCAATGCCCGAAATAAAAATGCGTCTGTATGCGACACTGTTGATACGGAAAAACCTGCTCCATTGCCGGTAAGTGATCATGGTTTCCTGGTTGAACCAGACAAGTTACATCAGGAAAGTGTTGCGCTATAGCGTCAGCTAAAAATCGGTAAGAAGCCGGGCTCTCATCATTAGACATATCCCCGCTGAATACCAACAAGTCAGGGTTCCCTATCTGTTGCGCACCTCGCAGACACGCTAGCAGGCTGGCATTGGTATTAATACCGTTATGATGATCGCCACTCGCCGGATCAAATACATGACAATCTGTAAACTGGTAAACTACCCCTAGGCTATCAGACTTCATGCCGGCTTACGTGCCACAGCTTCACAGCGAGTACGGCCATAATAAGCATTATTTTGCCCCCCCCAAAGCGTGACTGCCGTTTGGGCTCGCTCTATTTCATTGCGACTAAACCCAGTTTTAGTACCATGTCGCTGTATATAATCATGCCAGAATAACGCAAAACCTTGGGGACTATACCCGGCAGCATCACAAAAAATATCATAGCTGGCAGATAACGTGACCACTTCGAAACCAGCGTTTAGTAAACTACTGGATTGCTTGCGCCCAAAATAAATATCAGAATCCGCTTCGTTAAAACAGGCTTCAACAACCTGCCAAGCAAAATTCAGGTCCTTTACCTCTGGAAAACAAACGTCACCCCCAAATTCTGCATCACGGATGCCCAATAACCCTGAAGGTTTTAAGATACGTTTTAATTCAATCAGTGCAGCATGTTGATCAGGTAAGTGGTACAACACGGCATGTGCCAGAATCGCATCAAAAGTCCCTGTTGCAAATGGCAGTTCATAGATAGATGCCTGCTGAAAGTGAATATTTTCAGCGTGCTCAGTGGGAAATTGCTCACTTTGCACATCAACCGCATGCACAAATCCTTGTGGCCCGACTTTATCCACCAGTTGCAAACTCAACGAACCTGGGCCGCAGCCAACATCCAGAACGGTTTGACCCGTTTCAATATAGCGCTTGAAGAACGCCCCTTCCTTATCAAGACTGCGCTTTGAAAATTCATTCAAGGTATGTTTTGCGTAACCACCGCTGTACTGCTCGGTAAGAGGAATTTCTGAGCTCTCAGTATTCATATCATTCACTTTATCTAACGTCTCCAAGCTATCGATTGTTAACTAAACCAACTTAAAAAGTGCACGAAATAAAAGGGGAAATTGCTGGATGAACTAAGATTTTTCCATACCCATCTGTCAATATAGCGCAAACGCTAAGGAATGGGCACGGAATAAATTGAGCAACTGGCGCTGTATTTTTGTTCGTCTTCGAGACGCGTAAATAGGTGCATAGCAGGCTACGTCACTATTTTCGCAACAAAGAAGACGGGCAAAAAGACAAGTCAGTTGCTCAACTTATTTCGTGCACGCTCCTAACTACCTTGTATCGCTTGATGGGCATGCTATCGCGTTACCCACCCCACACCTAAGTGATTTCATTCATAAGCACTAGGAGTATACATGAGCCGAATCAGGGCGACAAACTAAAAGCAGAACATTAACTATGCTTAAAGGTCATGTTTTCAATCCGCCCTAGAATTGGCGAGATGAGCACATATCCCTTTATCTCAACACAGCCATAAGGGAGATGGAAACAAATAATCATCCAAGATTGCGGGTCTTTTTATCCGTATTCTTCGTTGTAGTAACAGTTGCGTAGCTTGCTATGCGCCTGTTACTACGCCTTGAAGACGAACAAAAATACTGCCCATATTGGACGCTTATTTATTTCCAGCCCCCCCCCTAAAACCGATTCAACTGAACACCTACTTATACTGCTCATCTGTCGGTGCGAATTCATTCGCCTTATCTGTCATGTCCAAACCTGTCTAAAAGGCCTCAAAAACATAGACAGCGTAACCGTTCATCTCCCCTTCTAGAAAACATGGCTTGAGCAAAGCTATTCTAATAAACCTTCCCCTAACGCTACTTGTCAGGAGGGGGCTGGACGGTTACAGCTGTTATTTCACTATAGCTATGATAAAGTGCCTAAAGACCAAAACCAATTATAATAGACTCTCAGAAATATCATTTCCCGAATACCATCCCTCTAAGGGATGCTATTCGTCATTCACATGGAAACTATTTTACCTGAGAAACTATTGTCTACGCCTTCGAATTATGAATAAAACCATCGCTATACTATTTATCAGTCTGTTTATCTTTTGCTTAACCCCTACTCAGGCAAGTCGCATTAAGGATGATGAAACAGTGCTATTTTTTCCTGGTAATGCCTCTCTGAGGAATTCGGTATGGACAGTCCCCGTTCACGGTTGGATTTTTGAATATGAACAAGACTCCCTATGGCGAAATACAATGCTTAACCCCTTACCTTCTGTACTTGATATAGAACCTGATGACAACAACCGCGCGCTTTATCAACAACGAACACGAATGTTTTTAGTGGATAATGAGCGTGGAAAAAAAATAGCCATCGAAATGCTAGGTAAGCACTTTACAATGTCCTCTTCCCAAAGCAATGGACATTTTTATGGTGAGATTCATATTGCTAATAATGGGCAACAAGGCTGGCAACCCTACCAGGCGATTACTCAAAAAAATGATCCGCGACTCTTTAAAGGTAAGGCGCAATTCATTTTACCCAAGGGCATTTCGGTCATTTCTGATATTGATGACACCATCAAAATATCCAATGTTAAAGATAAACAAGCCTTATTAAAAAACACCTTTTTCAAAGCATTTCAAGCTGTTCCAGCGATGGCCACGGCATATCAATCATGGCAAAAACAAGGAGCTGTTTTTCATTATCTTTCCGCATCACCCTGGCACCTTTACCCAGCTTTATCTGAATTTATCGCGGCTTCTGGTTTTCCCGATGGTAGCTATAACCTGAAGAATTTCAGAATAAAAGACCAAAGTTTTTTCAATTTATTTTCTTCGCAAAGAAATTATAAACACCCCCTTATCGAAGCACTCTTTAACAAATACCCAGAGCGTCAATTTATATTAGTAGGCGATGCTGGTGAAGAAGACCCAGAAATCTTTGCGACAATTGCTCAGCGATATCCACAACAAGTCTTGCATATTTTTATTCGGGATTTAAATCCTAATGATAATAAAATGCGTTACCAGGCCACCTTTAAAGAGATACCCAGTGGACATTGGAGCATTTTCAGCGAGGGTCATCAGCTATTGAGTTTTAAATTTAATTAATGGTCTCAATATTGGCATCCTTCCATGAACACCACCGGTGAAAATATTTTTTCACCCTGAAGAGCATAAATGACATCAAGGATTACAAAATCTTTTTTCTTCATGCTCTTCAGGGTGTATTCTGTTTTTGGCGAAGATATGGCTTATAGATAGGTATAATCGCTGAATACCGCCGCCTGGCCCATCTTTTCATGATTATCATCAATGATGTTCCACACTGTTGCAGATTTAATCAGAAACCTTTTACCCGTTTTTGATATGCGAATTCCAGTGTAATTATCGGCATATCCTTTTGCTAAAACATCATTCAGCAGCCGCTCTCGTTCTTGACGGTTTTGTGGTTCGGCAGAATATTTTGAATGGAGCTTTGTGAACTCATCCCAAACCATTTCAAAAATCTCTAAGCCTTTTTTATTAGCATACTGGAAGACAGGGTCAGTGGTTGCATTGTGCGCCAAGAGTACATAAGGCGCTTCAAAAACCTGCTTTGCCTGTTCTTTCATACAGAGAGTAGAGTCACAAAGCTCAACACCTTTCAATATCTTCAGGCTGTTGAGGATAGAACTCATATAGTCTGCCAAAAAATCATTTGTTACATCAGGAATTGGGTAAGTATTCAAATATTACTCCCTTAGGACAAGCATTAGACTTAAAGTTATAGAGCATCAAATTGCAGATATCTTGATAAAAACTGAGCAAGAAATCCCTCAACATATACTTCATGCAGCCACGATTGCGGATGTCTAGTAGCCAATGTGAACTGATAGCAAAACCTGCTCATCAGGCAGTACAATAAAACGGGTAAGTATCATTGCTCAACTGCTGTTGCTAGGGTAATCCAGCATCCAAATCGGTATAATTTAATAGGGAGTATATCACCCATAACCTATACTTGTCTGACACTATTTTTTAAGCTCAGTTTCAAAGAAAACTGTGTACGATTAATGCGTTCCATGCCTTGATACCTCATATCTGAATCCATTGAAAATCATGAATTTCGGGTATTATTAAATATCCGCTGCCCATCGTTAACAGCTATTAAGGAATGGGAATTGAATAAGTTGTGCCATTATGACGTGTCTTTTTGTTCGCCTTCTGCGTTGCGGAAACAGTTACGTAGCTAGCTATGCGCCTGTTACCGCGCCTTGAAGGCAAACAAAAATACTGCGTCATAATGCACAACTTATTCAATTCCCATTCCTAAAGTAAAATTAGGGCTCTTATGGCTCTGCCGTAGAAGCTTGTGTTTGAAGAGTGACTAAGAATTTAAAGTGTTAGTAGGAGCGGTCTTCCGCCGCGAAATAAAATATGCATTTATCTCAACGCGACAAAAGGCCGCTTCTGCTACTCACGGAAAACACCTAAGAACCAATATTATTTTAGGTTTAACCTTTTTATCTTTTGAATACTTTCTTTTTACAACATAAGAGATTGAAGTATCATATAATTAAACTTTCCAAATTTTTAGTAAAGGATTGATATGGCAAAGAACTTCCTAGATAAAGCGTTTAATGTTTTAGGGCTAAAGTCACCCAACGATAGTGATTATTATGATCCCTCTGTCTATAGAGCAGAAGTCAGCATTAGTGAGGCACCTAAACCTAGTGCCCCGACTAAAGTTGAGCTATATCAGCAGAAGAAAAATGCTAGCTCGACCGAGATAAAAGAACTCAGTGGAGTAGCAAAATATTTAGCTGAAAAGCAACAACCTACCCAAGAAACAATCACGACAGAAGTCGCGGTAGCTGAAAAAAAATTATCCGGGGTTGCTAAGTATCTTGCATCAAAACAACAGGATGAACAACTAGCCTTCAATGATATGACTGGCGTTGCAAAATATTTATATTTAAAAGCGGGTTATAAACAGATCATTGCGCCCAAAAAACCTGTCACTCAAATAGAAATAACAGAAAACCCCAGTCGTGTGGATATATACCTAGCTAAAAAACAAGGCATAACACTCATACCAAAAGCTGTTACCGTTAAGAAAAATAGCTCTAAAGAAGAGCTTAAAGTGATGCCTAAAACCAAGGATATAATGAAAGCATCGACGCCCCCCAAATCTGAAAAAGCACCGAAGCCCAAAGAAATAACAAAAAAAGAAATCATTGACCTTTCTGATGGAGTAACTCAATGTCAGGCGGCAACAGTCAAGCAATCACAATGTAGCCGTACAACCAAGCCTGGAAACAATCGAGCAATCTATTGACCAGAAGCAATACAGATTTTCTGTTTGTAACCAGCATAATAAAGGCTCTTTCATTCCTTTTACGCCAATATTACAGGACAACTAAAGTAAACGTAACCCAGCCTTTTCAGTACTCGCCTTAAATCAGTCTATTGTTAGCACATTAAAATCCGCGCGCTCAACTTGTCTGCTTTATATAAAGCTAACTATCTGATTCCGTGACCATACTAAGGAATGGGAATTGAATAAGTTGTGCCATTATGACGCAGTATTTTTGTTTGCCTTCAAGGCGCGGTAACAGGCGCATAGCTAGCTACGTAACTGTTTCCGCAACGCAGAAGGCGAACAAAAAGACACGTCAGAATGCACACGTTATTTGATTCCCATTCCTAAGTGCAAGTATCGTTCGATCAATATTATGCCTCGCCTGAATCTCTAATTTTTCGTAAAAATACTCTGTCTGAAAAATTTTGTCTAATTTGGCAAAAGATTTGAGTACATCCACTCGCCCATTTCTATAACGAAAGCTGGGGACGAGCGAGTATTCTTTTCTTATCGCCAACTCATAATTGTCGTAAAGTGCATTATTCGCTCCCAGAATTGATAAATCTATATCGACTAAATATTTTTCGTCATCAGTGACAGGCAAAGATGGATGTCTGGTAAGCAATATCAAGTGTTCTATTTTATTGATTTCAACCGGATTTAAGTTAATCGCCTGCAAGAATTTCTTTGCATATTTCGCACTTTTTTCTTCGTTATCAAATTTCACTGGGTCATAAATAACATCATGAAACCAAATACTCATCTCAATATTGAAGCGTTCCTCAATATAATCCGCAACTTCATCACATAGCTCTAGGCAAGCATTAATATGTCCCAGATGATGATAAAAACGATGTTTTTCTGAATACTGAGCGACGAGCGTTTTGAAACCAGTATGAACAAGCGCTTTATTAACACCTGATCCACAGATTTCAATCCATCTATCTTCTAATTCTTTGATTACCATAGGTTCAAATTTTCACCCATAAACAAAACCACCCAAAATGCCAAGGGCAGCCTGAAAGTGACACAAATCTCGCTCCCAAACTCTGTTTGGGAATACATGAAAAGTAAGCTCTGCATCAGGCGCGCCATGCTACTTCGTGAAATTCAGGGACTCCTGTCACCTTCATTC
>CAYZUM010000045.1:0-15236 GCA_964481455.1 uncultured Methylomonas sp. | reverse complement strand
GGGTTTCCTTGTCAATATCAGGCGCTTTATTCCCTATTGGCGGCTTTCCTATAACAGTTATTATGAAATGAATATATAGATTATCCTATAATTGGCATACGCCAACAGATTGTTGGCACTCTTAAATTATCACCCATTAAAACATTAACAGTCTTTAAATTATGGCAGTTGTACAACAGCAAACACCCTATTTATCAATGGGCGGAGAAAAAAGCATATTAAGCTTAGTCAATCGGTTCTATTTTTATATGGACACCTTAGCTGAGGCAAAAGAGTTGAGAGCTATACATGCGGATGACCTGGATTCAACTAAAGAAAAATTATTCAAATTTTTATCAGGTTGGTTAGGTGGCCCTGATTTATTTCAGCAAGAGTTTGGGCATCCTCGTTTAAGGCAACGCCATTTTCCCTTCGCAGTCAATCAGCAGGTAAGAAATCAGTGGATGCTGTGTATGAAAAAGGCGTTATATGAAGTCGCAATGCCGAATGAGCTAAGAAGGAATATTACCCAAGCTTTAGATGATTTAGCGACACATATGATAAATATTGAATAAAAAATGTTAGTTATACTGCACTCGGTCAAGACTGCGGATTTATAGTCTCTGCATTTTTGCCGTGAGCTACGTTGCTTAAACTTTACGCAGCTTGAACCAGCTATGTCCCTATTTCAGCGCCCCGCATCAAGTAAGGAGCAGGCTCGCTCTCGACAAAAATGCATCTGCATCCGTGATCACGCGAAGTATCATACACTTTCGGAGTTTTTATTTTATCTACCTTCCTATAAAGCTATCTAAATGAAAAAAATATTATTTCTGACAGTACTGTTTTTATATCCTGCAGCAGCAGTTAGTGCTATTTACAAGTGGACTGATGAAAGTGGAAAAGTTCGTTATGGAGACAAGCCTGAAGGTATGGCATCCAAGGAAATTGAGATTAAAGAAAATGTTTACCAAAAACCAGTCATAGTCTCTGAATCTGAGGAAGAAGTTATCATGTATTCAACCTCTTGGTGCGGCTACTGCAAAAAAGCCAGAAAATATTTTATCAATAATAAAATTCCCTTTGTTGAGTATGATATTGAACGAGATGCAAAAGCTAAGCAGCGATACAAAAAATTTGCTGGGAGTGGTGTTCCATTGATTCTGTATGATGATAAGCATATGCGTGGGTTTAGCGAGAGTTGGTTTAGACGTATCTATAAGCAGCCCAATAGCGAATAGAGAAGGTTACTGGGCTACCTGTTATAAAGAAAAAGGAAAAGAATAGGGGGCGGAGCACGTTTAAATCACTATTTTTATTGAATTAATTGTGGTCTGCCCCCTATTTCTGTCCCTATTTTCCGAGGCCTGACCCTGGGTTCACTGGGTTCAATCAGTGGAAAAAGGAAGTTTGTGAGCGGCAGATTTTAACCTCAAAGCTGAAAAACACCTAAATATCCAATAATTGCTATCCGTTAAAGTTCAATATACAATGCAAAATATGGATATTTCACTGCCGCGGGATTTAACTGGCTATGGAGCAACACCACCTAATCCGCATTGGCCCGATAATGCGCGCCTGGCATTTAATTTTGTCATTAATATAGGAGAAGGTGCTGAACGTTCGGTTTTGCAGGGTGATAAAACCTCAGAAAATTACCTACTAGAGCTAACGCAAAGAGAAGCATTGCATGGCCAGCGAGATTATTTTGCGGAATCTATTTTGAATATGGTTCTCGCTGCGGTATCTGGCGCTTACTAAAAATTTTCGGTGGTGGGTCAAATCTGTTATTAGGCATGAATGTCTCGTCCAACTTCGACTTTATTAATGAATAGCCCTATGACAATATCGTGCATTTTTTCTCTTTTTGAAAAACAGATTGTTCGACGTGTTAAACGTTTAATCCATATTCTAAAGTTCAGATTTTTTCGTTCAATTTTTTGGGTGTTTTTCTTGCCTATTTCATGTTCATTTGTCTCTAAGTTTCGCTCATATGCTCCCCAGTCATCCGTGTCATATCGACTTATGTTAAAAGGAGTCAGTAAGGCTTTTAGCTCTTTGAAAGCATCGTCTTTATGCTTGCCAAATACATAAGCAATGACTGTATTAGTTGCATGATCAACAGCATGCCATAACCAGCGCTGGTTCGACTTTTTACCTACAAAGGGTCATTGTTCATCTCTCTCAGCTTCTTCGCAAACAAGCTCCAGCCGGACGACTAAAGGTGTTTCTGCTTGTTGAGATAGAAAAATAGGATTGACCTGTACGAGGCTTTCTTCTTTGCTTTTTAGGATGCTGATGACGGTATTTTTATTAATGTTTAGAACCCGTGCTGTGTCTCGAATACCACTGCTATTAATCGCCATTTCGACGACTTTCTCTTTGATACCAGGCACACAGGCATTATAGCGATAATCCAGCATAAATGTTTGAGTTGGACAGGCACTATTTTTGCAACGATATCGCTGTATATCTTGGGCATTCTTACCTGATTTCAGGAGAGTGCTACAGCGCAATTTGGGCAACTTAGGTAACTCGCAATAAATAAACTACCCATATTGCGCAGGGTTTTTGTTCGTCTTCAAAGCGTAGAAATAGGCGCATAGCAGGCTACGAAACTATTTCTACAACACTGAAGACGGACAAAAAGACAAGCAAGATGGGTGGGTTATTTATGGCGAGTTGCCTTAGCGCTAGATTCCAGCCAGAAGCATGCAGGAATGATGGAGGATAGCTGAGAGTTATGGGTAATCAGGAATAGTTTTAATATGGTTGTGGCGCATAGCGTAATTTTCTATCCTTACGGGTCCACAAGAAAAAAACCACGGCTGTCCCAATCAACCCCATCATTCCGCCTGGCCCCCAGATCATAATACCTCCGAGTTGCTGATCTAGCATTATTTCAATCGCTAACCGTCCATCCAGCACATCATAAGCAGCATAAATCTGATCTCTTTTTAAGGTAATAATAGCGCCAATAATAGTGTTGGGGATCGTCACTAACCACAACACAATAATACGAATACCAAAAGGAATGCGGGCAGATTTTTGGCGTGGGTCACAGATTAACCACCAGAAAAAGAATCCAGTAAGTATCATAGTGAAGTGCATAGTGTTATGCAATGATTGATCAGCTAAAGCACGATTATGCAGGCTAGGTATTTGCCAGATTAGTAGTGTCGCAATAAACAGAATGGAGGCGATCACAGGATGACCAAAAAAGCGATATAGCCATTGAACAGGTTTGTTTCTGATAATCGGCGTTAGCACAGAGTGACGTATTATTTTTGGCAGCCCTTGTAATAAAGGGGCCAGAGGCATGCTTAATATCAGTAGTAATGGGCCTAAACCACGCATTAATAAATGTTCAATCTGATGGAAAAAAAGAAAGTGCTCTGATAGAGGCTCTAATGGTGATTGCAAAGCAATGACAAAACATAGCATACCCAGCAGAAAAGTAATGGTTTGGCCTGTGCTGACAGGGCGACACGCTTCACGCCTTTTTGCGCGGCCACGAAAATAAACCACCACGGTTAATAACATGGGGATGGCTATATCTGGAGTATAAATCCATGCAGACCAAATAGACTGCCATGGCCTAATGGTACCGTGAGCGAAACTGAGCAATGGGAAAAGAAACAGGCTAGTGGCTATTAGGTATTTGACTGGAGTATGATGCACGGTTTATATTGAGGGGTAGGGAGAATATGTTTCTGTTCACGCGGGAGTATGTGTCGATTTCAAATAGTTAGTATATTAATTCGGTAGTGGGTCAAACCTATGATTATTGTTTAGTTACAAGTTATGCAATAGTCCGAGATATAAGGGGTTAACGTAATAGGGAGAATATTAAAACCACAGGTTTGACCCACTACCGAAAAATAAGGGTTGAAAAGTATCTTTCTAATAAAACCTCCCCTAACCCCGCCTTGTTAAGGAGGGGCTGAGCGCTTACCCATAATCAAGCACAGAAATTTTCTATATTGTTCAATATACCCTGAGTATCAAGACCACATTCTGTTAATAGCTCTTCACGAGTCCCTTGCTCGATAAATTCATCAGGCAGAGCGATATTTAGCACCGGCATTAATATTTTCTGTGCTTGTAAAAATTCATTGATAGCACTACCGACACCTCCAGCCAATACATTTTCTTCGATAGTGACAATAACATCATGAGTTTTAGCCATATCAAGAATCATCGTAGCATCGATAGGTTTGATAAAGCGCATATTCACCACTGTAGCACCCAGCTGTTTACCAGCTTCTAATGCCGGTGTGACCATGCTGCCCCATGCGAGTATGACGATACGTCCCCCTTGATGGCGTACCTCTGCTTTACCTATTTCTAGCTCAGTAAAGTCTGAACTTACGCTCATCCCAGGGCCTTTACCTCGAGGATAACGTACTGATGCAGGGCCTACGTAATTGTAACCTGTGGTCAGCATCTGCCGGCATTCATTTTCATCTGCGGGAGCCATCACTAGCATATTAGGAATGCAGCGCAGAAAACTATAATCAAAACTACCCGCATGAGTAGGGCCATCTGGGCCAACTAATCCAGCACGGTCTATGGCAAATAATACATCCAGATTCTGGATAGCAACATCGTGGACTAATTGATCATACCCACGTTGCAAAAAGGTTGAGTAGATTGCAACAACGGGCTTAGCTCCCTGGCAGGCCTGCCCAGCAGCTAACGTAATGGCATGCTGCTCGGCAATCGCGACATCAAAATAGCGCTTAGGGTAGCAGTCGGAGAACTTTACCATGCCTGAACCTTCACGCATTGCCGGCGTAATTCCCATTAAGCGATCATCTTTTGCTGCCATATCACATAGCCAGCTACCGAATACCTGAGTATAAGTTGGGTGTGGGGAAGGCGCTGATTTGGGTAGGCAATCCTTGCTAGGGTCAAAGGCAGGGACACCATGATAAGCTAATGGATCTTTTTCAGCCGGCGCATAGCCTTTTCCTTTTTTGGTGACGATATGCAAAAACACTGGGCCAGAAAGCTCTTTGACTGCCTGCAGTGTTTCTACCAGCATATCCACATCGTGACCATCAATCGGGCCTATATAATTAAAACCGAGCTCTTCAAATAAAGTACCTGGGACTATCATGCCTTTAACATGTTCTTCGGTCTTTTTTGCAAGCTCCCATACCGCGGGTAAGCCACTGAGTACTTTTTTACTTTCTTCGCGCACGGAAGAGTAAAGCTTACTGGAGATGATTTTGGTAAAGTAGTTATTCATCGCGCCCACATTGGGCGAAATGGCCATATCGTTGTCATTTAGAATGACGAGTAAATTGACATCCAGAGAGCCCGCGTGATTCATCGCTTCAAATGCCATACCCCCAGTAATACTGCCATCGCCAATAATAGCCACCATGCGACTGTCTTCACCTTTGTTTTCTGCGGCAATCGCCATGCCTAAAGCAGCACTGATTGAGGTGCTTGAGTGCCCAACTCCAAAGGCATCGTATTTACTTTCTTTGCGTTTTGGGAAAGCAGAAACGCCATTTTTAGCACGAATCGTTAGCATACGTTCCTTGCGGCCCGTCAATATTTTATGCGGATACGCCTGGTGACCCACATCCCAGACAAGTTGATCTTTTGGCGTATTGTAAACATAATGCAAAGCAACGGTTAATTCAACGGTGCCTAGGCCGGCTGAAAAATGACCGCCCGATAAGCTAACAGTATGGGTTAAAAACTCACGTAGCTCAGTCGATAAAGGGATCAATTGATTTCTGGATAATTTACGCACATCTTCAGGAAGGTCGATAGTATGTAAAAGTGGGTAGTTTTCTGCGATTTTCATAATGCGATCCTTATGACCCTTTTTTAGATTTGAGTGCATGGCTAGCAAGGTTTTTACCCAGCGACCAAATTGAGCCAGGGACTTTGTGAGTGTCAGCAATGGCGTTATCGAATGAGTTTACAACCCAGTCGCGATCTTTTTGTGTCAAGTTGAGCGGTGGTAATAATTTAACGACATTCATGCCGTGCCCAGCGACTTGTGTTAATAAATGATGCTCTTTAAATAATGGAATGGTCACCATTTGGCAAAATAAACCTTTATTTGCTGCTTCTAGTGTTGCCCACGCGGCTTTAAGCTTGAGGCTTTTGGGCGCTTGGAATTCAATGGCGACCATCAAACCCTTACCGCGAGCTTCCTTTAAAAATTCATATTTTGTACTCAATGCATTCAGGCTGTGAATGATGTCCTCACCCACTTGAGCACTATTTTCGACCAGTTTTTCATCTTCCATGACCTGTAGAGTCGCTAGGCCAGCTGCCATCGCCATATTATTTTTGGAGAAAGTCGAGCCGTGCACGACTGCCCTGTCCATACGATTAAAGACCGTATTCATGATTTTATCTGTCATAGCGACAGCACCGACAGGGATAAAACCGCCCGATAAGGCTTTGGCCATACAAATCATATCAGGCTGCACACCCCAGTGTTCAATCGCCCAGAATTTTCCGGTGCGGCCTATGCCTGTTTGAACTTCATCAGCAACAAAAAGTGTGCCGTACTGTTTGCATAGCCGCTCAACTTCCGCTAAATAGTGATCATCAGGAAGGTTAACACCTTTGCCTTGTATGGGTTCGACTATAAAGGCAGCAATATCTCTTTGGCTGAGTGCTTGTTCCAGTGCAGCAAGATCATTAAAGGGTACTGAAATACAGCCAGGTAATAATGGTCCAAAGCCTTCACGAAAAATATCATCGCCTACCAGAGATAAAGCCCCCATGGTCAGTCCATGATAGCCATGCTCACAAAAGACAATCTTTTCTCGCTGGGTGGTGTAACGTGCAAACTTTATGGCGGCCTCGACTGCTTCGGTGCCTGAATTACAAAAAAACATTTTTGTTAGATTATCAGGTGTGGTCGATAGAATCTTTTTTGCCAGTAAGCCACTTAATAGAGAGACATCCATTTGCACCAGATTAGGTAACTCCAGCGTCAGTGTTTCCTGTAATGCACCGATAATGGTAGGGTGGTTACGCCCTACGGCAAAGACACCAAAACCACTTAAACAGTCCAGATATTCATTATTATCCTGATCGTACAGGTATTGGCCGACTGCCTTGGTATAGTGACGATCATAGCCTATGGTTTGCAAGACACGTACCATTTGATGGTTCAAATGTTTTTCGTGCAGCACAAATTTGTCTTGGCTATGTTGAGTAAAGAGTTCGGCGGTACTAAATGACATGGATAATCTAAGTGTTTATATTTAAAGTTGAAGAGTTTTGCTACTAAAAGCGGGCAATACAATAAGGGTACACAGTAAAGTAAAACTAATACCCACGGCTAAGGTAATACCCATGCTGGAGATACCGAAGTGTGGAATAAGTGCTAAGCTGATAAAGCTACTCATGGTGGTGATTGAACTGAACATTACGCCACGCGCGGTGCTAGTTTGTAACAAATGTTGATTTTCATCAAGATTTTCATGTAAGCAATGCATGATATGAATGCCGCTATCCACGCCCATACCGAGAAGTAGCGGCAGGGCGATAATATTAGCAAAATTAAACGGGATGCCAAGAAAAATATTCACTGTGCAGGTTAAAAGTCCTGCGAGTAGTAATGGCCCAATGACTAATAAGGTTTTTGTTATGCTTTTTAGAATAAAGAATAATAAGACCGTAATAATCACCAGTGAGGCGCTGAAGGCTTGTTGAAAAGCGCCGACGACGGCTTCACCGGAGGCTAAATCGCCGACAGGCATACCCACAGCGCTCGGGTCAATACTTTGCACATCCTGAGCAAATTGTTTTAAGTTGGCAGGAATGTTTAAGTCCTTTTCAGGCATGATCATTGTGCGATATAGTCCGCCTGGACTTAGCCATTGCAGGCTAATATAGCTGGGTAAGTCGGCAATACCGAATTCATAAGCGGTTAAGCCTATGCTCAGAGTACTCATGGTGTAAGGTAACAAACCCAATATATTGTTATCCAGTGTCTGCGCCAGAACATCAGGCTCTGGGGACTGGGTGATAGTCGTTAAAAATGTATTGATACTGGCACTTAGGTTAAGCAATATTTGAGGGTTAACGCTTGTTGCATTATTTTGTAATAGCGACTCAATGGTTTGCTGAAACTGGTTTAAAACCACAACGCTATCCGACGGTGCCAGTGTGGCATTAAATTGGCTCAGCTGAGGGCCTAAAATCAATGCTAGGTCTTCAATGGTATAGAGCTTTTCTTTCTGGTCAGAGGGGACGAGACTTTCGAGTGTGATGGTGCTATGAACAGTCGGGAGTTGCTCCATTTTATCCGCTAACTGTTGTGCTTTCTGCAAGCTGTCACTTAAGGTGTAAAGCGCGTAAGGAGAGTCGGTTTCTGACTTGAGCAAATCTTTAAAGGTAATCACGGATATTGCCTTGGGGTTGCGCATATCTATCGGATTGGAGTCGAAAGTGATAGACGGAATAGCAAACAGGCAGGCAAAAGCCAAGACAAGGGTACTGATGCGGATGGTTTTTTTAAAACGAAAAGGAAATGTTTGTAAAAAGGAGACTTTAGTGGGTTGATTAAAGGGTTCGGCCTGTTTAAGTTTGAACAGGGTGAGTAATGCCGGCAGTACCACTAGCGAAACGAAGAGCCCAATAAACATACTGACACCGGATATTAAGCCTAGTTCAGAAACGCCTTTATAGTCAGTCGGTATAAAGGCAAAAAAACCAATAGAGGTAGTCAGCGCGCAGAGAAATAGAGAGAAGCCCACGCTGTTTAGTGCATTTTTGATGGCCTGCGGGTTATTGTGTTTTTTAACCACCTCATCGCGATAATGGAGATTCATATGGATTGCAAAATCCACGCCTAAGCCTATATATAGAGCGGCAAAAGAGACTGAGATGACATTTAAATGGCCAATGGCGAGCGCTGCAAAACCTGCTGTCAGGGTGAGCCCCATCAGTAAGGTGATCAGTGTTGCTAGCAGTAGTTTAATCGAGTGAAAGCAACGAAAAAGGATCAATAAAACTAAAATCAAAGAGCCGATACCACTGAATGCCGCGCCTTCGCCTATGTCTTCTAATTCTTCGTGCTGTAGCGCAATGTCACCGGTAATACGAATATTGGAACCCGGCGTTTCAAGTTTAAGTTCAGTCGATATCTCACGTGCCTTTTCTATGGCAACCGCAACAGGCATCATTGACTGAAAGTTTAACCTAGGTTTGGTAATCACTATACGGCGTGTTTTATTGGCTATTTTGTTAGGGTTGAGAATGGTTTGCCAGGAAACTTGATAATCCTCACCGCTGGCTGTTTTACTGATGGCTGTGCTGAGAGCGGATAAAAGTGCGGGCAAGCTTTGGCCAATAACACTGTCTTTGTTTTCCAGTGCCTGGGTTAAAATGTCAAACAGCCCCTTTAAGGAGTAATTTTGTGCTAAATAACCAATAAAAGGCTGGGCTTCGGTTAAATTAATGGCTAAATTATCCAGCTCTTCCACAGAGAGATAAAGAAAAGCCTGTTGACGAAAAAATGCATTGTCATCGGGAATATAGCTAGATTCAAAAAACTGGTGACTCTTATTGAGGCGGGTTAACAGCTTATTCGAGAGTATGGCAGTTTCTTCTGGCGACTGAGTGTCGACCACAAAGAGAATAGCATTCGTGTCCTGTGGAAATTCGGTTTCTAAGCGCTTGAAATTCTTCTGAAATGGCAAGTCAGGAGAGAGCATCTCGGAAGAGTTATTGTTTACCCCAAGATGATCTTTTGCGTAATAGAGGCTTGCGCCAGTCAATAGTAGCGCAGAGATGACGATAAACCAAGCATAGCGGGTAATAAAGCAGCCTTGCCAGGTAAGTATTTTGTTTGATATTGACATGGCTAAGGCAGTGTTATTTGCTTAAGCTCTGATGCGACATGCTTTAATGTCTTACTAGCAGAGTTGAAATGCAGGCCTAACTGAATTAAACGCGGTAGTTCTGCTGGGTGGCAACCTAAATATAGCATCAATTTTGCAATAGAAATAACCCCGTTTTTTGTCATGGCATGACTGATAGCCTCAGGTAAGTCCAGATCGGCAGGGTCGACAATGCTGCGTATCGCAACAAAGGGAATGCCTGCCTGCTGTGCGACACGGGCAAGCGCGGCACTTTCCATATCGACGGCTAAGGCTTGAGTTTTCTGGTATTGTTGCATTTTATCTTGTGCTAGAGGGATAACAGAGCGGCTTTCAAAAAGCCAGCCATCATAGCATCGAATGGCTTGTTGGAGTGTGTTAATTATCTTCCTGGACCAGTTTCTCTGAGTGGCAAGTTGCTTGTTATTCTCTGTCAGGATAACAGAGGGAATCAGTAAATCTCCCGCCTTTAGAAAAGGCGCTAGTGCGCCAGCGCAGCCCCAGCTGATAAGCTGATTTGCGCCGTTTTCGATTAACTTTTGTGCTGCTACACGGGCATTGTCAGGGCCAGTGCCTGATAAAATGACCAGAGTATTGCTCGCCACGTGAGTGCATTCGCCCTGCTCTAATCGCGATTCAGTCAGGGTGCGGAGTTCCTCAGGTAAGGCAACGAGAATACCCGTAATCACTTGCTATTTTGCTCATTGCGATAACGCGCTAATGCCCATAATGGAAAAAACTTTTCGTAGCCATGGTATTTTAAATAAAATACCCGAGGAAAACCAGGGGCTGTATGACAATTATCTGTCCATAAGCCTTCATGATTTTGTTTCTTGAGTAAATAATCAATACCTGCTTTGACAGCTTTAGATTCATGCTCACCTGCCGCCATCAAAGCTAATGTAGCCCAGGCAGTCTGAAAAGCAGTACTGGTGTGAAATTTGCCGCGCATGGATTCATCGTGATAGCTTTGATTATCCTCACCCCAGCCACCATCTGCATGTTGAACGCTCTTTAGCCATTTCACTGCTTTGGTATACAGGGGATCTGTTTTGGCTATATCGGTGTGCTCCAGGGCAATCAGAACTGACCAGGTACCATAAATATAATTGGTTCCCCAGCGTCCGAACCATGAGCCATCTTCTTCTTGTTCAGCACGAATAAAATCTAGACAGCGATTGTAGGCAGGCAAGTATTCGTCATGGTCTTGCGCAACCTTAGCCATTAACATCACACAACGCGCGCTCACATCGGCTGTTGGAGGGTCTAATAAAGCTCCGTGGTCAGCAAAGGGGATTTCATTCAGATAGTAATAGGTATTATCAACATCAAAGGCACCATATCCGCCGTTACCGGCTTGCATGCCGACAATCCAGCGTGTTGCACGATGGATGGACTCTTCCATATCAGGTAAATCAGCGGTTGCCATGCCGTAGGCAATAACAGCCGTGTCATCAACATCGGGGTAGTGTGGGTTTTCAAATTGAAATGCCCAGCCGCCGCCTTCCAGATTAGGTCGTTGAATACGCCAGTCACCCGGTTCATCAGAGAGTTGCTTGGTTTTTAACCAGTTATAAGCACTTATTCTACTTGCTTTTGTGCTTTCTAAGTCCGCTTCTTGTAGTGCTAATAATACCAGGCCAGTATCCCAGACGGGGGACAAACAGGGTTGGCAATAAGCTTCATTTTGTTTGATGACTAACAGTTTGTCTATTGCTTTACGCGCAGTAACAACCTGTTCATGGTCTGCAGGCATGCCGAGTAACAGCATGGCTTCATAGGCATTGACCATCGCGGGGAAAATGCCGCCGAGGCCATCTTCACCATTCAGTCGCTCGGTAAACCAGTTTTTGGCTCTTGTGACTGCCGTTTGATGCATTTTATCCGTGACCAGTATGCGTGATTGACGGCCTAGTGCATCTAAAAACAAGAAAAATTTATTGACCATTCCTCTTTCGGGAAAGTAATGCTTTTCTTCGTTAGGGTGGACAGTAAAGAGTTCTATAATTCCAATATTATGCGGGTTTTTGGCTTTTGCTTGCAGGGTGCATAATATAAATAAAGGGATCATCACGGTTCTGGACCAATAAGATACTTTATCGATATGAAACGGAAACCATTTGGGCAATAACATGATTTCAACAGGAATAAAGGGAACACCACGCCAGGGAAGTTGCTCAAAAATAGCGAGGGCAATGCGGGTAAACACATTTGCTTTGGCTGCTCCTCCTTGACTCAATATGTAGTTACGTAAAAGCACCATGTGCGGATCTTCAGGCTGATCTCCAGCCATTTTTAAAGCATAGTAAACTTTAACGCTGCAACTAATGTTACCTGCGCCTCCTTGAAATAAAGGGTAGCTACCCTCTGTCGATTGGTGGGCGCGCAAATAGACTGCCAGTTTAGCTTGTAAGTGGGTGTCGATATCATCCAGATAATGCATCATCATGATGTATTCTGCCGGAATGGTACAGTCAGCTTCCAGTTCAAATAACCAATAGCCATCTTGGTGTTGCAAAGATAACAATTTGTTTTGAGCATTTTTTATGGCAGTGTCCAATGAATGGATAGTGCTCATATTATTGTAGTCCTCAGTAAACATAATGTGGCTTATTATTTAGAGCTATATTGCCAATCTTTACAGATCAGATGTTTGCTTTTTAAGTTAAACACAGCAGACAAAAGGAGATTGCTACGCCCAATGAGTCGTGTGGTAAAAATAGTTGCTTTAACACTTTTGCGGGTTATTTTGACCTGATGAGAGTCATTGAAGTCCAGGTGCTGTTTAATTTCGTTGAGTGTGAGTACTGCCATGCCTAAAGCCCAAAGGCAGAAGTTGCGCATGCCGACTTCATGGCTAGGTAATAACTGTGTATAGGTCAAAGCATTTTGTAAGTGGCCTTGTGCGATGCTGATTAAATGTTCTAAGCCCAATTGAAATTCTGCCGTACTTGTTGTTGTATTAAGTTTTTTTAGGTCAAACCCTGTTTCAGTGAAAATATCTTGTGGCAACCAGCATACTCCGCGCTGAGCGTCATCCCAGATATCTTTCAGAATATTTGTCATTTGCAGTCCCTGACCAAATGAGGTTGAAAGTTCTAATAATTGTTCGCGGTGCTGGTTGATTTCAGGCGAGTAATGACAGAATAATTTGGCCAGCATTTCACCCACGCAACCCGCGACATAATAGCAATATTCATCCATATCTTTCAGCGTTGCCAAGCCACCCTGTAAATCCATACCTTGATAGGCTGGCATGCCTTTTGCCATGGTTTCAACGCATGCGAGCAGGGCTTCAATTTGTTCTGGTGCAAAGCTATGAGTGATCTCAATAACGCGTGCTGTTACTTGAATAAGGATATGTTCTGCCGGTATGGTTTGTTCTGAGAGTAGTGGCGCGAGATCGGCTGCAAAACGGCTTGCCCCCTCACCTGTTCTAACGACATCAATAAAACGTCTACAAAATTCTAGCTTTTGCTGAAAGCTGAGTGACACTTCATCTTCAACGGTATCAATAATTCTACAGAGTAGGTATGCATTGGCAACGGCAGGGTAGAGCTCCGCAGGTAACTGTGGGATTGTTAAGGCAAATGTACGTGAGACACCTTCTAATAATATGGCCTGAAAATCTTCGACAGAGGCGGCTAAAAGCGATTCTGGGTTTTCAATTGAAACTTGAGTGTCAGTCATATTGTCTAAAGTAGATTTGTTAAAGGCAAAAAAACTATTTTGGGGTTGAATTATAGACTGAATGTGGCTTAAATACAAAGCATGTTGTTTTTTTGCGAAAAAGTGACATTTTTGTCTTAGTTTTGTTGTCCACGAAGTGGCGGTAAGATGAATTTTAGAGGTGAATAGTGGCTCATTTTATGTGAAAATTTGTGCCACAAACTGGTATTAATCGTTTAATAATAGTATGCTAATCTATTATTAGTGAATATTAATAGATGTTTATTTAGAAAATTAATAGCGCTTTTTTCTGATTTTTCTATTTTGTTGCATATTTACAACTTTTATTTATTTTTTGAGTTTTGGAGTAATGGTTATGGGTGTTCCATTAAGACAGCAAATTGCTGTGGGTACTTATTTAGTGAAGCAAAAAATCAAGGGAGTTAAGAAATACCCTTTAGTACTCATGTTGGAGCCTTTGTTTCGCTGTAATCTTGAATGTGCAGGCTGTGGAAAAATTGCCTACCCCGATGATATTTTAAATAAGCGATTATCTATTGCTGAGTGTCTGCAAGCGGTAGATGAATGTGGTGCGCCGATGGTCTCTATCCCGGGAGGAGAACCTTTAATCCATAAAGAAATGCCGGAAATTGTTGCAGGGATTGTGGCCAGAAAGAAGTTTGTCTATCTTTGTACCAATGCTTTATTACTGAAGAAAAGGATTAAAGATTACACGCCATCTCCTTATCTGAATTTCTCTATCCATTTAGATGGTAATCAATTACGCCATGATGCTTCGGTGTGTCAGGACGGTGTGTTCGATATTGCCGTAGGCGCTATTAAGCTTGCTTTACATAAAGGCTTTAGGGTGACTATTAATTGCACATTATTTCAGGGAGAAACCTCTCAGGAAGTTGCTGACTTTTTAGATTATGCGACAGAGCTCGGTGTTGAAGGGATTACTATTGCGCCAGGGTTTAGCTACGCAGATGCTCCAGATCAGGACTCTTTTATGTCTAGCCAGGCTGCAAAGGAATTATTCCGGGGAATTTTTGCGATTGGTAAAAATAAGTCATGGAAATTAAATCACTCTTCACTGTATTTAGATTACCTAGCTGGAAATCAGGACTATGATTGTACGCCATGGGGTAATCCAACGCGTAATGTCTTTGGCTGGCAGAAACCATGCTATTTATTGTCAGATGAAGGCTATGTGGATAGTTTTCAAGAGTTAATGGATACCACTCCCTGGGATAAGTACGGAGCGGGTAAAAATCCTAAATGTGAAGGCTGCATGGCGCATTGCGGCTATGAAGCGACGGCGGTAGAAGATACTCTGGCGCATCCTATAAAAGCATTTGGTGTTGCTATGCGTGGTCCTAGAACGGAAGGCACTATTGTTGAAGTGCCCAGCTTTAAGCCTACGTCATTGACAGATATCCCTGTTAAGGTAGAAGTGTAACGCTGTAACAGGCAATGGCTGAAATTCTAAGCGGTCTGGCGGCGGTTACCTGAATGATAACTGCATTTCTGCCTTGGCAGCCTTGGCGTACCAGGGAGGTATTGGAAAGTAATGCGCAACAGTCGCTTGATTTAAGGTAACTCGCAACACACACACACACCCATCTTGCTAGTCTTTTTGTTCGTCTTCAAGGCGCGGTAACGGGCGCATAGCTAGCTACGTAACTGTTTCCGCAACGCAGAAGGCGAACAAAAAGA
>CAYZUM010000044.1:0-15487 GCA_964481455.1 uncultured Methylomonas sp. | reverse complement strand
TGCACGCTGGGATCTGTGAGGGGGCAGTTGGGCAACTGGCTGTTCTACCTTGATAATTAACTCGTCAAAGACGGAACCGGATCTCTTAATCATTAATCAGGTTGCTCTCTTGTTTGTTAATTAAAATCTCTAATAGCTTTTTATACCCTCATACACAAATAGAGCCATAATTAAAGCCCCAGAAGATTTAAAGCTGACTTTATGTGAAGATTATCACAAACCTAAAATATATTTTGTGATCTAGTACTCATTATTTATTAAAATAATTGTAAATCTATTGAAAGTGTTATAAGGGATTATATTTTTCAGATCTATTCTATTGATATAAAACAAATTTAAAGCCAATAATGCCTTAGGTTTATCTGTAATAGCTGAAAATGGTAGATTCAATACTACTTACGCCACTATACAAAGACAGAGTTCAAGTAGATCCATTACCTTTCTATCAATCCAACCCAATCTTTACATTCACCACCAAGGTTCTGCACTTGCAATTCACTGTACCTTAAAACCCACGGCGAAACCGTTCTAATTATAACTCATTGATATTTTATAAGGTTCGCAAGTTAATTTATGGTTAACCAATTGAATTAAATTAAGTATTTTTTGTCAAGTGACAAATGTACGGGATATGCTATTAAACCTATTGTTTTATAATTAAAAAAAGCAAGAGCACCGTTCCGCCGTGCTTTAAAACCAAGCATACATTGCAATTTTTCCCCCAATCCCCTATCCTGCACAAAAGGTCTGGCCAAATTAATCTTAACCTGTCCAAACAATCCACTATTTTGCACAAAGGAGCCGCCAGCAAAGTAAAAAATTAACAAATCAAGAAAATAGATTAAGCAGTATTTTTTTCATAACAACAATAAAGCAATTTTTTTAAATCGACACAGTATCAGTGATGCGGAGAAAAAAATGAGAATTGGTATACCGAAAGAGATTCATCAAGGGGAGAAGCGTGTAGCAACTACCCCGGCTGTTACCGAGCAACTCCTTAAACTGGGTTTCAGTGTTAATATTGAAACAGGTGCGGGTGCGGGTGCTCATTTTTCTGATGAAGCTTATAAAGAAGCGGGCGCGACTATATTTGCGGATGTCAAAAAGCTTTGGTCTGAATCTGATCTTATTTTAAAAGTCCGTGGGCCGGAGAAACACCCTAACTTAGGCATAGATGAAGTTGAGCTATTGTCTGAAGGTGGCTGTCTGATTAGTTTTATCTGGCCAGCTCAAAATGAGGATTTATTAAATCGTTTGACGGCAAAAAAAACGACTGTTCTGGCGATGGATAGTATCCCGCGTATTTCACGGGCGCAAAAATGCGATGCCTTAAGTTCGATGTCTAATATCGCGGGTTATAGATCGGTTGTCGAAGCGGCACAGCACTTTGGACGGTTTTTTACCGGGCAAATTACTGCAGCTGGTAAGGTTCCACCTGCGAAGGTTATGATTATCGGCGTGGGTGTTGCTGGTTTAGCAGCGATTGGTGCCGCTAAAAGCATGGGGGCAATTGTACGTGCCTTTGATACGCGCCCTGAAGTTAAGGAGCAGGTTGAAAGTATGGATGCCGAGTTTCTGATGCTGGATTTTGAAGAACAAGGTTCAGGTACTGGTGGTTATGCCAAAACCATGAGTAAAGAATTTATCGCAGCTGAAATGGCACTGTTTGCCCAGCAGGCGATGGAAGTCGACATTATTATTACCACGGCTCTTATTCCAGGAAAACCTGCGCCGGAACTGATTACCAAGGGCATGGTAGAAACCATGAAGCCTGGTAGTGTTATTGTTGATCTTGCCGCTGAGCAGGGGGGCAATTGCAAATTAAGTCAAGCGGGAAAGGTTGTGGTCAAGCATGGTGTCAGTATTATTGGTTATACTGATCTACCCAGCCGTATGGCGGCTCAATCCAGTCAGTTATATGGGACTAATCTGCGCCATTTATTAACGGAACTCTGTCCTGAGAAAAATGGCGAGATTAATGTGAATATGGAGGATGAAGTCATTCGTGGTGCGACTGTGACTAAGGATGGCAAAATTACCTGGCCACCTCCTGCACCTAAATTATCTGCCGCACCTGCTACGCAAACAGCATCGTCAGCCGTTAAAGCTGTGATGGAGGAGGCCAAACCACTGGTTCCAGAAATAGTCAAGCAAGGGATTATATTGAGCCTGGTCGCATTACTCTTATATACAGTGGGTGCCAACGCACCTGCCTCTTTTATGACTCATTTTACGGTATTTGTGCTGTCTTGTTTTATTGGCTATGAGGTCATCTGGAATGTGTCTGCCTCATTGCACACGCCCTTAATGAGTGTCACCAATGCGATTAGTGGCATTATTGTAATCGGTGCGCTGATTCAAATTTCTTCGCCTGGCTGGCTAATTACTCTGCTGTCAGGGCTCGCGATATTAATCGCTTCGATCAATATCGCTGGTGGCTTTTTAGTCACACGTCGAATGTTGGAAATGTTCAGAAAATAGGGGAATAAGATTATGTCTCAAGGTTTAGTGACAATGATTTATATTGCAGCATCCCTGCTGTTTATTTTTAGTCTAAGTGGGTTGAGCGATCAGGAAAAAGCACGTAGCGGCAATGTGTATGGCATGATTGGTATGGGCATTGCGATGATTGCAACAGTCATGAGTGATGCTGTGAGTTCTTATGCCATCATTTTGATAGCCGTCGCCATCGGTGGTTATATTGGCAGCAAAGCGGCTTTTAAAATCAAAATGACGCAAATGCCCGAGCTGGTCGCTATTATGCACAGTTTAGTAGGTATGGCTGCTGTTTTAGTGGGTTATGCTAATTTTATTGATCCTACTACTGATTTAATCGGTGTTGAAAAAACCATTCACGAAGTTGAAATCTATATTGGTATTTTAATCGGAGCAGTGACCTTTTCTGGATCGGTGATTGCTTTTGGAAAATTAAGTGGGCGGATTGGCGGTAATCCTTTATTGCTACCCGCAAGGCACTGGCTAAATCTCGGCTTATTGATTATATCCATCTGGTTATGTCTGCAATTTTTGCAAAGTGCAGAAACAGGAGGGGGCACCTGGGCCTTATTATTGATGACGCTGGTTGCTTTTGCTTTTGGTGTGCATATGGTAATGGCGATTGGTGGCGCGGATATGCCAGTTGTGGTCTCTATGTTGAACAGTTATTCGGGGTGGGCAGCGGCTGCGACGGGCTTTATGCTAGGTAATGATTTGCTGATTGTCACAGGGGCGCTGGTAGGAAGTAGTGGCGCTATTCTAAGCTATATTATGTGTAGAGCAATGAACCGGAATTTTATCAGTGTGATTGCTGGTGGTTTTGGGACGACTTCGGGTGGGGCTGCAAGGGTTGTTGAAGGCGAAGTCAAAGAAATCAATAGCCATGAAACCGCTGAGTTACTGAAAGATTCAAACAATATTATGATTATCCCTGGTTACGGTATGGCCGTGGCGCATGCTCAGCATACGGTGAATGAGGTTTGTAAAATTTTGCTTAAGAAAGGTAAAAAAGTACGCTTTGGCATACACCCTGTTGCTGGACGTATGCCGGGGCATATGAACGTATTGTTGGCGGAAGCGAAAGTGCCTTATGATATTGTCTTTGAAATGGATGAAGTGAATGCGGACTTCCCGGTAATGGATGTCACTATCGTGATCGGTGCGAACGATATTGTCAATCCATCGGCTTTAGATGATCCGAACAGTCCTATTGCAGGTATGCCGGTGCTGGAGTGCTGGAAAGGAGCGCATACGATCGTTTTAAAGCGCAGTATGGCTTCGGGTTATGCGGGTGTGGATAATCCATTGTTTGTGCATGATCACACTCAGATGTTGTTCGGTGATGCGAATGACAGTATGCAGGCGGTATTAAAGGATTTACAGGGTTAGCCCATGTCGTAGGAGCGGTCTTCAGCCGCGAAATAGAATATATGCTTTTATTTATTTCGCGGCTAAAGGCCGCTCCTACAGCTTGGTTATTACGCTCTACTTGGTCTTGATCTCTTTAACGCTACCTTTGTCAGCAAGCAAAACACGATTGGCTAAACCACAGAAAATACCGTGCTCTACTACACCTGGCGTGGTATTTAATATCGCATCTAATTCTACATAATCCAGCTTTGGGTCAAAAGCCATATCTAATACTAAGCTACCATAAGAGGTGACCGCTAAACCATTGCCATTGCTATTTTGCCGCAACGCTCCGTGACCGCCATATTTTTTCAGGCTTTTCTTGACCAGCTGCCAGGCAAAAGGGATGACTTCGACAGGAATCAGGAAGTTTTCCCCGATATGATTGACCATTTTACTTTGATCTACCATCACAATAAATTTGTCACTGGCTCGAGCCAATATCTTTTCTTTAACTAAATCTGCTCCCTGACCTTTCAATAAGGTATTATCTGGCGTCACTTCATCCGCGCCATCGACATATAGATCCAGATGCGTTAGATGCTCAATTGCAATAAGTTGCAAGCCTAAACCCTGAGCTTTCACCATGCTGACGACCGAACTGGAGACACAAGTGACTCGTAGGCTCTCTTTGATCCTGCGTCTAGCCAGTTCCGCAATAAACAAGTCAGCCGTCGAGCCTGTTCCCAAGCCAACAATCATTCCGTTTTTGACGAGCTTTGCGGCATGTTGTGCGACGCGTTTTTTATCATTCATACTGTGGTTCCTGACTTTATGTGTTTTCCAATAAAAAAATGGCACTCTTTTGCAAGGCGCTACTCTTCGATATGCTGGGTGTTACTATTGTATGGGTGCAATAGTAACACTTAATGAGCAAGATAATCATCCCACTGCTGACCTGTAAAACTCTGGTCAATGTAGGTTGTGGGTGAGGTACGAACCCCAACAAGGGGTCGCAAAATGTTGGGGTTCGTACCTCACCCACAACCTACGCAGAGCTTGTGAATATTTGTCACTCTACTCAATGCACATATTATTAAACTCTCTCATTTCTATCATCTTTTGAAACGGAGGAATACCCTATTCACAAGGGTTATATCTATGAAAATCTATCGTTAAATATGTATCGTCAATACGATAACTTTTTTGTATTGCACCCCTATTGTATTGTAAGGTTACAAACTTAAGGCAGAACGTGTGGAGGGGAGTAGGCTTTAGCCTACATGTGTAACGCGTGGATTGTATGTGTAGGCTAAAGCCTACTCCCCTCTGAGGTGTTCCGTCTTAAAATGCTAGCCAGAATTAATGACTATGGAACGCGCACGACACACTTGAGCAACCATTATCGCACGGCTGTTCGAAATTATTGCGACTGTGCGAATGAATTCGCACCTACATCAGTTATGTTTACATGTTATTTTGTATCACAAATTATCCGTGAGTTTAGGTGCTTTGCTCTGAACCTAGGGGGCTGTCCAAGAATAGAAACCGTCGCGAGGGAAAGCTGACCAAAAGGGCTTTTCCGCAGTAGGTTTTCTATTCTTGGACAGCCTTCCTAGGCATATACAAAAACGTAGGATGAGCAAAGGTTTTTTATGTGCCCATCCTTACATATATAAGCAATACAACATTATAACTGCTGTGCAATTTCTAGTATAGCCTGGGCATGGCCTTCATGATTTACGCCATATTGTGCTTCTACCAATGTGCCTTCCTTATTGATAACGAAAGTCGATCTAAAAATAGCCATTTTTTTAACGCCATTTTTTTCTTTTTCTCGCCATACGCCATAGCTTTCACATAATTCACCACTTTCATCTGCAAGCAAGTCCAGCTTTAGGCCAAATTTTGCGATAAAATCGCTATGACTGCTACAAGAGTCTTTGCTTACCCCAATAACAACAGTATCGGTAGCCGCAAACTCGCTCGCTAAACGGGTAAAATCATTTGCTTCTATAGTACACCCAGGAGTATCATCCTTCGGGTAAAAATATAACACGACATTTTGATTGCCTTTAAAAGATGATAATGTAACAACTTGATTATCCTGGTTTTTAGAACTAAATTCTGGCGCTGTTTGATTTTTTTCTAACATGGGATGCTCCCTATGGTCTGGAAAGGAATTAAAATCTTTAAAATAAAGATTAATTTATTATTACTGAAATTTTATCGTATTAAAACCCTAAAATTTGTCTAAGAATAGAGTTGAATTCAGAATTTATGATATCTATTTTTAATCTTGAGCAAACTTAATGAATAGCGTGTTTTGCTTGATAGGCACGCTGGCGCTTTGCCTATTCTGCCTGTCATTTTCTGGTTCATTCCTAATTTAAGCTCAACCAGAAACACATGCACGAGTTATATTGTCACATTCCTAAGCTTGATGGATTCACTCGCGTGGTTTTTGATCGTTTTAGTTAGCTTTCTCGTTTTCCGGCGTTTAATTTCTTGCGGACAAGGTCAATATGCAATAATAAATTGTAGACCTGATCTACATAAGAGAGTGGGGGCTTTACATTATTCACCTCATTTTCTACCATGGTTAATTTGCTGTTTAATGTTTCTACTTGTTCTGTCGATAGTGCCTGGCTGTTGATTTCATCGGCAACTTCTTGTAATTCTTTGTACCAGCGATAGATACTGGAGCGTATGCGCCATTGATACAGAGGTGGCATTATTTTACCAAGCGGAATCATCAGCATTAATAAGGGTACTAGCATAACAATCATTCTATCTATGAAGACCGCTGGCCAGAAAGGTAGATAACGCATTAGGAAGGGAGGGCCGACAGTATAAAATCGTTCGGCGACATCGTTGATAGGGTAGGCTGTAAAGTCGGCGGATGGGAAAGAATCTGCGGCAGAGAAAATACTCCCTTTACTATGAATTTCATTAGCAGCACGCAGTAATAATATAATCAGTGCAGGGTTAAAGTCGTCACGTACGACCAGGTTAGCTGTTGGTGCTAATAGAGTATCGGCTTGTGCGGGAAAATTACTAGCAAGATCAATAATACCTTCAGGTAGCACAACTTTAGAAAGATAAGGTAATAATTTGATGTAAGTGGGCGCACGAAGAAATCCCATTAATTCTAGTTGCTCATTGTGTAATAACTTTTGTACTGCCTCCGATTTAGCTGAACTAACGATAAAGGCGGCATCAATTTCTGATTTGCTAATCGCGATAGAGGCATCTGCGGAAGAGATTGTCACTAACTTGGCTGTTGTACTGTCGATTTTATTTAGATCAAGCAATTGTTTTGCAAGAATCTGTGTGCCGCTACCATCTTGACCTATCGCAATACGCAGGCCGGATAAGTCGGTAATTTTTTCTGCTTTAATTTCTTTTCTAAGAAATATCCATAAAGGTTCATAATATAGGCTGCCTAAGGATTGTAATGGATCTCCACCCTTACCTGTTCCACCCTGAACAAAGGCAATATCTGCTTCTTTATTTAACAGCCGGCGAATGTTTTCCCCAGAACCTGAAGAATTGATGATTTCCATGTCAATCCCTTCTTTGGCTAGAGCTTCACGATATTGGTGTGCAATTTTAAAATAATTTCCGGTTTTTGAACCTGTGGAAATAATAATTTTTTTCGGTGGCGGCGGTGAAACAAATTGATAAGCGATCCAGAAACCTGCAATAACCAGCAAAATTGCAGGTCCAAAAGTAGTTATTAAGTCTTTGTATGATCTTTTAGAGACATCCTTTGCCATTGCTTCACCTTAATATTGATAGATTAGTCACGGCATGATAGCTGTTATTCTTAAGTATGTATAGGGGGGAAGTATTGTAGATCTTTAAATTTTGGGCATCTTTCATTAAAATATTTACCCTGTATTTAGGGGGCTGGAAATAAATAAACGTCCAATATTGAGCCGTATTTTTGTTCGTCTTCAGCGTTGTAGAAAAAGTTTCGTAGCCAGCTATGCGCCTATTTCTACTAATGGAAGACGAACAAAAAGACTAGCAAGGTGGGTGGATTATTTGTTGCGAGTTACCTTAGCACAAGTATGCTACGAATAATTGCGACATGAATCTTACGGATGTTATAAAATCTACACACCAAACCAGAAGGATGACTACTTAGATCTTAAATGCAAGCAACAGAACTTCCCTTACGTGATATACATTTACCCGATGCCATTAGCTGGTGGCCGCCTGCGATAGGCTGGTGGGTTTTAGCGGGTTTAATTCCTTTGTGTCTCTACTTTATCTATAAACTCTATAAGAGGATGACACGTAAAACCGCACTAAAAGCAGCGAAAAAACATTTTAAAGCGTTACGTGACAATGAGCAGCTGACTAAGCAAGAAAAGTTAGTCGCATTATCCAGTTTAATGCGTAGAATCGCAGTTAGCCTCTATCCACGAGCAGACGTGGCTAGTTTAACCGGTGACGACTGGTTAAACTTTCTGGATAAAAGCATCGCAAATCGTGGCTTTAATAGCGATACTGGCTGGTTGTTAACGGAAGGGCTGTATAGTCAACAAGATGATAGCTATTATCTTGCCCCCTTATTTAATTTATGTGAAGACTGGTTAAATCATCAAAAAGAGCCAAAAACATGATACATTTTGTATGGCCATGGTTATGGCTAGCCCTCCCTTTACCCTGGCTAATCAGGCGCTTTTTACCCGCAACGAATAGAGTCGAACAGGCAGCCCTTAAAGTTCCTTTTCTGGATGATTTTAATGTTGCAGAAAGCCAGCAAGTCACACAATCTAATAAACCCTGGGCATTGTGGTTAGCCATTGCCGCATGGTGTTTGTTAGTACTCGCCAGTACACGACCTCAATGGCTAGGAAAGCCAATAGAACAAGGAGTGAGTGGTCGCGATTTAATGTTAGCGGTCGACCTGTCCGGTAGTATGGAAGTAAAAGATTTCGTGGTGAATAATCAGGCGGTGGATCGTTTAACGGCAACCAAAGCAGTTGCTAATCAGTTTATTGAACGACGTATCGGAGATCGTCTGGGCCTGATTTTGTTTGGTACACGGGCCTACTTACAAGTACCCCTAACGTTTGATCGTAAAACAGTGCAGGCTTTGTTAAATGAGTCTGCTTTACGCTTAGCTGGCGATAGTACTGCGATAGGGGATGCTATCGGCCTAGCTGTGAAGCGTTTGCAAGCACAGCAAACCGACACTCGTGTATTGATTTTACTGACCGATGGCGCAAATACTGCGGGTAAAGTAGCCCCGATTAAAGCGGCTGAAATTGCTGCCCAGAATAATCTAAAAATATACACTATTGGAATAGGCGCAGATGAAATGATAGTGCGCAGCTTTTTGGGTTCTCAAAGAGTAAATCCATCGCGTGATTTAGATGAAAAAACCTTAACTGCGATTGCGGAGAAAACGGGGGGACGATATTTTCGTGCCAGAAATACCGAAGAGCTTCTACAAATTTACCAGTTACTGGATGAGCTAGAGCCAGTGGAAAAAGATAAACAATTTTTCCGTCCGCGTAGCGAATTATTTTTTTGGCCTTTGGCGCTTGCCTTATTTTTAACGGCAATTGCTAGTTTTACACGTTTACGACTCAGATGAACTTCAGCGAATTCCATTTTATTAGACCCTATTGGCTGCTGGCTTTTCTGCCTTTAGGGGTCTTAATTTTTCTTAGTGTTAAAAATAAATTACAGCAAGGGAGCTGGCAAGCTGTTTGTGACCCTGAGTTATTGCCTTTTGTTTTGCAGGAAAAGGATATCCAGCATAGTCGGCTACCTTTGATTTCCAGTAGTTTAGCGGCGGTACTCTGCATTATCGCTGTGGCAGGACCCACATGGCAACGTCTGCCTACGCCAGTGTTTAGAAATGCTGCCGCATTGGTGATCGCGCTGGATTTATCGCGCTCTATGGACGCAACGGATATTAAACCATCAAGACTAGCGCGTGCGCGTTACAAAATCGCAGATTTATTAAAAAAACGTAAAGATGGACAAACTGCCTTATTAGTTTATGCTAATTCAGCTTTTACCGTCACACCTTTAACGAATGACACGGAAACCATTAACAGTCAATTATGGGCTTTAAGCAGTGATATTATGCCAGCTCAAGGGAGTAATAGCGCGGCGGGCATCCAGTTGGCCGAACAGTTATTTAAAAATGCAGGCTTGCAAAAAGGCCAGATTCTTTTAGTCACTGATGATGAAAAAATAGAGATGTCAATAGCGCAAGCGGATTTATCCAGTGCCTATCAACTTTCGATATTAGCAGTAGGAACAAAAGAGGGTGCGCCGATTACATTAGCACAAGGTGGTTTTTTAAAAGATGCCAGTGGTAATATCGTGGTGCCTAAATTAAATAGTCGTGCTCTGCAAAAAGCTGCACTGGCGAGTGGCGGCATTTATCAACAAATTACAGCCAGCGATAAGGATATTGACAGACTCAGTGCTCATTTTGATCAGACAGCACAACGTAGTGCCGCAACAGAAAATGATTTATTACTGGAAAGCTGGGTAGAGGCGGGAGTGTGGTTGTTATTTCCTATTCTGTTCTTGTCTGCATTTTCATTTAGACGAGGTTTATTAAGTCTCCTGTTTATTTTTTTACTGCCTATTCCTAAAAATAGTTATGCACTGGAATGGCAGGATTTATGGCAGACAAAAGAACAACAAGCTCAGCAGCAGTATTTAGACGGTAATTTTCAGCAAGCAGCAGAACAGTTTACCGACCCAGCCTGGCAAGCAGCAGCACAATACAAAGCGACTCGCAAAGTTTCACAAGATGAGGCCATGCAACAGGCAACCACAGATACCGGCTTTTATAATCAGGGAAATGTGCTCGCTAAATCAGGACAGCTGGAAAAAGCGATAAGTTCGTATGAAGAAGCTTTAAAATTGAATCCAGATAATGAAGATGCGAAATATAACAAGGATTTAGTGGAAAAACAGCAACAAAAACAACAACAGGATAAAGATCAAAAACAAGGAAATAAAGACCCGTCTGAAGAGCAGCAGGGCGACCAGGGAGAAAATTCAGAACAGCAAGATCAACAAGGAGAGCAATCTGAAGATCAGTCTGAACAGCAACAATCTGAAAACTCACAAGAACAAGAACAACAAGATAGCGAACAAAAAGAATCCTCTGCAGAAGAAGAAAACGAGAAAAAATCTGAGCAACAAAACTCTACAGAGGCCGAGCCTGAAAAAAAGGAAAATGAAACAGAAGCTGAATCAGCAAGCCCATCAGAAGCAGGTGAACAGCAAAGCGAGCAGCAACAAGAGAACGAGTTCTTACTAAACAGTATACCGGATGACCCGTCAGGCTTGTTGAAACGGAAATTTAAATACCAGTATGGCCGTCAGCAACAAAGACAGAATAGCTTAGAACAATGGTAAACAACATATTCATAACGGGTAGGAGCGGTCTTCAGCCGCGAATTAAAAATACATTAGGAGTGAATGCGACATAAACTCCCCATATTGCGCAGAATGTTTGTTTGTCTTCAAGGCCAGCACGCCAGAGCTGCTGTCCAAGGCGTAGAAATTGACGCATAGCAGGTTACGTAAATATTTCTACAACAAAGAAGACGGACAAAAAAACAAGCAAGACTGGGTGGGTGTTGAGAGTTATCTGAGTAAAGGTAGGTGCGAGTTCATTCGCATGATACGAATAAAGTCGAATTTGGCATCTATAGCCTTTCAGTAAAATAATTCCCCTATATTTAGCTTCGCAATAATAGTGCCCTTCGGAAGCGGGTGCTGGAATATTAACGGCTGAGAATCTATATCATATTTCCATAAAAGTAGTTTACGAATTCAGCTATATCTAAGGCTATTGAACTCCTGTCAAAGTGCAAGCTGTTAAATAAAAGCGACTAAAAACCGAATACCATCCTTTAGAGGAATGTTATCCGTTATACAAAGGGAATATAGCTTTTTAGTTGCGTATTTATCCGCGCACTGCGATTGAATTCGCAGCTACAATAATGCTAAATTTGCTTAATATATTATGGGCTGGAACAACCTTACTAAGGAGATAAAATGCAAGTAGGAATAATAGGTATAGGTGCAATGGGCTTGGGAATAGCGCGTAATATAGCCAACGCGGGCTATTTAACTCAAGTATGGAACAGAACACCGGGCAAAGCCCAGGAACTGGCAGAAGAGTTGGATGTTGAAGCATCTTCTTCAATTCAGCAACTTGCTGCTAGAGTGGATATTATTGTCATCTGTGTTTCTGCCGATAAGGATGTCCTAGAGGTAATTGATGCATTGCTGGAAAGCATTAAGCCCGGAAATATCGTGATAGATACCTCAACGGTCAGTAGCGAAACAGCAAAAACTGCAGCAAAGTTATTAGCAAGCAAACAAGTCAATTTTCTTGATGCGCCCGTATCAGGCGGCGTAGAAGGTGCAAAAAATGGTACATTAGCGATGATGGTCGGTGGTGAACAAGCCGTGTTAGAAAAGGTAAGTCCTGTGCTAGATGCAATCTGTGCACGAATCATTTATATGGGCGAAACAGGAACAGGGCAGGGCACAAAGGCTGTCAATCAGATTATGGCAGCAGGAATAAACCAGGCAGTGACCGAAGCGCTGGCTTTTGCAGACGCAGAAGACTTGCCATTAGAAAAAGTAATTGACGTTGTTTCAGGAGGTGCGGCAGGTAACTGGTTTTTAAGCCATCGAGGTATAACCATGACGCAACATCAATATCAGCCTGGATTTAAACTGGCCTTACATCATAAAGATTTGAAGATCTGCCAGGCAATGGCAGAAAAAAACTCAGCTGATTTACCCTTAGTCGGTCAGACAATTCAAGACTATCAGCAACTGATGGGTGATGGATTTGGTGATGAAGATATTTCAGCATTGTTTCGGTTAAAACAAAAATAGTGTTATATATCAAAAACTGAATTTGGTAAAGAAACAATACTTTATTTATACTTTGCACGGCCAAGCAGGGGCTTAAAAAAGTGTCCGTTTGTTGATCATTACACCCCTGCTTCCAGGTTGACTAAGCTATTTTATTTGCCTTTCTTAGAGAGAGCATTCTGGCGTTTAAGCTGTTAGGTTAAATGAAAACTTCATAAATGTGAATAACCTATGTTTAATACTCCATATGTCAGCTTTGCTCTTTTTAGTTTTTATCATTGTTTCCTAAAATATTCCTATTTATTGATAATTATGATACAGTCAAGATTAAGCAAAAAATATAGGTAACTATTCACCATCATTTTTCTAATGATTGGCATTGGATAACTTTTCTTTTTACTCTGTATTTGAAGTATAAAAACAAGCCTTTATACTCGATGTTCCAGTTTTTGTAGTATGTTGATTTTATTATCTATTTTTGATTTCGATAAAATTAAGTTTACCTTTAAAATCAATGCACTAACTTTTATTGCAACAAAATCTAGGTGCCTTCAAGCCCAGATATAGCTGGAAACTGGAACATCGAGTTATACTTCTTTAGGTTCGGGCAAAAACTTGTTTTTGCACTCCTAATTAAAAATACGCTGAGTAGTTACAAATATTTTACTTTAGGTGTTATATTTTTGAGGGGCTGTAAGGCGACTCAGAACTATCGTTAATGAGACTCATTTACCTTCCAATGGAAATTAATCATTTAAGTAAGTTACAGATTAATTTGATACTTAGGAACGTGCACGAAATAACGTGAGCAACTTGCTTGCCTTTTTATCCGTTTTCAGCGTTGTAGAAAGAGTTACGTCGCTGGCTATGCGCCTATTTTTACGCCTTGAATACGAATAAAAATTCTGCGCCAGTTGCCCAACTTATTTCGTGCACGTTCCTTAAAAGATCATTTCTTGGGTATGTTTTTAAGGTAGATGTTTAAACTGAGAGGAATAAACATGAAAAATCACATTAAAATTGTTATATTATTATTTTCCCTAATGGGGCTTGTCGCTAGCCAAAGTGCTGCTGCCGTCGTGACAAGTCAACAAGCAGAAGAGTTGTTTGATGCTGCCGAGGATGTTTTTCCAGAATTCTTTAGTCCTTCAGGTTTGCCTACCTTAAGTTTTCTACCTGATTATCCCTATTATAGAGGTCCCTACGACGACGGAACGTTTATGGCGATTGGGGACGATGATGTAGTTTATGTGGCTGGTGGTTCCTTTGGTTTTCCACCCGTCGCAGTGGGTACCTATTCGAGTGTGTCTACATTGCTACTTGGTTCGTCAAGTGGTGGTGATAACCCAGTTTGTGATACTGACGATTTACCGGATGGTATAAATTATAGCCAAGAGGGTAATGAGATTACCGTAACGACTGATGGTTGTATCGTTCTTCCTACGGATCAAGGTCTTTGTGATAGCCCTGATACGGGTTCCCAGACAACGGGGGTTTCAGTGTTATCCGAAACAGATCTCATTTCATTTGAATTAAAGGGTATTACATCAAGCAACTCCTTGTTTCTAGATGCGTTTAGCATAGCAGGTGAGTCTTCATTTTGTACTATTAATGCTGATGAAAATTACGCTCCATCCACCATCAATGTCGATGTATGTTTTGATATTACAGATTTAGCCAGTCAACTTGCTTCTGCACCTGGTGTTATGGTAAATCCTCCGGTAACACAAGAAGTGGAAAGCACTACCGTTAATTCTGAAGTGAGTGATTGTTTCGACACTGGGGCCGATATCATTAATGATAATGTATCTGGTGACAGCTGGATTTTACAGCCAAATGGTAGTTATTTAATGTTGCCTTAAGCTGTATTCAGTACGAATTCAATGCGTGTATTGCTCACCACTGCCACGCGAAGCATAATCATCCATGCTACGAATTCAGATTTCTATTCTTTATATGTGGGCACTTTAGCTCTGTGGTTTGGTTGGTATTGAGCATCGTTCAACCTGCAGGGCTAAAGTACACGCTTCTGAACAAAAAAAATGAGGATCAAAGTTAGGTAATCTTCACGGCTACGAGTTTAAGACGGGATACCAGATAAGAGTGAAAGAGCTTTAGCTGTTTCCGAAACAGCAAGAGCTAAAGCTCTTGCACTCCTGCATGGCATTTTGAATCGTCATTGTCCCGTCTTAAGGTAACGCGCAGTAAATAACACCCCATATTGCGCAGGATTTTTGTTTATCTTCGATGATGCATTTTTATGGTTAGAACTCTTTTTACGTAGGAAGAAGCTCTGCTTTATATCCTGTTCCCTGAGTGAGCATGGCAAACGCTGTTCTCACAGTTTTATTGGCGAATGCAACAGCCGCACACTTTTTACCTTTACGCTCAACCAGGCCTTGTATCCAAACCTCTTTTTTAGTCACCGTTTTTCTTTTAACTACCTGGCTTACGGCAGACAGAGCTCCTGTCATAAGCTGGCTTCTTAGAAGACCCTTTTTCACATGCTTGCCGATAGAGCCCATATTCGTTTTCCCTCCGGATGAGTATTGCTGCGGGGTTAAGCCAATACAAGCCGAAGCGTCTTTACCCTTGTTAAAGATGCCTAATTCAGCACACCCCAGTGCTCTATAAAGATTGATGGCATTCACCGTCCCAACGCCTTCAAGTTTTAGTAACCGTTGACAGTCTTCATGATCCTTTATACTCGATGTTCCAGTTTTTGTAGTATGTTGATTTTATTATCTATTTTTGA
>CAYZUM010000043.1:0-15591 GCA_964481455.1 uncultured Methylomonas sp. | reverse complement strand
ATCAGGGGCTAAAAATCATCACTTCGCTAAGCTCCGTTTCCCTGATTTTCAGCGATTGAATTTAAAGGCTTCCTACAAGGCAAGGTATGGGGCTTCGACAGCCTAGGATTGACCTGACGCTTAAACTGGCAAAGGTTATTTACTCGATGTTCCAGTTTTCAGCTATATCTGGGCTTGAATGCACCTATATTTTGTTGCAATAAAAGTTAGTGCATTGATTTTAAAGGTAAACTTAATTTTATCGAAATCAAAAATAGATAATAAAATCAACATACTACAAAAACTGGAACATCGAGTATTTATATTCTGGAGTTTAAGGTGGATAGCGAGAATACTCTGGTGCAAATAAAGCAAGGTGATGATCAGCAGAAGTACGCACCAGTGATCCACGAGACATTTACTTAATCGGTATTAACTTTGATGAAGGCGCGAAAAATATTGGTCAGTTTGAGTGGGAGAAAGTCTGTAGGCTGGGTTAGCTTATTTTGCGTAGCGAAATCACGTAACCCAGCATGCTTCATGGCACTACTTTGCTGGGTTACGTTTTTTTAATGCTTCACAATCATAAAAGCTAACCCAGCCTACGTGACTTAAAACATAAAGCTTGCGGCTTGATAGTTTTTATGACAAATGCAAGAGGGTAGGCGCTTAGGAAGGGGAATGAAATAACGTGTGCATTTGACGCAGGATTTTTGTTCGTCTTCGAGGTGCGGAAGCAGGCGCATAGCCGGCTACGTAACTGTTTTCGCAACAAAGAAGAAGGACAATAAGGCACGTCAAATGTGCGAGTTATAAAATTCACATTCCTTAACAGCCCCAGCGTAAATTAGCAGTATGCACAGGCGCATCCCACAAACCAATTAACTCATCGTCTAATAAAGTGACAGTGATAGAAACCCCCGCCATATCCAGTGCTGTTGTGTAATCACCGACCAATGATCGCTCAATAATAACACCACGTTCTTCCCAGAATTGACATGCTTCGTCAAAGATTAAATACTGTTCCATAGGAGGAGTCGCACCTAAGCCATTTACATGTAATAGTATTCTTTGACCTTTCTGTGGTTTCAAGTCATCGTCGATCTTTTGCGCAATAATAGCAACAACTTCTTTGGCTGTTCCTAGTTTCATGGTTTCGATACCACGTTCACCATGGATACCAACACCCATTTCCATTTCATCTTCTGCGAGTGAAAAAGTTGGCTCGCCCAATGCTGGAATAGTACAACTGGTTAACGCAACTCCCATAGAGGCAGTAACATCGGCAACACGGTCACCAAGTGCTTTGCAGGTTGCCAGGTCGGCTCCATTTTCTGCTATAGCACCGACCATCTTTTCAACGATTAACGTTCCTGCAACACCGCGACGTCCAATAGTGTGATCTTTTGGTAGCGAAACATCGTCGGCAACAATCACTGATGCTGACTCACAATCAGACATTTCTGCACCGATTTCAAAGTTCATGACATCGCCTGCGTAGTTTTTGACGATAAAGATAACACCGGCGCCATTGTTTACTACTTCGGCAGCCGCCATCATCTGGTCAGGCGTAGGAGACGTGAAAGTTTGTCCAGGACAGGCTGCATCTAACATTCCTTTGCCGACAAAACCAGCGTGTAGTGGTTCATGTCCTGCACCGCCACCTGAAATAATGGCAACTTTATTGGCAGCGACAGGGGCTGTACGAGTGATATAACAAGGGTCAGGGTTTAGCTTTAAAATATCACTATGTGCCTTGGCAACACCTTTAATGCTTTCGTTAAACAGATTTTCTATGGTGTTATAAAATTTTTTCATTATTGGTTTCCTGAGGTTATTAATGTTTTCCTAAAATTAATCTTTATTGTTTATCTGAGATAAATTTTTACGCTCCTATGTCATTATACTTCAAGTGCTTTATGATAGAAAATGTGCATGAAAAAAGTATGTTGGCAGACGTTAAATAGTGTGCAAGTATTTTCTGTATTTTTAGGCCTTCAATACTTTTTAATGATTAATAACCTATGGTGAATGAGGGTTAGGGAAGTGGAAAATAATCATCATCCAGAATTGAAGTGTGAATCTTTTTGGGGTGTTATCCTCGATGTTCCAGTTTCCAGCTATATCTGGGCTTGAAGGCACCTAGATTTTGTTGCAATAAAAGTTAGTGCATTGATTTTAAAGGTAAACTTAATTTTATCGAAATCAAAAATAGATAATAAAATCAACATACTACAAAAACTGGAACATCGAGTTATCTGCTATTTTATGGCTTGTCTAAAATGATTCAACAATTGCATGCGTTTCTTTTGAATATGGACTAACATCTTTAGCCGTTAATAGGCATGGTGCGTAGGCTGGAATAGCGTTAGCGTTTTCCACTTTTGGTAAGGGTTCCAAAAATGTCGGAAAACGCTATAGTGCCATTCCAGCCTACGAAAAAGGAGGCGATACGCCTGGCAGGAGCGGAAAATTATTTTTTCCATTTCCCTTGGTTCGCTGCATTCAATCCAGTTTATAGGCAGTAAGTGTTGTGGACTGAAATCCGCTCTACAGGGTTATACAGTATAATAGTCTGTTTCGTTATTTTTACCGAATTTCAGATTGTTTATGTCCTTATTGATGCCTTTTTTTCAGCATAGCATACATGCCATTGACTCACTTAATGAACGTGTAGGGCGTTTTGTGTCCTGGTTAGTGCTCGCTTTAGTCTTCACTACATTTTGTATTGTCGTATTGCGTTACCTGTTTGACCTCAGTTGGGTGATGATGCAAGAATCTATTGTTTACCTGCATGCTGTGATTTTTATGTTGGGTACAGCCTATACCTTGAAGCATGATAGGCATGTAAGAGTGGATATTATTTACCATCGCTGTACGCCAACGGTTAAAGCTTGGATTGATTTGTTGGGGACTTTGTTTCTATTACTGCCAGTCGCCGGCTTTATTCTCTACAGTAGTTGGGAGTATGTACTAAATTCCTGGGATATTTTAGAAAGCTCAAGAAACTCAGGGGGTTTGCCTTATGTCTATCTACTCAAGACCACGGTGCTATTCATGTCTGGCTTGTTGATTTTACAAGGCCTATCTCTATTGATGAGTAAGATCGTCTGTCTCGTGGAACAGGGGGGCAAGCATGGGTAGTTATATGGCTCTGTGGATGTTTCTAGCTGTTTTTATTGTGTTGCTATCAGGTTACCCGGTTGCTTTTGTGCTCAGTGGGACAGCTTTGATGTTTGCCTTATTAGGGCTGCAACTCGGTAACTTTGATGCAGATTTTTTAACCGCCTTGCCAAATCGCTTATTTGGCATTATGAATAATGAAACTTTGATCGCGGTACCCTTATTTGTTTTTATGGGAGTCATGCTGGAGCGGGCTAAGATTGCTGAATCTTTACTGGAAGCGATGTCAGAATTATTCGGGTCATTGCATGGTGGCCTGGGGTTGGCAGTTACCATCGTGGGGATGTTAATGGCGGCCAGTACCGGAATTGTAGGGGCTACAGTGGTCACTATGGGCTTATTATCTTTGCCTACTATGTTAAAGCGTGGTTATGACCCTGCCATTTCCTGCGGCATTATTTGTGCTTCAGGGACATTGGGACAGATTATCCCGCCATCAATTGTGTTGGTATTACTGGGGGATGTGATATCAACTGCTTACCAGCAAGCGCAGTTAGAGATAGGGATTTTTGCGCCGGAAACTATTTCCGTTGGTGATTTATTTGCCGGTGCGTTAATCCCCGGTTTATTGCTCGTTGCACTCTATATGATTTATATTGCTGTAACAGCATGGTTACATCCAGATCTATTACCGAAACCAGAGAGAGTGGCAGAGCGTAAAGCAGGTTTTTATCGGCGTATTTTTAAGAGCTTACTGCCACCATTAGGCCTGATATTGGCGGTTCTGGGTTCAATTATCGGAGGTTTGGCAACGCCAACCGAGGCGGCTTCTGTTGGTGCAGTGGGGGCGATATTTCTGGCTTTGATAAGTGGTCAATTAAATAAACAGATATTACAGGATGTGATGCAAAATACCACGCAAATTACCAGCATGGTGTTTATGATTCTTATTGGTGCTGCATTATTTTCATTAGTGTTTAGAGGTTTTGAAGGTGATGAGCTCATTATTGAGTTATTATCTGATCTGCCTGGAGGTAAAGTAGGAGCCTTGTTCAGCGTGATGTTGGTGATGTTTTTACTGGGCTTTGTTCTGGATTTTATTGAAATCACTTTTGTGATTGTGCCTATTGTCGGGCCCGTTTTGTTAGCGATGGGAGTTGACCCAGTCTGGTTAGGTATTATGATTGCTTTAAATTTACAAACTTCGTTTTTAACGCCGCCTTTTGGTTTTGCTTTGTTTTATCTACGGGGTGTCGCGCCTGACGAGGTAACTACCGGCCAGATTTATAAAGGCGTTATGCCGTTTATCATTATACAGTTATTGCTATTGGGGATTCTGGCGTATTTTCCGATACTAGCGACCTGGCTACCTTCAATAATTTACGCTTGATGCAAGAATACACTTCACTCTATGATAAGAAAAGAAAGAATTACCTTCATATTATTTTGCTTTATATTAACGGCTTGTGGGCAGCAAGGCCCTTTGTTTATGCCGATAGAAAACCCCCAGATAGAAAGCACCCCGGAAGAAAACATTGACCCAGAGAGCGAGGCGTATTAATGGATTATTTTAATTATCGTGAAAATAAGCTTTTTGCGGAAGAAGTCGCTGTTGCAGAGATTGTGTCGGAGTATGGATCGCCTTGTTATATTTATTCTAGAGCAACCTTTGAACGTCACTGGAATGCGTTTGATGCCGCTTTCGAAGACCAGGCTCACTTAATTTGTTATGCTGTTAAAGCGAATTCTAATATTGCTATTTTAAATATTCTGGCGCGTTTAGGGTCTGGGTTTGATATTGTTTCGCTGGGTGAACTAGAGCGAGTTCTTGTCGCAAAAGGCGACCCTAAAAAAGTCGTTTTTTCCGGCGTGGGAAAGCGAGAAGATGAAATTAGAGTGGCTTTAAAAGTAGGGATACGCTGTTTTAATATCGAAGTGAAAGGTGAGCTGGATAGAATTAATCAGATTGCCGGAGAGTTAGGTGTCATTGCGCCCGTTTCTTTTCGGGTAAACCCCGATGTTGACGCTAAAACCCATCCTTATATTTCCACTGGCCTAAAAGAAAATAAGTTTGGTATTAATATTGGGGGGGCTTTGGATGAATATCGACGTGCGGCGGTCATGCCGCACATTCAGATAGTCGGTATTGATTGTCATATCGGCTCACAACTCACTGAAACACGTCCCTTTTTAGATGCTTTAGACCGAGTGCTAAAAATTGTCTATACTTTAAAGGCTGAAGGCATAGAATTACAACATCTGGATTTAGGCGGAGGACTGGGAATTTGTTATCAGGATGAAGTTCCTCCTGAGCCAGCTGAATATGTTGCCTCTATTTTGGAGCGTCTTGGTGAGAATAATTTAGAAGTTTTGCTTGAGCCAGGACGGGCAATCGCAGGGAATGCAGGCATTTTAGTGACTCAGGTTGAGTATTTAAAGCCGACAGAATATAAAAACTTTGCGATTGTTGATGCGGCAATGAATGATTTAGTGCGTCCCTCGCTGTATAGTTCATGGCAAGCGATTATTCCTGTTCAGTTAGGGAGTCAGGAACCACTAAAAGAATGGGATGTCGTGGGGCCTGTGTGTGAAACAGGAGATTTTCTGGGGAAAGAGCGCTCCTTGGCATTGAGACAGGGGGACTTGCTGGCCATTCGGTCTTCTGGAGCCTATGGTTTTACTATGAGTTCAAATTATAACTCACGCCCCAAAGTAGCAGAAATTATGGTTGACGGTGAGACAGTACATCTCATTAGAGAGCGTGAAAAAATAGCGCAATTATGGGCCGGGGAGAGTTTATTACCTTAATAGCACTAGTGCTACGCACCTTAGAGAATAGAAATGAAATGGTGTCTGCATTGACCCAGGGTTGTTGTTCGTCTTCAAGGCGTGAAAATAGGCGCATAGTGAGCTACGTAACGGTTTCCGTAACAAAGAAGACGAGCAAAAAGACAAGTTAAATTGTCACATTCCTAGTTAAGGCGCACTCAATAAACGACTTCCAGTGATATAAGAATAGACTGAAAGTGCTACAAATACGCGTATCCATTTTTATTTTATGGGTAGGTTATTATTGATGAGTTACCTTAATGATTGGAAACTGCGGACTGAAGTCCGCTCTACATTGGTTTAAATTGACAGAAAATTGTTTGATGCGAATTGAATTTACAAAAATGCATGGCCTGGGGAATGACTTTGTTGTCATTGACGCTATTCGACAGAAAATTTCTTTAACACCAGAAAAGATACGCTTTATTGCTGATCGTCATTTTGGGGTTGGCTGCGATCAGCTGTTACTGGTTGAAGAGGCAAGTGGTTCTGATGCTGATTTTTGTTATCGAATATTTAATGCCGATGGAAGCGAAGTCGCACAGTGTGGTAATGGTGCGCGATGTTTTGCTCGCTTTGTAAAGGAAAAGAAACTGTCTGCTAAAAATCAAATTTTAGTGGATACCCATTCTGGACAGCTATTACTTATTTTTGATGACGATGGGTTAATCACTGTTAATATGGGAGTGCCGCAACATAAGCCTGCCTTGATTCCGCTTGATGTTGCGCAGGAAGAAAAAAAATACAGCGTTAATGTACAGGGTGTAGCAAAAGAATTTGGTGCGGTATCATTAGGTAACCCTCACGCAGTACTATTGGTAACTGATACGGCTTCAGCGAATGTCAATGAGTTGGGGCAGGCGTTAGAAAGTCACCCTTTTTTTCCAGAAAGAGCTAATATTGGTTTTATGCAGGTACTTGACCGCAATACTATCAAATTAAGGGTTTATGAGCGAGGAGCAAAGGAAACTCTAGCGTGTGGTAGTGGGGCATGTGCAGCAGTTGTTATTGGAATTGAGCAACACAGACTGAGTAGTGATGTTGCTGTTGAATTACCTGGTGGGACGCTCAAAATCCATTGGCAAGGGCGTGGTCATCCTGTTTTTATGACGGGTCCCGCTATAAGTGTATTTGAAGGAAGCATGGAATTATGAATGAACTTGATGCAGTTGATGTTGCTGCTTATTTGCGCGCACATCCAGCGTTTTTTAATGAGCATCTCGCATTATTAGAGGATATTAGAATTCCTCACCCTAGTGGTAATGCAGTCTCGCTAATTAGCAAACAATTAGATCTATTTCGCCAGCGCCATGATGAAATGGAAGCGCAGCTCAATAATTTGATTAAAGTCGCGCGAGATAATGATAGCTCAGCAAATAAGATGCATGAGCTAACCTTGGCAGTCTTAGAAGCAGACACATTAGAGATGGCGATTGAAAATTTGAATGTGGTTTTGGCGGAATGCTTTTTAGCTGATTTTTTTACCGTTAAGGTTATTCGCGCTGACCAGAGCCAGTTTGCATTAGCCAATTTATTTGTCGAACCGGAATGCAAAGGATTGGTTCATTTTGTAAACGAGATGGGTAGCAATCAGGCTAGCTGTGGACGGCCCACATTAGCGCAAGCCCGGTTTCTATTTGGTGATAATGCTCTGGAAGTGAAGTCGTGCGTCATTATTCCTATGGCATTTACTGAAATCGATGGGTTAGTCGCCATTGGTAGTCGTGATGAACAGCGCTTTCATTCTAGTATGGGGCATTTATTTTTAACGCAAATGAGTGAAATAATAGGCACTCGACTAGCGACCCTTTTAAAGAAAGCATAAGCTGTGCTGATGAATGACAGTCAACAATTGCTCGATTTTTTACAGCAACTGAAGGTTGAAAGGCGCGCCTCAGAGCACACGTTGAAGAGTTATCAACGAGATTTAAAGTATTTAACCGAGTATTGTACTCAGCATCAAATTGAATCCTGGGGAGCCGTCACTGCAGCAGATATACTTAAACATATTGCTGAACGTCATCGCTCAGGCTTAAGTAGTAAAAGTCTGCAGCGTGAACTTTCTGCGATGCGTAGCTTTTATTTATTTTTAATGCAAACAGGGCAGGTAGATAATAACCCGGCACTGCATGTTAAGGCGCCGAAACAAGCCAGGAAGCTTCCTAAAACACTGGATGTAGACCAGGTGAGTGGCTTGCTGGATGCTGGAGCTAATTCAGTATTGGAGGTGCGTGATGTAGCTATGTTTGAGCTATTTTACTCTTCAGGCTTACGCTTGAATGAACTGAGTTCATTAAATTTAGCGGACTTGGATTTGTTCGATAAACAACTCATTGTGACAAACGGTAAAGGGGGGAAATCACGCATGTTACCGATAGGCAAAAAAGCGGTTGAGGCTTTACAGCAATGGCTGAAGCTCAGGCCAGCAGTTAATGTCAAAGAAAATGCGCTTTTTATTAGCGCAAAAGGGAAACGCATCGGAAATCGTAATATCCAGTTACGCTTACAGCAATGGTGTTTAAAAAAAGGTATTCCTGGGCCCGTTCATCCGCATATGTTACGCCATTCTTTTGCCACGCACCTCCTGGAAGCTAGTCAGGATTTAAGAGCTGTGCAAGAATTACTGGGCCATGAAAATATAAGTACGACTCAAATATACACACATTTAGATTTTCAGCATTTGGCGGAAGTATACGATAAGGCTCACCCGCGAGCCAAAAAATCTAATTAAATTATTTTCTTAGCAGATTAATCACTGCCTATCAGTCCTAAAGAATGGTACTATAAAGAGTATTTTTAACAGGATAGTAAAAGATAGTTCTTTGAGCCTATTTGTTTGGGTTTGGAGTCTTCACACATTCATTGAATAGGATAATAAAATGGCAGCAAGCGATTTTTCGCATGAGGCACAATCGAAAGGGTTTGCATGGCTTATCGGTGTTTTAGCCGCGATGTCCGTCATAGGTGTCGTGGTGTTAGCGGGTTACTGGAGTATAGAGCCTAAGCCTTTCGATGTGGTTGCATACGCCAAGGCTACACAGGAAAAGAATGGAGTTGATGCGAATTCACCTGACGGCTATGTGTATCCTGATGGTTATGTGTTTGGTAATACTCTGGTGCACATTGCCGAAACATTGCTTTATAAGCCAGGTGGTTATTTAACGAATGATGTCGGTGTTCCTGGCGTCATGCTAGATAATATTCCTAGCTGGGAGTATGGTGCACTGATTATGTTGCGTGATGGTGCCTCTGCCTTAAGAAATCACTTGGCGCGTGCGCAATCCCAGTCAGCTGAAGACCCAGACTTAGCCAGAGCTGAACCCTATTTTTATTATGAGCGTAACTCATGGGCTTTGCCATCGACAGAAGCAGAATATGAAAAGGGGATAGAGGCATTACATTCTTATATGCGCCGCTTAGCAGATCCGACTGATAAAAATCCTGGGCACTTTTATTCCAGGGCGGATAATCTATGGCAGTACATAGAGATTATCATTAAACGTCTGGGAGGGATTTCGACACGCCTGGCTGCCAGTACTGACCGCTATGAAGCCTATGACATTCAGCAAGAAAAGTCAGCGGCGATTTCTCAGACGAGCTGGATGATGCTGGATGATGAATTCTGGCAGGCACGAGGTTCTTGCTGGGCATTGTTACATATTTTAAAAGCCGTTAAGCATGATTTTAGACTGATTTTAGAAGATAAACGCGCAATGGATACCGTCGAGATCATGATTCAGGAGATGGAAAATGCTTTGGCACCGATTACCAGTCCGGTTATCTTGAATGGAGATGGCTATGGTATTTCAGCGAATTATTCATTGGCCATGGCAAGCTATGTATCACGTGCCAGCGCAGCGGCACTTGACTTACGTGATGTAATGAACAGAGGTTAATCAGTAATGGAAGAAAAGTTACAAGAAAATCTTAAGCAAGTGGGTACTTGGAAGCGTATTGGTTTTATTCTGATTTTTGCAGTGATCGCAGGTGTGGTACGAACCTTGATATGGGTTGTGGTATTACTGCAAATTGCAGCATCATTATTAACAGGTAACACTAATCAGCATATTTTAGGTTTCGGTCAGCAATTAGCGGGATATTTGTATCATATAATGCTGTTTATGACGTTTAATACCGATGAAGTGCCTTTTCCTTTTTCCGCCTGGGGATTAACAGAAGGTGTTATTAGTAATAAGGACTTAGCGAGTAGACCGTAATAGCGTTAGCGTTTTACGGCATTTCGGAATCATGGTGGAAAACGCTGACGCTATTCACCCTACACGCTGTTTAGCAATTTCCTTTTTACCATGAAGAGCAGGAAGTAAATGAAGGTTCTATTTTTAACGTCATGCCCTTTAGGGTGCAGGCCGGCACACTGAAAAGCATAGTCATGATTTTTATGGAAAAATTTGTATTTTCCATTTTTATAGATAGACGTTGCCATGGTTAAGTTTTAAAACTGCGTAGGAGTCAATAGCTTTAGTTTTTTCCGTGCACAGCAATAGCTAAAGCTATTGCACTCCTGCAAAAGCGTAAATGGCTAAAGGAAGGATGCTAAAAAATATGTATTCTTGCTTAGGAATGGGACTAAAATAACGTGTGCATTTAACGCAGGTTTTTTGTTCGTCTTCGAGGCGCGTAAATAGGCGCATAGCAGACTACGTAACTCTTTACGCAACAAAGAAGACGGACATAAAGACACAAAAATGTGCAGGTTATAAAAGTCCTATTCCTTAAGCAACTTATCTTAAACATTACGGTGTAATATCCGTACTTGAAATAAAGTCATGTCTATTCCGTTGCGTAAAATCATACACATAGATATGGATGCTTTTTTTGCAGCGGTTGAACAACGAGATAATCCAAAGTACCAGAATAAACCTATCATTGTCGGTGGCGCACCGAATAGTCGAGGTGTTGTTGCCACCTGTAGTTATGAAGCACGAAAGTACGGCATCCATTCTGCTATGCCATCATCCAGAGCATTTCGCTTATGCCCTCAGGCTATATTTGTAAAACCTAATATTGAAAAATACAAACAAGCCTCTGTCATTATTCGTCAGATTTTTGATCAATACACATCTCGTGTAGAACCTGTTTCATTAGATGAAGCCTATCTAGATGTCAGTAATAGTACCTTGTGTGAAGGTTCTGCTACGCGTATTGCACTTGTAATAAAGCAACATATTTTATCTGCAACCGGGTTAGTGGCATCTGCTGGCATATCTTATAATAAATTTCTGGCTAAAATTGCGTCTGATATGGATAAGCCAGATGGACTGTTTCTAATTACACCAGACCAAGGAATTGCGTTTATAGAACAATTACCAATAGGGAAATTTCAGGGTGTGGGTAAAGCGACTGAACAAAAGATGCATGAATTAGGAATACAAAATGGCGCTGATTTAAAACAGTTTTCTTTGCCGGTTTTGCAACAGCATTTTGGAAAATCAGCCTTGTTTTTTTATCAAATTGCGGAAGGGGTAGATAACAGACCCCTCAATACTCATCGTGAAAGTAAGTCGATAGGGACAGAAACAACTTATGCAAAGGATCTCACCGAGAGTCGTGAAATTTATCAGCAACTCACACAATTACTGGAAAAAGCTTTATCAAAAGTACATCTAAAAAAAATGTATGCACGAACCTTAACAATAAAAATAAAATACCATGATTTTCGCCAGATCACGCGGAGTTTAACGATTAATACACCGATTAAAAATCAGGGTTTAAATACGCATGTATTTAGAACTTTATTGCATAAAGACAGGATAGGCCGAAGTAAAATACGTTTATTGGGTATTACTTTGTCAACACTGGAAAAGCAAACACGTTATTTTCGACAAATGGATTTATTTGATTAGCTTGTGGCGTGTAACGTATGATGCAATAAATTAAACGACCGAAAATGAAAAGAATAGACTGAAAGTGAATTCTCGTTCCTAAGGAATGGAGATTTAATAACGTGTGCATTTAAATTCCAAGCCATTCAAGCTATTATTTTAAGTGTAGGTTGTGGGTGAGGTACGAACCCCAACAAGGGATAGCACACATCGCAAAACCCAGTTGCTTACAACAGGGAGAGAATCAGTAATCTAGTTAGCGGCGTCATGTTGGGGTTCGTACCTCACCCGCAACCTACACAGAGATTGTGCATATTTCAAGCTCCGGTAAGTGGACAGCAATCAATGCACATGTTATTAAATTCTCTTTCCTAAGTAATAATAGTTAAAATTAGGTATTGACATGGTTATGACAGGAACGTGCATGAAATAATATGCGCAAAGTAGGATGGGCAAAGGTCTTTTTCGTGCCCATCTTTAAAAAGTACAGACATTAACCTGTCAGGCATAGTTTGATGGGCACGCTGTCGCTTTGCCCATCCTACAGATTTGTAACTTGCTCAAGTTATTTCGTACTTATTCCTAAGTAGAGCTTAGGAACAAGGGTTGTTAGCGATAGTTGTTTATGAATCAAATGTGCAAACGCTTGCAGGCCAGTTTTACAAATTTAATGAGGGGAAAGAATGCAATTAGAAGTGTGGGAAAACGTATTATTAGGGGTCATGGCACTTGGATTGATCTTCTGGATGGGGCCTGGAATTAAGGTTACATTGCAGCAAAGTAAGGCAGCACCTAAAGATTGGTTAGGAGCGTTAGTGCCTATCGGAGGTGTGGTACTATTTGTTATTTTTTTAATCATGATGGTTTAATATGAATGAATTGACAGACCAGGAGCTGGAAGAAGAAACCTGGGCGATTAGGCCAAATAAATCTCAAATAAAGCGTGATATTGCCGTTATACACGAGATATGTGAGGAAATAACGCAATTAGCGCCCGCACAGATAGAGCGGCTTGAATTACCTGACAATATTTTTCTGGCGATCATTGAAGCAACAAAAATGCCTTTAAAAGGGGCGCGTAAGCGGCAAATGAAATTTATTACAGCGGCCATGCGCAAATTAGACATTGAGCCTGTGGTGGCAAAACTAGATAAAATCAAGGCAAAAAGCGCTCATGCAGCTCGTGAATTACACCAGCTAGAGCGATGGCGAGATCGTTTTTTATCAGATGATAAGCAAGTACTCACTGAGTTTTTAAGCAAATACCCAGAGGCAGATGTTCAGCATATGCGCCAATTGATCCGCAATGCTAAAAAGGAAATAGCCACTGAGAAGCCGCCTAAATCTTCACGCCTATTATTTCGCTATTTAAGAGGCTTGCTAGAGAACGATGCAAGTTAAGAGTAGTATGACCTTTTAGGTAACGCGCAATAAATAACACCCCATATTACGCAGGGTTTTTGTTCGTCTTCCATTAGTAGAAATAGGTGCATAGCAGGCTATGTAACTATTTCTACAACACAGAAGACGGACAAAAAGACAGGCATAGGTGGGTTATTTATTGCGAGTTGCCTTAGTCAAGCAGTCAAATAATTTGAGAATATAATGCTAAACAAGTTACCTGGTTTTTTGTTATTGATGTTTCTATTGTTTATCCCTTTTTCGTTAATAGCAGATGCTGAAAATAAGTATACGGCCATTACTGATATTTTTAAAAAAGTGACTGCGATTAATCAGGAAATTGCCCAAAATGATAATGATGCACAGTTACAATCTTTTATTCAAGATAAAAATAGCCAGTTTAACAGCCTGCTGTTGGTTATTCGTGGCTCATTTATTGATTATGATGTGCAGAATATTGGCCAAGATGAATTAGAAATATTGCAGTCGAAAATTAGTATTAACCGTTCTCGCGGAAATGTAGTCGCAGTACAGCGAGATCAGTTTGATATTGATTATATTTTGACAAAACGTGAAATAGGGGCGTTTGTTGTTTATTTAGTTGAGGCCAGTCGGAACTATAAATCTAAAAAAGAGATAGTTCAGGAGACCAGAGAGCGAATAAAAGTTATTAAGCAAAATATTAAAGTAACACCTATTCCCCTGATAGGTGAAAGTGACATTTATCTTGATGTTGAAAAAAACCATAGTGCTTTATTGAAAATTAATGCGGTGTATCTCGATTTTCTAGAATATGTTTTAGTTAATCCAGACACGATTGTAACCACTAGTTTTTTTCAGAAAATATCACTCATCTCCTTTATTTCGTACTTTAACAGTATCGAAGTCTTTAGAGAATTTAATTTTAAGATTGCACCTTTGAGGATTGATATGGGGGGAGTGATAGTGTCCTTTTGTATTATTTTGTTAACCATGATTACTTATCCGTTCGTTTTTAGAGCGAGTAATCACCTTGTTGAACGGTTTATTTTAAATGATGGCAAAGTAGAAAATATAGAACTGGTGTTTGTCAGTATGCACAAGCCTATTTTATATTTACTGCTTTTTTTCGGGATTGACTTGGCAATGAACGCATTGTTATATAAAACCGAGATGAAAATAACCCTCGATTATTTTATATATATTATATACAGCGGCTTATATGTTTTTTTACTCTTTAATTTAATTGATAGTGTTGTCACGGTACATTTTTATTCAGCTGATAAAAAAAATAAGGTGTACAGTAAAGAGTTATTAATATTGTGTATCAAAGTGTTCAAAGGTATTGTGATATTAATTGCTATTACTCTAGTTTTAAGCCATTTAGGCATCAATATTACAGCAATTCTTTCAACGCTGGGGATTGGTGGTCTGGCATTTGCAATGGCTGCAAAAGATAGTTTGTCCAACTTCTTTGGTGGCCTTAATATTATGATTGATCGTATTTTTAAAATGGGTGACTGGATAAAAATTGATGATATAGAAGGGACGGTGGTTGAAATTGGTTTGCGCAGTACGACGGTGAGAACTTTTGATAATGCGTTAATTATTATGCCAAATTCGCTGGTATCAACAGCCAGTGTTTTAAACTGGAATCGTCGATCAGTGGGACGGCGTATTAAAATGCATATAGGTGTTACCTATGAAAGTAATATGGACGATATTCGTCAGGCTTTAGACGATATTAAGAAAATGTTAGAAGAGCACTCGGATATCGCAAGCCCTAAAGAAAAACATTTATCAGAAAATGCAAGGTATAAATATTTGTCTCAGGAAGATTTGCATGGTGTGAAAGCGACGCAACTAGTTTTTTTAGATCGTTATAACGATTTTTCGATTGATATTTTGATTTACTGCTTTTCTAAAACTGTAAACTGGGCAAAATGGTTAGAAGTAAAGCAGGATATTTTATTTAATATTGCAGATATTCTGGAAAAAAATCATCTATCTTTCGCGTACCCAACGCATTTGCAGATTAATCGAAATGAGCAGAGTTCAGTGATTGATACGCATTTTCAGGCTGAATAGTTGTGTAAGAGCGCTTGTATTTTAAACTGGTTTAATCTTGAGCATGGGGTGTTAAGGAATGCGAACGCGCATGAAATAAACTAAGGAATCGGGATTTAATGACTTATGCATTTGGACCTCAGACTATTCAAGCTTAGGAATCTGGAAATAAATAAACGTCCAATATTGGGCAGTATTTTTGTTCGTCTTCAAGGCGCAGTAACAGGCGCATAGCTAGCTACGAAACGGTTACTACAACGTAGAAGACGGGCAAAAAGACCCGCAATCTTGGATGGTTATTTGTTTCCATCTCCCTTATAGGCTTTCAGAAAATAAATTCCTGGATAGCAGCCCTTTAAGGGGTGGGATG
>CAYZUM010000042.1:0-15612 GCA_964481455.1 uncultured Methylomonas sp. | reverse complement strand
AATGAAGGTGACAGGAGTCCCTGAATTTCACGAAGTAGCATGGCGCGCCTGTTTGTCTGTTTTCTGGTTTTGCCTGACAGTTGCTACCAGCTTCGCTGAAATAAGGCGCGCCTCATGCCCCACTTCAATAGCCTTTTGTTTCTTGATGTACCACAGGCTTCAAATATAATCGTGGTGGGGCTTGTCTTAAAAAGCCAGAGAAGAAATTCGTGATGTGTCATTTCCTTGTTGGAATGCACTTTTTGGTTTGTATCAATACAAACTTGAATGACTTCTTTTGCCAAATCAACACCAACTGTAGTATTCTTCATAGTTAGGACTCCTTAAATATATCTTGTTTGAGAGCAATTATATTACCACCTCTTTTGGGGTGGGGAGCCAAATTATCTATTTCTACAACGCGAAAGACGGACAAAAAGACTAGCAAAGATGGGTGGGGTATTTGTTGCGAGTTACCTTAGTCCGCTTGTTTCACCTGATAAATGAGTAGCGGACTATAAAGTTCGCTCTATAACGACTACTGAAAAAAATGAATACTCACTATAGAATAGAAAAAGATAGCATGGGTGAATTGAAAGTGCCCGAAGATGCCTTATATGGCGCGCAAACTCAGCGAGCAATTAATAATTTCCCTATCAGTGGACTCACTTTGCCTCCCGCTTTTATTAAAACGGTTGCCTTGATTAAACAGACAGCAGCTAACGTTAATTTAGACTTGGGTTTACTGGATGATAATAGAGCTAATGCAATTGCTCAGGCTGCCGAACAGATCATTCAGGGAGAATATGCCGAACAATTTCCGATCGATATTTTTCAGACAGGTTCGGGGACTAGTACCAATATGAATGTAAATGAGGTACTTGCGCATCTTGCTTCTGACATTAGTTCTGAGTCAGTAGGTGCGAATGATCATGTCAATATGGGACAAAGCAGTAACGATGTTATTCCTACTGCAATACATATTAGTACTGCGATAGAATGTCGCCGCCAGTTATTGCCTGCATTAGAGCATTTAGCGAAAACTATCGAAACCAAAGCTAGCGCTTGTAAAGAGTATACAAAAACTGGGCGAACCCATTTAATGGATGCTATGCCGATGACGCTGGAACAAGAGTTAGGTGCATGGGCATTACAAATTCGTAATGGCATTGCTCGCGTTAATAGCGCTTTACCGAGAGTACAAAAACTAGCACAAGGGGGGACGGCAGTTGGTACGGGCATTAATGCACACCCAGAATTTGCACAAAAGTTTGCCGATACAATGAGTAAAGTGACTGATATTGCTTTTAGCCCAAATGACTCTTTTTTCGAAAGTCTCAGTTGCCAGGATGCCATTGTTGAACTATCTGGGCAATTAAAAACTATCGCAGTCAGTTTAACTAAAATTGCTAATGATTTACGCTGGATGAATAGCGGTCCCCTTGCAGGTTTAGGGGAAATTGAATTAACAGCGTTACAACCCGGAAGTAGCATTATGCCCGGAAAAGTTAACCCGGTTATTCCTGAAGCAACAGCAATGGTTGCTGCACAAGTGATTGGCAACGATGCCACAATTACTATCGCGGGACAAGCAGGCATTTTCCAGTTAAATGTTATGCTGCCAGTGATTGCTTATAATATTTTGCAGAGTATAAACATTATTAGTCAAGTTAGTTTGGTTTTAGCAGATACCGCGATTGCTGATTTCAGTGTGCGTGAAGAAAATTTACAAGCTGCCTTGGCAAGAAACCCGATACTGGTTACTGCGTTAAATCCGATTATTGGCTATGCAAAAGCAGCTGAAGTAGCTAAATCAGCCTATAAACAAGGGCGTCCTATTGTTGATGTTGCAGCAGAAATGACCGATATTTCTCGAGAAGAGTTGGAGAAAATTCTTGAGCCGAAGCATTTGGCGGCAGGTGGGTTGAATTGAGTCACTTTTCGATAGTGGTTTGAATTTCCATTGGGAGTTTTCTATACAACATTAATGTGGGCGTTTCTACGGGTTGATGAACAAGTACTGAGTTCAAGCAATTTCCGTTATCAATCTAATTTAATTTAATCTTACCCTGATTATTTTGAGTTAATGGGGACGGCTCTAGGCTGTAGATATTGTTTAAATTCAATGGCTTAAGGTTTTTAAAAACGAAAAGTATCGAAAAAAAACAGGCTCTTCAACCCCCTTTTATTTTACCACCCAACCACCAATCAATGACTTAGGAAAAAATTATTTATTAACCTCTATTTTATCAGCCTTTTGTCCTTAATTTTTTCTCGGCTTTTGTATTGATATTTTAAATAAAATGAGAATTTTAAAAAAATATAAGTCACTAATTTAAAATAATAAAATATTGCCCAGATAGTTATTTTTTAATATTATGCTAATAATGTTCAAAACAAGGAACATCTAAAAAGAGAAATTCATGTTAACGTCTAGAGTCAGTACTTCGACAGCCTAGCATAGATTCCATTGAGTCCGTGAACCTGGTTTTGTGTGGAATGTCCAGATTCCATCAGAGTTAGAGGCATTAGACAGCCTTAAATAAAAGCTGGAGATATGGGTGAAAGATTTCTGTATGTTACGATCAAAAAATTCTTGCAATACAGGGCAGCCATTTATGACCTCTTTAGTTTTGTTCTGTCGTTTTCTGAGTATAATAACGTATATCGATTTCAATATTAAGGAATGTTATTTTCGATGTAAACGAAACCGTTGGATAAATTTCTTACATATGATGTGAGTTTTGGAATGGCACAGCAATGGCTACAAGCTTAAGACGGGACAATGGCGATTCACTAGACTATGGAGGAGTGCATTCGGAAACAGATAAAGCTCTTTCACTCCTGTCGTATGTCCCTTCTTAAATGCGTAGCCACAACAATTATCAACTAAATAAAATTGTTCATTTTCCCCCTAGGAGGCTGTCCAAGAATAGAAGCCGTCGCGAGGGAAAGCCATTTTGAGTCAGATTTTTCGATCATTTGAGGCGAAGTGTGTGCTCTTTAACGAAAATGATCGAGAAAGCTGCCCAAAAGGGCTTTTCCGCAGTAGCTTTTCTATTCTTGGACAGTCTCCTAGAGGATCGGCAGAAATCTGATGTAAGGCTAATCTGGAGAAAAATACCAGAAAGCAGGAATAAGCACGTTAGCTGGATTAGGCAATGAGATCATAAAAGGGTAGTGGGTCAAACCTGTGATTATTGTTTAGTGACAAGTTATGCAATAGTCCGAGATATAAGGGGTTAACGTAATAGGGAGAATATTAAAACCACAGGTTTGACCCACTACCCATAAAAGAAGCAAAATGTTGATGCTCAGGTTCAAGCTTAGGGAGATGGAAACAAATAATCATCCAAGATTGCTGGTCTTTTTGTCCGTCTTCTACGTTGTAGTAATCGTTTCGTAGCTGGCTATGCGCCTGTTACTACGCCTTGAATACAAACAAAAATATTGCCCAATATTGGACGTTTATTTATTTCCAGCTCCTTTAGGTAAGGCGAAGGTTGACTGATAAATATATACCAAAAGAATTTGTATTGCTTGAAGTCACAAAGTATCATGGACGTAAGTGCCTATCTAGGTTTGAACGAATTAAGTTAGCAGTATGTTCAACGGTTGGTTACCGACTCATTGTAGTTGCTGAAAATTGATTTTACTTTGCCCCTTTAACTCTAGTGGCAGGTGGAATAGAATTCTGGGCAATAGAGTGTGATAGCACAAATTTACTATATTAATGAAGAAGATATGTTAAAAAAATATTATTCAGGATCTAATGATTGTACAGTGATTACAGCCGAACAAGGGAGTTTGTTTGCTAAAGAAGTAGCTGGTGATTTTAATCCTTTGCATGATGTGGACTCCAAGCGATTTTGTGTACCGGGCGATTTGCTTTTTGCCATCGTTTTAGAAAAATATGGTTTAAGTAAAACGATGAACTTCAAATTTACGGGTATGTTAGGTCACAATATTACTGTGGATTTTCCTGTGACTGAAGAGGATCATTTTGATATCAACGGCAGCAATAATAAAACTATTCTCAAGGTAGAGCGAGAGGGTGAAAAGTCCAGCAATGATGCAATGATAGATGCATTGATAAGAGATTATGTTGAGTTTTCTGGACATAACTTTCCTTATGTTTTGGTGCCATTGATGCAAAAGCAAAGAGGTATGATTAATCTGACCCGACCGTTAGTGATGTACGATAGCATGTGTCTGGAATTTGATCATTTAAATTTTACTCATCCTAAAATAGAAATGTTGAAGCCTGAATTAACTATTAATGGAAAACGCGGCAATGCGCATTTACATTTCCAAATCAAATCGGACGATGAGGTGGTAGGAAAAGGGTACAAAAAAATTGTGATCAGTGGTATCCGTGAATATGAAGAAGGGCCAATGCAAGACTTTATAGATAATTATCTGGCTAGAAAAGATGCTTATCTGAAAGCAGTGGGGCCATAATTCAATGAGGTGTACTAAAAGCCATCTGATTCAGCGAGGAAACCATCCTTTTTAATTGGTCGGCTTAGCGGTTACGCTATATAAAGATGGGCACGACAAAGGCTTTTGCTCAGCTTACCGATGCCCCAATTCTTTCATGTAAGGTAACGCGCAATAAATAAACTATCCATATTTCGCAGGATTTTTGTTTGTCTTCCATTAGTAGAAATAGACGCATAGCAGACTACGTAACTATTTCTATCAATAAGAAGACGGATAAAAAGACAAGTAAGATGGGTGGGTGGGTGTTGCGAGTTACCTAAGTTCCTCACTGATTTATAATCTAAATACGCAGTGACCTGAAGTGCTTCTTTTGCGTCAGGACAAAATCAAAGATCAATTTTATCGGTGCGTTTGGTAAGCACAATAATCTCCTATCTTTTAACAAAGTACTAATATATACATGTTGTCAGTACATAGTGAGCTGACTTATTCATAAGCTACATTTGCAGCCCATAGTTTGGATTGTTCTTTTGTAAATGATTAAGTTCTTGCTAGTACCTTCTTTTGGCAGTTCGGCAAAAAATATTTCTTTGTCAGGGGGCAATAGCTTTAGCTATTGTTGTGTCCGGAAAAAGCTAAAGCTTTTTTTACTCCTGTGCTTGGTTGAAAAGTGTAAACTACTTTTAGGCAACAATGAAAGGCACGGCTTTCTCATAAAAAACTGGCATGATATTTGTCCAGATTACAAACTCAATAAAATCAGGCATTACAGAATTTATTAAAATTAATTTTCTATAAAAAATGATTATTGAAAAATAAAACTCAATGACATTAAAAATAAATAACCTTACATATCATTATGTTATGTAAATTAAAAAATATACCAAGTTTTATGAGAAAGCCGTGCAATGAAAGGTGCCCTCAATTTATCTAGAATATGGATATCTTTGTCATATATATTATCAAAACCTTATTACTTCCTATTGCTAGCCTTTTGATTGTAAGTCTGGTTGGGCTCTTTTTGCTGTCAAAAAACAGGGGCTTAGCAACTTCTTTAATTAGCTTCTCCATTGCTGGTTTACTTTTCCTCAGTTTGCCGATAGTTGCAAAAGCACTTGCTGCGACTCAAGAAACTTATCCTCCCTTAAAGAGCAGTGCCGTTGATGAATTTTCAGCTCAGGCGATTGTTGTATTAGGAGGCGGCTTACGCAGTCCGGCACCGGAATATGATCAACAAGTGACTTTAAAAAACCGGACGTTGCTGCGTGTTCGCTATGCTGCAATATTAGCAAAGCAATCACAATTACCAGTATTAGTCAGTGGCGGTAAGGTTTTCAATATGGAACTTCCTTCTGAGGCAGAGTTGATGGCGGATACTCTGACAAACGAATTTAGTCAAAGGGTAACCTGGCAAGAAGGAAATAGCCGAAATACAGCAGAAAATGCCCTGTATACTCATAAAGTATTAAGCAAGGAAAATGTGCAACGCATTATTCTGGTGACTCATGCCTTACATATGCGTAGGGCTGTTGAACAATTTCAATTTCAAGGCTTTCATGTTTTACCTGCACCAACTGCCTTTTTATCTCTGTCAGATGAACTTAGCGTGTTTAGCTTTTTGCCATCTGCCGCGGCTTTGCAATGTAGTTCAGCAGTAATACACGAAATGATGGGGAGACTCTGGTATCAGTTGCGTTACTCTGAAGGGTAAGGTTGTTTTTTGTAGCCTTTGGGGCGAATCGCAACACTCGCTTTTATTACGGTACATAGTGAGCCATCTGTCTGATAATAGCCATACTCAAAGAAAGGGGTACTTCTGCCTCTGCTGGTTAATTCTTTGCGTATTTTTTGTTCTGTTTCAGGAGAGATCTTAAAGCGTAATTCAAGGTCGCTTAAACCCTGTTCTCTGAAGTCAAGCTGTAAAGAGCGTGTCCATATTTCATAGCCAGGAAATATTTTCATGCAAGCCATCGCTGCGATGGGGTCCGCTAAACAGGCCTGGAATCCCCCAAATAAACTGCCACCTATATTCGTTGCAATCCAGCTTTGAGGTAAATTAATGCTAATATGTCGCCATTCAGGGTGTAAATCCAGCACTTTAATACGCATCAACCAAAAGGCTGGAAACCACTCGATTCTTTTTTTATCAGAGATAAAATCAGTATTCCATATATAACGACGCAGGTTCATAAGCTCAATATTAAATTAAACTTTTACTGGCAATTTCAAACACATCGTTAGAAATATTTTCAGTATGAATGATTCGCTCTAGTTGTTGTTTCATCAGCGTTTGCCGTTGCTCATCAAATCTGCGCCATTGTGTTAATGCACCAACCATACGAGAGGCGACTTGTGGGTTGAGGCTATTTAAGGCGATCACCTGATCAGCTAAAAATTGATACCCCTGCCCATTGAGGGCATGATAATGAAGCGGGTTAGCCTGACTAAAAGCACCCACTAAAGCACGTACTCTGTTGGGGTTTTTTAAATCAAAAGCATTATGTTTTAGTAAGGACTGTACGACTGTAAAGCTATCTTCTTGTGAGCTGGAAGCCTGTAAACTGAACCATTTATCAATGACCAGTGCTTCATCCTGCCATTGCTGATAAAATTTTTCTAAACAGCTATCTTTTGAGGGGTTGTTGCTATTGACAATGGCACTTAATGCGGCAATTTGATCAGTCATCGTATGCGCAGTTGAAAATTGCTCATTAACTAGTTGATAACTTGCTTCTGTTTCTAACTGAGATAAATAATTCAGGCAGATATTTTTAATCTTGCGCCTAGCGATGGCTGATTCTGTTAATTCACCTGATTCGTCTTTGTGGTTTTCGTTATACAGGGCAGTAAACTGAATTGATAATTGCTCAGCTAAGCTACGTTTAACAAATTTTCTCGCCTGATGAATGGGCTCAACATCGACAATGGACATTTGTTCAGCGAGATAGTTTTCAGCGGGTAGGGAAAGTAAACAGGCTAAATAGGATAAGTCAGTCCAGGACCTGCGCAGTATAGCTGTAAAACTATCAATTAATATGTTTGGAATGCATAATTCCTGCCCTAGTTTGATGGCATCAATTAATTCAAAGATAACAGCGACGGTCAATTGTTGTCCTGCTTCCCAGCGATTAAAGCTATCATCATCATGCTGCAATAAAAAAGCCAGCTCTGCAAAAGGGCGCTGCATTTCTAATTTAACCGGCGCTGAAAAACCTCGTAACACAGAGACTACTGGTTTGCTAGCGACGTTATTAAAGACAAAGGTCTGTGTCTGTTCTGTTAATTCCAGAATGACTTCATTTTCTTTGCTTGTTACCCCATTAGCTACCGGTACTATATGTGAGCCTTGCTTATCAAATAATGCGACTTTAACAGGGATATGTAACACTGATGCTGTGGATTGGGTTGGGATACTTTGACTGAGGGTTAATGATAAACATTGCTGATCTTTGTCGAAAGCCTGCTCTACCTTTAAGAGAGGGGTTCCTGCTTGTGAATACCAGCGCCTAAATTGACTTAGGTTCGTATTATTTGCATCCTCCATGGCGAGAACAAAGTGCTCACAGGTGACTGCATGGCCATCATGGCGGTAAAAATATAAATCGCACCCTTTATGAAAATTTTCGCTACCTAGCAGAGTATGTAACATACGCACGACTTCTGCGCCTTTTTCATAGACTGTCAGAGTATAGAAATTATTGATTTCTATATAGGCTTCTGGACGTATCGGGTGGGCTAATGGCCCACTATCTTCAGAAAATTGACGAGTACGTAGCATATTGACATCATCAATACGCTTAACAGCTCGAGATGTTTGGTCTGCAGTAAATTCCTGATCACGAAAAACCGTAAAACCTTCCTTCAAACTCAGTTGAAACCAGTCACGACATGTAATCCGGTTGCCTGTCCAGTTATGAAAATACTCATGTCCGATAACACCTTCGATATGCTCATAATCCCTATCTGTGGCAGTATCAGGGCGAGCAAGAACAAACTTAGTATTAAAAATATTGAGCCCTTTATTTTCCATTGCACCCATATTGAAATGGCCTACGGCGACAATCATATATAGGTTTAAATCATATTCACGCCCGTAAACCAGTTCATCCCAGCGCATGGCATTTTTGAGTGACTGCATGGCATGAGCACATTTGTCTACATCATGCGCTTCAACATATATCTGTAAGCTAATCTCACGACCGCTCATTGTGGTGAAATGGTCTTCAATACATTCTAACTTTCCTGCAACCAGTGCAAATAAGTAGCATGGTTTTTTAAACGGATCTTCCCAGGTCACCCAGTGTCGATTATCACTTAATTCACCCTGTTCCATTTTATTGCCATTTGATAATAAAACAGGGTATTGTGTTTTGTCGGCCACCAGTGTCGTAGTGAATCGACTCATAATATCGGGTCTATCAAGAAAATATGTTATTTTCCTAAAGCCTTCAGCTTCACATTGCGTACACAACATATCATTTGAAACATATAGGCCTTCCAGGGCGCTATTTGCCTTTGGGTTGATAGTATTTTCTATTTCTAGCGTAAAGGTTGTGTTCTGGGGAATATCTTTAATCGTTAAAGATTCGTTGCTAAGCTTGTATTGGTGCTCTGTTAGTTTTACACCATCCAGTGCGATACACTCTAAAGTTAATTGTTCACCTAATAATTGGAGTGGTGCGTGTCGGGTATGGTTGTCCGGATTATGAGTAATAGTTAAGCGGGATACAACACGGGTATGATCAGCCTCAAGAATAAAATTCAAATCAACTGTTTGAATCAAGTATTCCGGGACCTGATAATCTTTAAGGTAAATAGTTTGAGGGCTAATTTCTGACATCTGTGTATTACTCACTATGCTCTATCTTTCGTATTTAGTTTTGATATATACCAAAATCATCAATGTTGGGTGGGTATTTAAGACTATCTCTATGACTCCGTCTGTGTGTGAATTATTCGAGAGATTGTCCGGATTTATATGAAAAAATAATCAATAACAGCCATGCACCTAAAAAAAACACTCCGCCAAGTGGGGTGATCATTCCCAGCCATTTTAATCCTGTTAAGCTGAGGATGTATAAGCTACCGGAAAATAAAACAATACCAGAGAACATAAGCCAGCCCGCAAATTTTATCAAGCTTGATTGAGGGTTAAGGTGTCTTAATACAGAAATTAACCCTAACCCCAATGCATGCCACATTTGGTAGGTCACTGCGGTTTTATAAACAGCGAGCATATCTGTCGTTAAAACCATTTTAAGAGCATGTGCCCCAAACGCGCCCATCGCAACGGCAAGAAAGGCGTTTAAAGTACTTAAAAAAAGAAACAAAGGGTGCATTATTTTTCCAATAGTCTAGGCATTAACTGCACTAGGTTACAAGGTTTGGTCGTAAAATCTAATTGTTCACTTATTAAGCTATCCCAAGCTGTGCGACAGGCGCTGGAAGAGCCAGGCAAACAAAAGATATAAGTCGCATTTGCGACACCTGCAAGCGCCCGAGATTGTATAGTCGATGTTTTAATATCATGATAGGATAACATTCTAAAGACTTCGCCAAAACCGTCCAGAGTCTTATCTAGTAGAGGCTCAACGGCCTCTGGCGTGCCATCACTGCCTGTTATACCTGTACCACCGGTGCTAATAATAACATTTACAGTGTCGTCAGCTATCCATTTTGAGACAGTTGTGCGGATTTGATAAATATTATCTTGTACGATGGCTTTAGCAAATAGCTTATGCCCTGATTTTTCTATTCTTTCGACGAGAGTTTTCCCTGAGATATCATTTGCTTCAGAGCGCGTATCCGAGACTGTTAGTATTGCAACATTAAGGGGAATAAACTGGTTTTCAGGTTGGGGCATAGAATATGACAAATTTATGTTATAAATGAGAGTTAGTTATATTTTACACTAAGCGGACTGATATACTTTGCGCTTTATGCTTGTGTTGTTATGCTGCGTAAGTTTTTGATAATATCAATATCCTTAAACATGTGTATAGCAAGCGATGTCATAAATGCAGCAACATAGAATTCAGCAAAAATGAGCTGATAAATTACCGTCGTGGTGGCGGTGTGAAGCAAAGAAGTTGCTCCATGATTTTAAGCTTGGGTACTTTTGCAACTCCTATTTGTTCAATGTTCTATAAATATAAAAAATCACTAGTATAAGATGGATTTAAAACTATAATTAGATAATTATATTAGTAAAATTAACCATAGAGTAAATGCATGGCTTTAGAGCCTAAATCAGAAGACGGTCAGGTGTTGCGCAAACTATTCCCGCTGGAAACGATGCCAGCGCGGCAATATAATAGCCTATGCTCCGAAATAAATATCAGGGAAAAGCCAAAAGGAAGCTTGTTATTTGCTCATGGTGAGGTGCCTGATTCATTTATTTATATTATACAAGGGGCTGTTTCTTTAGAAGCGGAGGAGTTTAAGATAGAAACGATCACTGCAGGTACAGATGCCGCAAAATTTGCAATTGCACACCAGTTCCCTAGGCAGATTTCAGCACGTGCAGTGAATAATGTACGGTATGCATGCTTGCAGCTAAATGCTTTTGATAAGCAAGAAACAGAAGATATAGAAGAGGAGAATAATTATATGGTAGAGAATGAAGATGACATCCTAAGCGTTCCAGCAGGTGACTGGATGTCGGCTTTGTTAAAGTCTCCTATTTTTCAGCGCCTTCCTGCTATGAATCTGCAACAGGTCTTAATGAACTTAGAAGATATTGATTGTAAAAAGGATACCATCATTTTTAATCAAGGTGATGCTGGGGATTATTACTATCTAATTAAAAAAGGCCTTTGCGCTTTAAGCCGTAAGGCTTCATCAAGGGCAAAAGAAATAAAATTGCTGGAGCTCGGAAGAAATGAAACATTTGGGGAAGATGCGCTGTTATCTGATGAACCCAGAAGTATGACCGTTACGGCCATAAGCGATATGATATTAGCGCGTATTGACAAGGAGCGCTTTATTAAGCTTATTAAGGAACCAGCTTTAATCTATATTAATTATCAGCAGTTGGAGACTGAATGTCAGGAAGGAAGGGCAATAGTTGTAGATATCCGTTCCACGGATATTTACAATGGACACCATATTAGTGGTAGTTGGAATATTCCTTTCTTTTCTTTGCGCATGAGTTTAAAAGAGTTAATTCAGGAGCCTAAAAAGATAATTATAATTTGTGATGATGGTAAGGTCAGCAAGGCTGCGGCTTTTGTACTGATTAAAAATGGAATTGATGCCGAGATTCTTGAAGGAGGAATGCAAAATGTACCTGTTGAGGCTCAAAGTGGTAGAGAGGCAAAATTTACAATTGACGAGAGTCAACATGAAGATGTTAGCTTTATCGCGACAGAAGAAGCGGATACTTCAGCTAATGAAGTACCTGAGCAGTTAGTCATTGAAGTAAGTGTCCCTGACGCAGGGTCTGACACTAATTTAGAATTTGAAAACCTAAGCTTAAAGGCAGAAAATCAGAGATTAACAACTGAATTAGAGAGTGTTAAAAAGAAATACATCATGCTTTATACGCAGACTGAAAAGTTAAAAACAGCATTTGATAAGCTGCAAAGCCATCAGTAAGCAATACAGCAACCTCTGAATGACAGAGGGTGCCGTGGCTTAGCCAGTTAATATAACGGGAAAGGGAGCTGGAAATAAATAAACGTCCAATATTGGGCAGTATTTTTGTTCGTCTTCAAGGCGTAGTAACAGGCGCATAGCTCGCTACGAAACGGTTACTACAACGTAGAAGACGGACAAAAAGACCAGCAATCTTGGATGATTATTTGTTTCCATCTCCCTAAGGTTACAACCAGAAGACTTCAACCAGGTAGCCAAAAGTGAATCAAATGCTATTATTTGATTTTTACTTCTTTATACATGACGTGTTTACGTGCAACAGGGTCATATTTTTTTATTTCCATTTTTTCTGGCATAGTGCGTTTATTTTTATCAGTTGTATAAAAATGTCCTGTGCCTTCTGAAGAAACTAATTTTATTTTATCGCGCATAGTGTTATATCTCCTTAAACCTTTTCGCCGCGTTGACGGATTTCTGCTAATACAGTATCAATACCTTTTTTATCAATAATACGCATGCCTTTTGTTGATAGTCTTAAGCGTATCCACCGGTTCTCACTTTCTACCCAAAATTTATGGTGATGTAAGTTAGGATTAAAGCGCCTTTTTGTTCTGTTGTTTGCGTGCGATACATTGTTACCAGTAATAGGGCGTTTACCCGTTACTTGACAAATTTTGGACATGATTCACCTCTTATGTGCCTATTTTCAAAGTTAGCCGGTCTTTATACCAATTTTTGTTAATAATGTAAATAATAATATATTTTTTATTTTAAAATATGCGTCTCCAAGTTATGGTCTCGGATTTGATTGTGGCTTGTTTCTTGTCGAAAACAATGTCTGCCACGTTCTTGGAGAGAGGCAAAGAAAGATATGTGCTACAGACTACCCAAAGTATTAGTGATGTTTTTTCAATAATAATCAGTTGCTATAAAGTACCTGGTAGTGGGTCAAACCTGTGGTTTTAATATTCTCCCTATTACGTTAACCCCTTATATCTCGGACTATTGCATAACTTGTAACTAAACAATAATCACAGGTTTGACCCACTACCAAGTACCTTTATGGCAGTACGAAGTATAATTGCTATCATCAAGTTAAAAACAGGTTATACTCGAATGAAGGGAATGATACAAAAACTAAAACATTTATCAAAGAGACTTATATAGTGACTATTAAACTTGGCATGGTCATGGATTCTATAGACCACATCAACATCAAAAAAGATACTAGTTTTGCTATGTTGTTAGAAGCGCAAGCACGAAATTGGGAAATACATTACCTAGAAATAGGTGATATGTTTTTACGAGACGGTAACGCCTATGCTAATACAAAACAGATTAAAGTTAAACGTGATCAAACTAGCTGGTATCAAGTGATAGCACAGCAAAGTATCGCTTTAGACATGCTAGATTGTATCATTATGCGTAAAGAGCCTCCTGTGGATCAGGAGTATATCTACGCAACGTATATATTGGAACAAGCAGAAAAAGAGGGTGTCTATGTACTTAATAAGCCCCAATCTTTGCGTGATGCCAATGAAAAACTGTTTACTGCATGGTTTCCACAATGCAGCGCTCGAACTTTGGTCACACAGTGTGCAATGCATCTTCGTGATTTCCTTCAAGAGCATCAGGATATTATACTAAAACCATTGGATGGCATGGGAGGGGCATCTATTTTCCATTTGCATAAAAATGATCCTAATATCAGTGTCATTATTGAAACAATGACCCAGCATGGGACCCATTTTGTTATGGCTCAACAATATTTGTCTGAAATCAAACAAGGTGATAAGCGTATATTGATAGTCGATGGAGAAGTGATTCCTTATGCGCTGGCACGCATTCCTGCTCAAGGTGAAACGCGCGGAAATCTTGCCGCTGGTGGCCGCGCACAAGGACAACCTTTAAGTAAGCGGGACCTCTGGATAGCAGAACAGGTCGCGCCTGTATTAAAAGAAAAAGGTCTAGTTTTTGTGGGGATTGATGTGATTGGTGATTATTTAACTGAAATTAATGTCACTAGCCCAACTTGTGTTCAGGAGTTAGATGCTCAATTTGGCATTAATATTTGTGCACAACTTATGGATCATATAGAGACCCGAATCCCCAAAACTTTATAATATAGTCATGTCTGAGCAAGCATTTCAGCACCCCACTCCACTTTCGACACATGACACGCTGATTGTTTTTGTCATTGTCGCAGCGATCATTCATGCACTAATAATTTTAGGTGTGAATTTTAGCAAGCCTAAAGCCGATAAAACCAGTAGGTCAATTGCCATTACTCTGGTTACTCAAGAAGCAAAAAAAGCACCTGAAAAAGCAGAATTTTTAGCACAAAATAATCAGATAGGAGCGGGTCATAAAAAAGATAAGCCTTCCCCTGCTGTACAGCAAGTAGCAAGTGCAGGTACTAAACTCAATAAAGCGCCACGAAAAAAAGTCATTAAACAGCAAAGTGTTGCTCGTAAACAAGTCGTGACACAGCAACTTGCTGAGCAAACAATTCAAACGAGTGATAAAACACAAAAAAATAATAAAAAAAGTCAGCCTAAATTATCTATGGAATCTTTGCGTCGGCAGGTATCTGAGTTAGGCGCTAAAATACGTTATCAAAAGCCAGCAAGTGATCAAAAGCGGATAAAATTCGTAACCTCAGTCAGTGCGCATAAATACCTAGCATCTCAGTATATTACTGACTGGCAACGCAAAATCGAAAGTATGGGTAATTTAAACTACCCTGCTATCGCAAAACGTCCAGGGTTTTCCAGTTCATTAACAATGGATGTTGGAATTAAGCCAGATGGAAGTATCTATAGTTTGCGGATCAGGAAGTCTTCAGGATATCCTGCTCTAGATGCAGCCGCTAAGAGGATTGTAAGTATCAGTGCTCCTTTTTCTCCGTTACCTAAAATATTATTGCAAGAATTAGATATCTTAGTAATCACGCGTGTCTGGAAATTCTCTGATGAATCAGGACTCAATACGCGCTAAAAATATTTTACATTATCAAGTTCTTTTGAGGCTCAATCTCAATCAGGAAAAGGTCACAGGAGTGACTTTTTACGAATTTTTGGGTTACCCTAGCGCTAATTCAAAAACAAGATTAGCCACGAAATATGAAAAAAAGTGAACAGAATCTCCGTGTAATCCAGTCTTTGAATACAATTTTCGGCGCCATCATTTCGGCTCCCATTTCTCATGGCGTTTTTTCACCATCCATCATTCATAATTAAGACGACAGTATTATTCCCGTTTGGGTTGCGCTGCCTAACTTCATCACCAATCCATGAGAAAATAGTCTCACGTGCCGGTTGAAGCCTGTCCTTTTTATCTCGATACAAACTCTGATTGCTGTTAACAGGCTTGGGCCTTGCCTGTTCTGTGACTTCTGTCGTCCAAGTTATCCCTGGATCGAAAGAGTGCTTCTAATACTTTTTCTTGCGTTCTTGGGCAAGGATCTAGGCTGTCGAAGAGCTGATTCTATCTGTTATATTATTTCCCGTTATCTGGATTTCATTATCAAAGAACTTTTACCGCTTTCTTCGCATGGTGTAAGGAATATTCTCCCTATCCCATTCCTCCAAATCG